>JAIRKM010000046.1 GCA_031260125.1 Helicobacteraceae bacterium | reverse complement strand
GTAGAGGGTTTGTCGATTGAGCCTTGGTTTTACTATGTGCCGGACGCGGCGGATTGGTTTGGCGGCAAGTTGGCTTACGGCAACGATCTGTTTGACGTAAGCGGTTCTTATACCATCTCAAGGCTTGATAAAAAGTATACCAAAGGTGCGGAAGATGGCGGCGTTATCCATATTCAAGCCGGCGCGACGCCGTTTGAAGGGTTCAGCGTAAACGCGGGCTTCGCGGTTACGGACGAAGATGGCGGAAGCGGTTTATTGGGCGAATTGGTAGGCGAAAATGTCAGCCCGTTTGAAGATGGCGATAATTTCTTTATCCAAGACACGACCACCATTTATCTCGGCGCAAGCTACGAAATGGACGCCTTTAGCGTAAGCGGGCTGCTTGGCATTTTCGATACGGGGGATAAAGGCGGCAAAGGCTCCATTAACGAGCTTGATCTAACGGCAAGCTATGGCTTTACCGATTGGTTCTTGCTTAGCGGAACCGTCGTCAGCGTTTTTGGCGGCGATAAAGCTTATAAAGACGACGATTACACCTCGCTTCGCGTAGCGGCGATCTTTAACTATTAGGGGTTTCTAGGCTGTAGGTTTGCTTTCACTTTCCCGCGTTTGCGCGCGGGAAAGCTTTCTCTGCCGCTAAACATCAAATAGCCGCTTCGTACCGCCTTTATAAATGGCGTTTATTTCCAGAGGCGCTTGTCCGCGTTTTAAGCTAGCCGCGTATTCTCGGTGGCGCTAAAGTCCACGTTAGCTAAGATCATTCATCATTTTTAAAAGGAAGTATAGCTATGGAAACTGCAGGGTCGCTTGTTACAAGCTGGATCGGCATTACATGTATCATAATTTTTGTAATAGGCTATTTTTTTATTGCCAGCGAAGAGCGCTACCATATAAACAAGGCAAAGACGGCGCTTTTTATCGGTACTTTAATGTTTGTTTTACTGGGAATATACGTCGCGGTTACTAGCGGTGATACCGACCATCTTCACGAAAGTGTCAAGGAGCTGATTGAGGAGATTGCGGAGATATTCTTCTTTCTCTTTGTGGCTATGACGTACATCGAAACGCTTATTGAGCGAAAGGTCTTTGAGACGCTTAAATACAAACTAGTTTCGAGCGGCTACGGCTATCGTAAACTGTTTTGGCTGACCGGTCTGCTGGCGTTTTTTATCAGTCCAGTGGCGGACAATCTGACAACCGCTCTTATCCTATCCACGGTGCTACTCACAATAGATCGGACGCGAAAGGAGTTTTTGGTTCCGGGCGCGATCAATATCGTCGTCGCGGCTAACGCCGGCGGCGCGTGGTCTCCTTTCGGCGACATTACGACGCTGATGGTGTGGCAGAAGGGCTATGCGCCGTTTGTGGATTTCTTTTTTATATTTCCAAGCTCAATCGGCGGCTGGCTTCTTACCGCGTTCCTGCTTAGCCGATTCGTGCCGGACGAAAAGCCGAAATTTGACGCTTCCAGCGAAGAGGCGGTGCATATGAAAACGGGCGCACGCAAGGTGATTGCATTGGGCGCGATTACGATTTTTTCTGCGGTAATGTGCGAGCAGGTGCTTCATATTCCTCCAATGTGGGGCATGATGTTTGGGCTCTCGTTGCTCTCGTTATACTCCTACTACCTCAAACGGTGCGGCGCGGACGGCTTTAACGTATATACAAGCATCAGCAAGGTCGAATACGACACGCTTTTGTTCTTCTTCGGCATACTGTCCGCCGTTGGCGCGCTGGGTTACGTCGGCTACCTACAGCTCGTGGCGCAGGGCTACGAAGCGATCGGTCCGCTGGCCGCTAATATCTGTGTCGGTCTTATTTCGGCGATTGTGGATAACATACCCGTGATGAAGGCGATTTTGGACGCAAAGCCCGGTATGGGTATCGATCAGTGGCTGTTTCTCGCGCTCACAGTCGGAACGGGCGGCAGTCTGATAAGTTTTGGCAGTGCCGCCGGTGTGGGCGTTATGGGCAGGTTGCGCGGCACGTACACCTTTATGACGCATATGCGGCTTGCATGGACTGTCGCGCTGGGATTTATTCTTTCGATCCTAATCTGGTACGTGCAGTTTGAAGTGCTTGGCTGGTACTATCTGACAGGCGAACATTGATAATTAAATATGCCCAAAATCGCACGGCGGAAACGAGCAAACATGCGATCCGCCGCGCTGGGTAAATAAGCGCTAGTTTCCTCTCTTTTTTGTTACCTCTCCTATAAGGAAAAAGACACTTGCTGTAATAATCACCGCCGCGCCGCTTGTGATGTTGTAATAATATGATATAAAAAGCCCAAGCAATAAAAATAAAAGCGAGAAAAGCGCGGAGAAAATCATCGTCTGCCATAAACTCTTCGCCACTCGACTGCCAAGCCATACGGGAATCGTCAGAAGCGCCATTACCAGCATCAGCCCTACAAGCATAATGGCGGCTACGATCATAATCGACGCGAAAAAAAGCATAGTCAAATTATGCGCCTGTACATTTATGCCTTTGCTTCGCGCAAAACGATCGTCAAAGGATACGGCGAGCAGTTTTTTATAAGAGAGAAAAACCCAAACGATCACTCCAATATCCAGCGCAAGAAAAAGCGCCAGATCGTCCCTGTCGATTGCCGCGAGAGAGCCGAAAAGATACGCCATCAGATCGCCGCTGGGACTTCCGGAAATGTCGATTAAAATAACGCCGATCGCCATTCCAACTGCCCAAATAATCCCGATCATCATATCGCTACGGCGCTTCTCGACAGTCACGATCCATGTCATAAAAAGAGCGGCGATTACGGCAAAAACGGCCGCGCCTAAAAACGGCGAAAAACCGAAAAATATCGCCAGCCCTATGCCGCCGTACGAAGCGTGTGCAACACCACCGCTTAAAAAAACCATCCTGTTCACGACGATTAGCGATCCGATAATCCCGATTGCTATGGAGAGCAGAACCGATGCGGCGATCGCATTTTGTATAAATACGAATTCAAGCATTGTTTGCTTGCCCTCTTTCTATCCGTATGATTCTATCACTTACCCTCGCGGCTTTTTCACGATCGTGGCTGACACATACAACGGTCGATCTTCTCTTCAACTTATTAAATAAATCTTCAATATGGGAATTTCGATTTATATTTGACGTAGGCTCGTCTAATAGCAAAATCTTATTATCAGCCGCGATTGCTCGTGCGATCAGCACTCTCTGTCTCTCTCCACCCGAAAGTTCGCCAATTCTTCGTTCTTTCAGATGAGCGGCGTCAACCATATTAAGCGCCTCCAATGCACGCGAATCGTACTCTTTCGCGGGTATCTTCGACGACAAAAAGCCCATTTTCACCACATCAATTGAGCGTATTGGAAAGTCTGAGTTATAACCGGTTTCCTGCGGCATATATCCAACGATTGCGCTATATTTTTGAGCGGGCTTTTCAAAGATGTTTATTTCTCCTCTAGTCGGCGTCAGCAAACCGGCAAGTAGCTTGATTAGCGTGCTTTTTCCGCTGCCGTTTGGACCGACGATTGCCAGAAACTCTCCCTCCTCCACGCTGAAGCTGGTTTCTTCCAGCCAGCAATCGCCGTTTTGAGCGTACGAGAGGTTCTTAACCTCAATTGCTTTCATCAAAAGCCCGCTCAAAACTATCCGCTATATCGATCATCTGATTCGCCCAATCGCTGCTTACAAGTTCAAGCTCAACCACCTTTGCCCCAATCGCATCGGCAATGGTATCCGCAATTTTATGCGCCATATTTTTCTCCGCGAAGATTGTTTTTATATTCTTCTCTTTTGCGACTTTTATAATCGCCTGTATATCTCTAGGTTTTGGCTCGTGATGATCGATTTCAATGGAAAGCTGCCTCAATCCGAACTCGTCCGCAAAAAATCCGAAAGCGGGATGATCCGTTAAAAATATCCTGCCTCTGTATCCGTTGAGCTTCCCGTCGATATATTTTTTTACTTGATCGATCTCGTTGATTGTTTTTGAGCCGTTTTGCAGATAGATTGCGCTATTCGCGGGATCGGCGATCATAAGCGCCCGCACCGTCTCTTCCGCCATCAACCGCATGTTTTCTGTCGAAAACCAGATATGGGTGTCAAATTTGCGCTCTGCGCTTCTTTCTATCTTTCTGTCCAGATGAACGATTCGCATCTTAGGCGCATTTGACGCGAACCGTTTTAGCCACGATCTTTCAAACTCAACCCCGCAGGCAAGGTAGAGATCGGCGCGTGAGATCAGCTTCATATCCGCCATCTTAGGCTCGTACTGATGCGACGAGCTGTTTTTGGGAGAGAGCGTAAACACCTCCACAAGATCGCCGCCGACACGCTTCGCTAGATACTCTTCCGCGGCTATGCTGACCGCAACGGTAACCTTGGCGCTAAGCGAGACGGTCAGCAAAAACCAGAAAAACAGCCTTTTCACGTTCGCTCCTCTCAAAAGCCGCTGATTATAGCAAAGAGGGTATCATTTGACGAATAAACTGTCTAAAGGGAGGGGCGTAAGTGTATGGACTGAGCTTTGCCGCGATCGCGGTTGTTATAGGCGGTATGCTCCTGTGCGCCAAGTACATCATAGATAGGGCAAAAAGACGAGCGGAGGAGATGGATCAAGAGGCGCTCAAGCGGCAGTTTCCAGAGCTAAATGGCGCGCTCAACGCTAAAAGCGGCGGGCAGGAGATCGCCGCGCCTGTATCGCAGGAGGACATTCAGACCGAGCGCCGTTCAGGCGGGAGCGCGTCAAATGCGTATGCCCAGAGAGTCGCGGCGCGTTTTGCCGCTCTTGGCTATAAAACCGCCCATGTACGGGAGTCTGTCATAGCCGCCGAAAACGAGTTTGAGATAGCGTTGATCGGCTGCTTTAATCAAACTCACAGAATCATAACCGACGTGTATATCAAGGGTTTTCTATGGGATTGTCATCTGATCGAGAAGGAGGATTTTCCCGCCGAAAAGAGGGCGATTCGCTATGTGGCGGCGCTCTCAGGCGCGATCGATGAAAGCGCCAATCAGTATATAGGACAGATGAAAGAGGCTGGCGTGGAGATAGAATATCTGGTAATTCCTATGTAGCCTAGCCGATCCTCATCAGCGTAAGGCGGTTGCCAAACTGCGAAGCGTTGAATGTTTTCTGCCTTTTGGCTAACTGCCGCGTATGAATGTTTATAAGCTCCTCTAGCTTGCTCGCCGTGTGTTTTCCTTCCAAAAACTCCAGCGTCTCTCTTATGCCGATTGCGCCTGCGGGTTGAATCTCTTTTGCGTATCGATTTCTTAAAGCCTCTATCTCCTCGATCAGCCCGCGTTTTATCATAGATTTTGTACGAGTCGCTATGCGATCCCAAAGCTCTGTTTTATCAATTTGCACACACATAATCTCCACGCGATCGCTTAACGGAATCGGCGGGTTTTCGCTGAACCACAATGTGGGCGTTTTACCGCTGGCTAACGCCACTAAAAGCGCCTTTTCTATGCGGTATCGATCGTTTGGCTTTATTTTTTCCGCCCACGCGCCATCAAGAGACCTTAAAAGCTCGTATCCCTTTTTTACATCCCGCAATATCGTGAAAACCTCCGCCCTCACCGCCTCTGAAATATCAGGCAGCGCGGATAGTCCGTCGAGAAGCGCCTTGAGATAGAAGCTACTGCCGCCGACGATGATCATATCCCGTCCGGAGGCGGCGCAGAAGTTTCGCGCCCGCTTAAACTCCGCGACAAACTCGTCAACTCCAAAGCGCATATCGGGATCGACGATATCCACTCCAAAATAGGTCAAATTCTCCCTCTCCGCGGCGGACGGCTTTGCCGACGCGATGTCGATTGTTCTATACACGCAAAGCGAGTCCATAGAGAGTAGCGCCGCGCCGCTCTTCATCGCCAAACGATGCGCAAAATCGCTCTTGCCGCACGCCGTCTGCCCGATGATTGCCATAATTTCCATTCAACTATAATAGCAGTATGAGTATCAAACAGAAAGTGTGTGATATAGGTGAGTTTGTGGTGTTTCAACACACCGTTTTTGCGATGCCCTTTATATTCATATCGATGATCGTGGCTTCAAAGATCGCGACAAACAGCGGTTGGTTCGGCTGGCGCATTCTCTTTCTTGGGCTACTTGCCGCCGTGAGTGCGCGAAACTTCGCTATGGGTTTCAACCGTCTCGTAGATCGCGATCACGACGCGAAAAACCCGCGAACCGCAAATCGTCCCAGCGTGGACGGGAGGCTCAGCGTTCGTACGATGAGCCTCTTTGTGATCGCAAACGCGATCGTTTTTATGACGGTATGTTTTTTTATAAACGATCTCGCGTGGTGGCTTTCGGCGCCGTTTTTGGCGGTTATGGCGAGCTATTCGCTTGTCAAGCGCTTCAATTGGGGCGCTCATCTGCTTTTGGGACTCTCTCTTGGGCTTGCGCCGATTGCCGGCGCGGTCGCCGTGTTGGGAGAGATTCCTTTCTGGGCGGTTATGCTTTCCGCCGGCGTTACGCTGTGGGTCGCCGGCTTCGATCTGCTTTACTCGCTGATGGACGAAGAGTTTGACAAGAAAATGGGGCTTTTCTCCATTCCCGCGAAATTTGGCGCGCGCAACACGCTGATCATCGCCCGTTTCTTTCATTTGGGGGCTCTCTTTTTCTGGCTCTTTTTCTGCATTTACGCTCAACTTGGCGGACTTGCTTGGATCGGCGCGTTTGTCAGCGGCGCCATGCTGGTGGCAGAACACAAGATCGCGGCGCGGGGAGTCGAGCATATAAACCGCGCCTTTTTTACGGTAAATGGCTATCTGGGCGTAACATTCTTTGTGTTTATTCTGTTGGATTCGATGTGGAAGCTGTAGAGACGCTCCGGTGGATTCAATCGCCTCTTGAGATTGAATTTTCGCCGGCGGAAGCAAACGCAGAGGCGTTTGAGCTAGAATTTGACCGCTTTGCGGAGAGCGACGACGATCCTCTCAACGAGTGGCTCAAACTTGCTAGAGCGCGGGGCGAGACGAAGGAGAGTGATCCCGTTATGCTGGCGTTACTTGTCGATCTGCACCGAAAGATGGACGATCTAACCGCGAAGATCGCGGGTGAAAAAAAGGCGCGGCTTGAGTTGAAGAGCGCAGAGCGGATCGATGGGATAAACTACACCCACTTCAAGCTGAAAAACGCCGCGCTGAATGGCGGCGCACGTTATTACGCTCGCATGGATATGCCGGTTTTCCCCGCACGCACAATTGGCTTTTTTTTCACAGCCGAGAGCGACAGGGTGGGCGCTTTGAGCATGATGCACGAGCGCGATCAGAAGGCATGGGACAGCTACGCCGCTTCGCGCGAGCGGGTGCTGATACGTCAGAGGAAGATGACAGATGAATGAAACGCTGCTGCTTATTGGGCTTTTGTGTTTTGTGATCGCTATGCTGATCGGATATATCTTCTACCGCGACTACGCTCTTGCGCAGCGGTTTTCACGTCTTACGGCGATAATAAATAGGCTCTCTGACGAGAAGGATCGCTTGAAAACCAGCTTTGCTGCTGAGCGGGATGCGAACTTGGAGGCGATCAAACTCCAAAGCGCGGAGATTATCGTCGAGCAGATAAAAAACGTGCAGGAGAGCATTCGCGATCTTCAAGTGGAACTAGATACGCAGGCGCTTCGCGGAGATCGGCTAGAGGCACGCCTCAACGAATATGTCAGCGTTCCCGTGGACAACAACATCGACACGTCGCGGCTTATCGCGATGTACAACTCCGGCGCCGGCATAGAGGAGATTGCGCGCCAACTTCGCATCGGCGCAAACGAGGTAACTCTCGCGCTCAAACTGAACAACATCGTTACCCGTGCCGATAGGTAGTCGGCTTAATGCCGCAAAAGCGAGCGGAAGAATCCCCCTTGTTCGATCTTCTCCCACGGATAATTGCCGTTGCCAACCTGTCCTCTAGCGGCGATGTCGGCGTAAAGGAAACTCTCTTCCGAGGGCTTATCCAGCGAGAACTTTTGGGTGATCCACATAGGGGTAAGCGCGAACTCATTGGCTATCGCTTCGCTTAGAAACTCATCTGCGATGCCATACGCGGCGGTCGATTGCGTATCGACGCTTATTGAAATGGGTTTGGCGACCCCGATCGCGTAGCTAATCTGCACGAGCGCTTTTTTGGCTATACCTGCCGCCACGATATTTTTGGCGATCCAGCGCGCGGCGTACAGACCGCTGCGATCGACTTTGGTGTAATCTTTGGAACTTTGAGCGCCGCCGCCGATAGGCGCGTAACCGCCAAAGCTATCGACTATCAATTTACGCCCCGTTAGGCCAGAATCGTGCAGGGGGCCGTGATTGACATATTTACCCGTCGGGTTGATGTGCGTTATGCAGGTGTTTGGATCGTAAAGATGCTTTGGCAGAGCGCCGCACGAGTCGATCAAACCTCCGATCAGTTTACGCACCTCGTCAATGCGTAAGCGTTCCACGCTGGGCGCTGAAGCTACGATCGTGTGAATCCTCTGCGGCTTTGCCAGTATAAAGTTTTCTTTTGTGCCATAGTCGATCGTTATCTGCGTTTTAATGTCGATGCCAAGCTCATCGTTATGCGCGAGGGCGTAGCGATAGATATAATCGCATAAACCTCTAGCAAAGCTGATCGCCGCCGGCATATATTCGTCTGCTTCGTCAGAGGCGAAACCAAACATAATTCCCTGATCGCCCGCGCCGATCTCTCCGCTCTTCTGATCGACCCCTTGATTGATATCGGGAGATTGCTTGTTGACGTAGACCTCAATCTCCAAATCGTCGGCGCTTAACGTCTGCGATCGGGAAAATCCGCTCTCTCCCGTATAGCCGATCTTTCTTATCGCATCCCGCGCGATCCGTCTGTAATCTTCTTCGGCGACAAGCGCTTTTGTGGCGACCTCGCCGCCGACGATCAGATGTTTGCCGGCTACAAACACCTCCGCCGCGACACGCGAGTTTGCGTCTAATTGCAATAGATAATCGACAATGCTGTCCGCGACAATATCCGCGCACTTATCCGGATGTCCGGGGCTGACCGCTTCAGATGTAAAAAGATACATTCACTTCGCCTTTTTTTTGACCGTTTTTACTTCGCTCTCATTTGCCGTCTCGCTCTCCTCGGCGACCGGCGGCGCTTTCGGTTTGAGTTTTATCGACTCGCTGTCCGTAATGCCGATGCCGCGTTCAAGCACCTTTGCCGCCGCCTTCTGCGCCCCTTTGAGAGAGTGCATAGCGTACGTTCCGCACTGATATTTGTTGAGTTCGGGAATATCGCCTTTGCTTTTAACGGCAAGAACGTCGTCCATGCTCTTTGCCCACGCCTTGACGATCGCCGACTCTTTGGGTTCGCCGATTACGCTCATATAGAAGCCGGTTCTGCACCCCATAGGAGAGATGTCGATCACCTCTGTCTTGGGCAGATGTCCGCGCATAAACCCCGCGATGAGATGTTCCATCGTATGCATCGCTTTGCTGCCTATTTTCTCTTTGTTTGGCACGCAGAAGCGAAGATCAAAAACGGTGATCGTATCCCCTTTAGGCGTCGTCATAGTTTTCGCTTTCCTCACAGCCGGCGCGATCATTTTTGTATGATCGACGCTGAAACTATCCAATAGTGGCATCACATTCTCCTGATGGTTGTTATTTCCCTTTTGCTTTCGCCGCCCAGTACTCTGCCTGCTTTTCATCGGCTTGCGTACCGTGTCCCAGCGCGTACATCTGCGAAAGATTCGTCATAGCCTCGCTGTCTCCTGACTTCGCCGCTACAGTGAACAGTTTAAGCGCCTGTGTAAAATCCTTTTTGATGCCTTGCCCCTTGTAGTGCGCGATCGCCAGATTTTTGGTGGCGCCTATATGTCCCTTATTTGCGGCTTTCTCATACCAATGGGCGGCTGCCGTTTGATCCTGCTGCGTCCCAAACCCGCCTGAATACATAACTCCCAGCATAAATTGCCCGTTTAGGTTGCCGCTTTCGGCGCACGTTCGCATAGACGGGAGCGCCTCTTTGTAATTCGCCGCGTAAAAGCTGGACATGGCAAGATCGCACGAGGCGTCAACGGGTTTCTTCCCGCAACCGGCAATCACAAACATCAACGCTAACGCGGCACAGATATGCCTTCTCATTTCTATAACTCCCTGCTAAATTAGCGCTTATTCTATCTTCATTTTTCTTTGATTGCAAAGCGTTTGATCGTTTTTGATCAAACGCATCGGTGAGATTTTGCGGAAATTATCTTTGAGCCGTCTGTTTCCAGCAGTCCAAATTCTCTTCGCCAGACCTGCCGTCGGCGCATTTTTTTTGCCCTACGAGCCTGCCGTCTCTGAAGGTCGCCTCCCACGCCAGGTCTCCATTTTCAAAATAGCCTTTTTCCACGCCGTTTGGTCTGCCGTTTGAAAAGTTAGTCGCAGTCATCAGTTTGCCCGATTCAAAATAGCGCTTCACAAGACCGGTGGATTTGCCCGCGATCTGCGGCGTTTCAGACATCAGCGTGCCGGATTCATAGTATTTTTTCGTAACTCCCTCCGCCTTGCCATCCTTGAAGTTAGCCTCCCACATCAGCTTGCCGGATTCGTAGTAAACCTTTTCAACGCCGTCCTCTTCGCCATTTTTGTAGGGTATTTCCAGTCCAAGCCTACCAGATTCGTAAAACCAACGGGTCGTGCCATCTTCTTCGCCGTTGTTGTAATGCGCCTCCCACATGAGCTTGCCCGATTCAAAATACCCCTTCGCCGTACCGTCAGGTTTGTTGTTTTTGTAGGGAATTTCCTGTTTGAGCTTTCCGGATTCGTAGTAAATTTTTTTGTTGCCCTCTATGTTGCCGCCAATATACGGTATCTCTTCTCTCAGCGCGCCGGAGTCGTAATACTCCTTAACAAGCCCGTCTTTCGTAGTAGCCGCCAGCAAGCTGGATGCTATCAAAACAACCGCAAACACCTTTTTCATCAGAGAACCCTCCACCTCAAGCTTTGTTGTACAAACAACTTTTGTTCCTTTTACGGGTATATCGGAAAACGACAATTTTTGTGAAATAAAAAAAAGGCAAAACGGCGCGTAAAAAAGTTGCGGCGCGGGATCGGTCGCTACGGACGCCAGCGAAGCGGACAGATGCGGACTTTGCCTTTAGCCCCCGCGATCTGCCATCTGCTCGCGAAGGGCGCTAGGCGGATACGCCGCGCTACGTCAAAAGTCCGTTCATTTGAGGGATTCTAAATACTCATCGGCGTTTGAGAGTACGCCAAGCCTGCCTTTGGCTTCAAGCAACATCTCCGCCACTTCGCGGATCGCGCCGCCGCCGCCTTCTGCTTTCAGCTTGAAAACCGCCCGATCGCGTATATATGCGGGAGCGTCGCCAACGGCGCATGAAAAGCCGCAGACGGCGAAAGCTGCCAGATCGGGAGTGTCGTCGCCGACATAGATGGTCTCCTCCGGCGCGATCTTGAGCGAGCGCATCACCTCCGCGCACGCCGCGCCTTTATCCTTGACCCCAAAACGGCAGTGCGCGATCCGCAGAATCTCCAGCCGTTTGCGCAGAGCGGGCGAATCGCGCCCCGTGATTACCCCTACAACGATGCCGAGCCTCTGCAAGGCTTCTATCCCAAGTCCGTCGCGCACGTTAAAGAGCTTGTGGCTCTCCCCGTTTTCGTCGAAGATCAGCTGTGCGGGGGACAAAACGCCGTCAATGTCGGTCAGCAGAAGCCTGATCTTGCTTAGATCGCCTTGCGTTTCCGGCGCTCCCAGCGCGAAGTTTATCGCGCGTTGCAGGCATTGCGGCGTGTCAACCGATATGCCTATCCGCTCGGTTTTCGCGGCGTATATCGCAAAGCCCGCCTGTAGATAGCGCAATTGCTCTAGCTTCTCGCTCTCCTCCAGATCGCTTTTTGGCAGCTTTGGATATACAACAAGCGCCTCCTTACGGTAGGCGTACAGCCCGATATGCTTGTAATAACGCGGCGCGGAGCCTCTAGCAAAAGGGATAGGCGATCGCGAAAAGTACAGCGCCCTGCCGTTGTGGGCGAGCGCGATCTTTACGCAGTTTTCGCTTTGCGCTTCCCGATCGGTTATTTCTGCGTAGAGCGTGGCGATAGAAGCCTCCTTTTCACGCTCTAGCAGCGCGATTACCCTGTCGATATCCTCCGGTTCAACAAACGGCTCGTCGCCCTGCACATTGATGTAGTTATCCGCGTCAAACCGCGCTGCCACTTCGCAAAGCCTCTCCGTGCCGTTTGCGCAATCCGCGCTTGTAAGCACCGCGTTGCCTCCCGCTTTCTCGACTGCCTGAACGATGCGTTCATCGTCCGTTGCCACGAGGACGCCATCCGCGCTCTTCGCCATCTTTGCCCGCTCCAGCACCCAGACGATCATCGGTTTATCCGCGATAAGGCAAAGCGGCTTTCCCGGTAGCCTTGTGGAGGCGTAGCGTGCGGGAATTACGATAAGATTTTTCACCTCTTCACGGCTTCGTCGATCTTTTTAAGCATCCTAAGCAACGCGGGCAGTTCGGAAAAAGAGATCATATTCGGCCCGTCGCACGGAGCAAGATCGGGGTTTGGATGGGTCTCCAAAAACACGCCGGCGATTTTGGCGCTCACCGCCGCTCGCGCCAGAACAGGCACAAACTCCCTCTGACCGCCGCTTACGCCATCCGCCGCGCCCGGTAACTGCACCGAGTGGGTGGCGTCGAAAATCACCGGATGAGAGGTCTTTGACAATATGGCAAGCGATCGCATATCCACCACAAGGTTGTTGTAACCAAACGCGGTGCCTCTCTCGCACAGCGCGATCTTTTCATTACCCGTGGCAAGCGCCTTTGCCAGCACGTTTTTCATCTCCCATGGAGACAGAAATTGCCCCTTTTTGATATTTACGGGCTTATTCGCCGCTGCGACTGCCTGTATAAAGTCAGTTTGGCGGCAGAGAAACGCGGGGGTCTGTAGCATATCCGCCACTTCGCTCACGGGTTTTACCTGATCTTGCGTATGCACGTCGGTCAGCACGGATACGCCCACCTCGCGCCGCACGCTCTCTAGTATCCTAAGCCCTTCCTCCAACCCCACGCCGCGAAACGAGGAGGCGGAGCTGCGGTTTGCCTTATCAAACGAGGATTTGTATATGAAACCGATGCCCAGTTCGTCAAAGATCGCTTTGAGTCTTTCGGCGGTACGCAAAGAGAATTCGGCGCTCTCAATCACGCACGGTCCGGCGATCACCGCGATTGGATGGTCGTTGGCGAAGATTACGTCTCTGTCCGCGTTCGCAACGCGTATGCTTTTCATCGTTTCTCCTTCTGGGACAGGCGGTAGGGCAAAACCCCAATTATTCTGCCCGCGTCATCTTGCACGATCACCTGGTGGATTTTGCGCGAATCCATCAGCTCTTCGGCGTCGATCAGGCGCATTTTAGGGCTGATCGCCACCGGATTTACGCTCATCATCTCTTCCGCCTTCAGCGTGAAAAACCGCTCCTGATTTGCCTCCGCCGATCGTCGTATGTCGCCGTCCGTAACGATGCCCGCGGGGACGCGCCGATCGTCGCAGACGATGGCGACGCCCATCTTGCCCGCGCTGATCGCGTGCAGAACCTCAATTGCCGGCGTTTTCGGCGAGACGATCGCCAGCTTCTCAAAGCCGATCATCTCATGCTCCGCTCGCGCCAAAAGCCGTCTGCCAAGTTGCCCGCCCGGGTGGAAGCGGGCGAAGCCCTCCTCGTTGAAACCGCGCTCTTCCATCAGGCTGACAGCCAGCGCGTCTCCCATCACCAGCATAGCGGTAGTGCTGGAAGTCGGCGCTAACTGTAGTCCGCACGCCTCCTTTGAAACCGAACAGTCGATGTGAAAATTGGCGGCTTTCGCAAGCGTCGAATCTCCTCTTCCCGTCATAGCGACGATCGGGTTTTTTTGATCCTGAAAAAACGGCACGATTTTCAGCACTTCGTCCGTTTCGCCGGAGTTGCTTAAAACCAGCAGAAGATCGTCTTTTGCCGCCATTCCCAGATCGCCGTGATACGCCTCTGCGGGGTGAAGAAAAAAGGCGGGCGTTCCCGTGCTGGCGAAGGTTGAGGCGATCTTCTGAGCTATGATGCCGGACTTGCCCATGCCGCTGACGATCACTTTGCCGCCGCATCTTAATATCGCCTCCACAGCGCCCTCAAACTGCGCGTCTATACGCCCCGCTAACGCCGCGATCTCTTCCGCCTCCGCCTTAATTACTCTTTTTGCGCGCTCTTTAACCATATAGCTCCTCAATTCAGCCGCTATTTTAACAGAAGCGATCAAAGCTTAAAATATATACAATTCCAAAATGAAACGGCAACGCTGCAGACTGGCGCTTTTCTACAAGGCGAACCTGCTTTTGACAGCGGTCATACTAAGCATGTTTCTGATCTTCCCGCCGCATTTCACATTTCTATCGTTCTGCACGGCGCTGATCGCGGTAATTTCCAGCGCGATCTGCTTTTTTGTCGTTATCTGGATTGTGGCTGGCGCGCTTGCGCGCGTTGCGGAGACAGACTTCATCTTTCCCTCGATCTTCTTTTCGCTCTTCGATCTCTTTCTCGTCGCGGATTTCTTTGTGTATAAAACCTCTCAAATTCATATAGACGCCAAAGTTGTAAATATGCTTTTTTTGGAGCGGACGCTCGGCAATATAGAGATTGGCATTTTCCCAATCGCTGTCTTCATAATCTTTGCGATTTTATTTTTACTGTTTCAAATGCTTCTGATCTTTGCTTTGCCGCTTGAATATCACTCGGAGAAAATCGGCAGAAAGATCAACAAGATTTTTGTTGTGATCGTTCTTTTTATCGTGCTGATCGATAAGTCTGTTTTTGCGGTTTCTTCTCTCTTTTCATATACGGAAATAACGGAAAAAACAGAGGTTATACCATATTATATTCCACTGACGATTGGCAAATTCTCCAAAAGGCATTTTAACTACGAAAGTAAAAACTTAAACCGCGCTGCTGATGAGGATTTTGAAGCAAACGCCGCTACGGACGATCCTCTGGCAAAAGAGAGGATTTAGCGCGGGTGAATATCTTTTTCCTTACAAACGATGCGAGAAATACGGCGGGCGGTGCCTTTTTTTCACAAAAAGCGCTGATCGAGGAGCTAAACAGGCAAGGACATAAAGCGGCGATGATCGCCACGAAGGAGAGAGGCGGCGAAAAGGAGCAGGGGTTCGAGGTGATCTTTTTGAAACGCGCCCTTTTCAGCGATTTAGGGCGCGCTTTGCAGCTTGCAAAACTTTTAAGAGAGCGCAAAGCCGATCTGTTGGTAGCCAATATGAACCCGCAGATTTTTCTTGCCGCCCTTTTAACTTTTCTGCCATTTCAGCGCTATAAGAAGATCGGGATATTCAGAATGGTCTATTATATAGGCTATCGCAGTACCTTTATCAAAAAAATAATCGGCGCTCTTTTTGGGCGTCTGGATGCTCTTGTCGCCATATCGGATTACGCCGCTAATGTCTGTCAGAAGACATTCTATTTGAAGCAAAAGCCGGCGGTTATCTATAACGCTTTTGATATAGAAGATATAAAGCGCAAAGCCGCCGAATCTATTCAAGAGCGCTTTGAAAACGCGATCGTGAATGTAGGGCGGCTTGTTGACATAAAGAGGCAGCACCATATGATCGATCTGGCTGAAGACCTGTTGAGAGCGGGGGTGGCATTTAAGGTAATTATTATTGGCGAGGGGCGCAAGCGAGAGGACCTAGAGAGGGCGGTTAGAGAGAGAAAGCTTGAAGAACATGTTCTGCTGTTGGGGCGTATAGACAACCCTTTTCCGTACATAAAAGCCGCGAAACTGCTTATTGTAACTTCCGAGAGTGAGGGCTTCGGGCGTGTCGTGCTGGAGGCGTTTGCGCTTAGAGTGCCTGTAGCGGCGTTTTGCTCAAATGGAGGAAGCGGACATATTGAGCTGCTAGAAGGAGGGCGCGGATTTTTGGTCGAAGATCAAAACCGCACGGCTCTTTGCGAAACGGTATCGCGCATATTAGATGACGATCCGAGTGTGCAAGATGCCGTTGAGAACGCATATAATTTTGCGCTGACTCTCACGCCAAAAGCGCAGGTAGATAAGCTGCTTAGATCGATCGGCGGGTTTTAATCGTGCGGGCGCGGGTCTGTCGATAGCGCTTTTATCCTATCATTACCGAAAAAATTGGAGTTTATTGTGGAGACGGTTGCGGTAGTTGGGCTGGGGTATGTAGGCTTGCCTTTGGCGGTGGAGTTTGGCAGGATTACGAGGACGATCGGCTTTGACACCTCCAAATACAAGGTAGATAGATGCAGGCAGGGTAGCGATCCCTCTGGAGAACTCAGCGACGACGCGGTGCGCGCCGCACGGCTTTTGGAGTACACAACCCAAGCGGCGCCGCTTGGGGAGGCGGACTACATCGTCATTGCGGTTCCCACGCCGGTGGACAAAGCGCGAATTCCCGATTTCCGCCCGCTGATCGAGGCGAGCAGGAGCGCGGGAAGGTATATGAAAAAAGGGGCGATTGTCATCTACGAGTCAACGGTTTACCCGGGCGCGACTGAAGAGGTATGCATTCCCGCGCTTGAGAGTGAGTCTGGCATGAGGTGGAAAGAGGATTTCTCTGTCGGCTACTCTCCGGAGAGGATCAATCCGGGCGATCCGGAACATACGCTTACTGGCATACTCAAGGTGGTCTCTGGAGATACGCCGGAAACGCTAGAAAAGATAGCCGACCTCTATTCGCGGATCATCAAGGCGGGCGTATTTCGCGCGGCAAGCATCAGAACTGCCGAGGCGGCGAAGGTGATCGAGAACACGCAGCGCGATCTCAACATAGCGCTGATGAACGAATTGGCGATGATCTTTAACAGTCTGGGCATTGATACCGGCGACGTGCTGGAAGCGGCGGGGACAAAGTGGAACTTTTTGAGGTTTAAGCCCGGTCTTGTGGGAGGTCATTGCATCGGCGTCGATCCCTACTATCTGACGTACAAGGCGCAGACCTTCGGCTATCACCCTCAGGTGATTTTGGCGGGACGGCGCATAAACGACGGGATGGGCAAATATATCGCCGAGCAGACGATCAAGCGAATGATCGCCGTCGGCGGCGGCGTTAAAGGGGCGAAGGTCAACATTCTCGGACTCGCGTTCAAGGAAAACTGCTCCGATCTGAGAAACTCCAAAGTGGCGGATATTATCGCCGAGCTTCGATCGTACGGCGCCGCAATCTACGTTCACGATCCGCACGGCGATAGGCGGATAGCTATGGAGGAGTACGGCGTGGAGCTTACCGAGTGGGAGGAACTGCCGACCGCCAAAGCGATCGTGGCGGCGGTCTCTCATAGCGAGTACCTAAAAATGCCAATCGGCGATCTCACCGCCAAGCTAGAGGAAAACGGCTGCTTTATCGACGTAAAATCGGCGTTCGACAAAACGGCGTTGGAGGCGGAGGGTATCAGCGTTTGGCGGCTTTAACCGCGTCTTAGAGCGAAAAGCTGCCTGCGCGATCGCGACAACGCAACGATCGCCGCTAATCGCAAAGTTTCGCATCAAGTTTCGCATCAAAAAGATATATTTATGCCAAGGTTTATTCCGTGGTTTCCGACATTATTTATCTTGTCGCCGCCTATATGCAAACCATACCTATTTTTAAAAGAGTCGTACTATAGGCGCGCAGGGCTAAACGCGTCAGTCGTCAAACAGATACCAGTTCTCCTCGTATATCGAGCCGATCCGCGCGATGTTTACCACGCGCCGCCCTTCGTAGGAGAGGTTGACCCGATCGCCGATCGTAAATTGAGCGCCGTTTCGCAGGTTTCTGAGGAAAAATATCCGTCCGTCGTCCATTATCAGCTCTAAATTCCGCTCCGATCCGCTTCCCGTTACGTTGCTTACGGTGGCGTTTGCGCCGCCTTCAAAGATGGCGCGCGAGCAGCCGCTAAAAAGCAACAAAAGAATACACCAAAACATCTTCACAACCGACCCTTTAAGAGTAAATCGTCCAATCTTGCGAAATACAAACATTATCTTGAGCGCCTGATGCCTTTTTCCATCGGCTGTTTTCGCGATCAACAGCAAAGGCAGGATAACATACCATCAAGTGCGCCGAAAATCCGGTGATGGCGGGCGCTTTTGCAGAAAGGAAAGGTTATGAAATTTGGAACTCCGTTTAAGGCGAGCGGCGCAAAAATTTTGCTTTTAGGTAGCGGCGAGCTTGGCAAAGAGGTGGCGATAGAGGCGTTGAGGCTGGGGTTGGAGGTGATCGCCGTCGATCGCTATCAAAACGCGCCGGCGCATCTTGTGGCAAACCGCTCCTATGCGATCGACATGAAGGACGCTTCGCAAATAATGAAAATTATCCGAAGCGAGAAGCCCGCGTTTATTTTGCCGGAGATCGAAGCGATCAACATAGAGGCGCTGATCGAGGCGGAAAAAGAAGGGTTTTGCGTGATCCCAAATGCCCGCGCCGTACAGCTTACGATGAACCGCAAAGGCATACGCAAGCTCGCGGCGGAAGAGCTGGGGCTGAAAACCAGTCGCTATGCCTTTGTCCGTACGCTGGAGGAGCTACAAGAGGCTGCCAATCGCATCGGCTTTCCCTGCGTGATCAAACCCGTAATGAGCAGCAGCGGGCATGGGCAGAGCGTAGCGAGAAGCGCCGCTGAACTGCCGGAGTGTTTTGAGCGGGCGAAAAACGCCAGAGGGGACGCGAGCGAGCTGATCGTTGAAGGGTTTGTGCCGTTTGACTTTGAGATTACCCTTTTGACGGTGCGTACCGAAAAGGAAACGCGGTTCTGCCCGCCGATCGCTCATATTCAAGAGGATGGCGATTATGTCTATTCGTGGCAGCCGATGGAGCTTAAAGAGGGCGTAAGAAGAGAAGCGGAAGCGATTGCCAAGCGGGTAACGGACGCGCTGGGAGGGCGCGGCATCTTCGGCGTGGAGCTGTTTGTAAAAGACGACGAGGTTTATTTCAGCGAGGTCAGCCCCCGTCCGCATGACACGGGCATGGTAACGCTGATCACGCAGAATCAGAGTGAGTTTGCCCTCCATATCCGCGCCGTTTTAGGGCTGCCGCTGGGCTTTAGCCTGCTAAGCGCCGGAGCGAGCGCGGCGTACAAAGCGCAAAGCGACAGTTCCGATCCCGTGCTGGATATTCCTGATGAACTCTTTGGCGAGCGGTCGTTTGTGAGGGTGTTTGGCAAGCCGTCAAGCCACAAAGGGAGGCGAATGGCGGTTGTGCTGACGGCTGACGAGACGGGAGAAAAGGCGCTGGAAAACGCCAAAAAACTTGTCGCTTCCATAAAAGATCGGTAGTGATCGTACTGGGATCGACCGGTTCAATCGGCACGGCGGCGCTGGACGTGGCGCGTCGCTTTTCGCTGGAGGTGGAAACGCTTGTCGCCGGAACAAACGCCGATCTACTCAATAGGCAGATCGAAGAGTTTTGCCCTAAACGGGTGGTGGTCGCCGATCGTGATACCGCCCAAAAGGTGCGGTTTGCGAAAGTCGGATATGGTCAGGAGGCGATTCTCTCGGCGATTGAGGAGTCTCAATCCCCCTTGGCAATCAACGCGATCGTCGGTTTTTTGGGTCTGAAGCCCACGCTCAAGGCGCTTGAATGCGGCAAAACTCTGGCGCTGGCCAATAAAGAGTCGCTTGTCTGCGCCGGACGATATATTGACGCCTCGGCGATCCGCCCCATCGATAGCGAACATTTTGGCCTGAAATATCTGATCGCCGATCGTGCGATCAGAAGGCTGATCGTTACCGCGAGCGGCGGCGCCCTGCGCGATACGCCGATTGAGGAGATTGAGCGCTCCCCGATAGAGAGCGTTTTGAAACACCCCAACTGGAATATGGGGGCGAAGATTACGATCGACAGCGCCACAATGGTAAATAAGCTGTTTGAAATACTAGAGGCGCGCTGGCTCTTTGGCGGCTATAAGATCGACGCCGTGATCGAAAAAAGCTCTACGATCCACGCAATGATCGAGTTTGAAGATGGCTGTATCACCGCGCAAGCCTCAAGCGCCGATATGAGGTTGGCGATCGCCTACGCGGTGCTAGGCGATCTGAGCGAACCAATCGCCGGCAGAATCGAGCCATGCTCGCTGGAGGCGATACGCTTTCTGCCAATCGACGAGAGACGCTATCCCGTCTGGAGCATTAAGGGGCAGCTGCAAAATACGCCGGAACTGGGCGTGGTGGTAAACGCGGCGAATGAGGCGGCGCTGGGTCTCTATAGAGATCGCAAAATTCCCTTTGGCGCAATAGCGCGGACGGTTTTGGCGGCGTTTGAGCGTTTTAGCGTCCCTCCCGCGTCGATCGATGAGGTTTTTGCCATTCATAACGACGTGGAGCGCTGGGCGGCAAAGAGCGCGCTTCATTGTAAGGCGCAGTCGTCATAATTTTGTCGCACGCACTCATAGAGAGCGATTGAAACGGCGTTTGCCAAATTCAGGCTACGAAAAGGCGGGCGCATAGGCATTGCAACCGCCCGATCTTCGTAACTTCGCCAAAAACTTTCGGGCATGCCGGCGTCCTCGCTTCCAAACCAGAGAAAATCGCCATCGGCAAAGCGGACGTTGAAGTAGGGGCGGTGTGTTTTGGTGGTGAAAAAGAAGTGGCGGCTTGTAATGGGGTTTGCCTCCAAAAACTGCTCCAAGCTGCTGTAGAGATGAAATTCCAGATGCCGCCAGTAGTCCAGCCCCGCGCGGCGCAGCCGCTTTTCGGAAAAATCGATCGGCGTGGGGGCGATCACGTTCAGCGCCGCGCCCGCACAGACACAGGTGCGTCCGATTGCCCCTACGTTCTGAGGTATCTTGGGAGAGAGTAACACAACGTTGTACATATTATTCCCGCTATCATTCATATTATTGTACGGAAAGGAAGTTTGTAGTGGAAACGCTGTTTGAGGACATGGATTTTATTCTCTCAAAAACGACAGATGGGGAGGCGAAAGAACGGGCGCAGCGGCTTAGGGAGAAGCTGGATCTGCTCAAAACCCCGCGAGGGCTGAAGAAGATTGTAGGCGAGGTGCGCTTTAGCAGGGCGGTTAAAATGGTCGCGTACGCAAAAGAGCTAGAGAAGCTACAGGTGGAGCTGATCAAGATGCAAAACTGGATCGACACAAAGAAACAACGGGTGGCGATCTTTTTTGAAGGACGCGACGCAGCGGGCAAAGGCGGGGTGATCAAACGGTTCACCGAAGCGTTAAATCCGCGCAAATACCGTGTGGTGGCGCTGCCGAAACCCACGGAGATCGAGGCGGGGCAGTTTTATTTTCAGCGCTATTTGTCGCACCTGCCCAATCCGGGAGAGATTGTCTTTTTTGACCGCAGTTGGTATAACCGCGCCGTCGTCGAGCCGGTCTTTAATTTCTGCACAAAGGATCAATATGAGCGGTTTATGCGCGAAGCGCCGGAGATGGAGCATTCGCTGATCAACGATGGTATTATTCTGATCAAATTCTGGTTTTCCGTCTCCAAAGAGACGCAGCAGGAGCGCTTCACCTCACGCGAGCATAACCCGCTCAAACAGTGGAAGCTAAGCCCCGTCGATCGGCAGGCGCAGAAGAAGTGGAATGAGTTCACCTACTACAAGGAGCAGATGTTCAGCCGGACGCACACCGGCTACAGCCCGTGGATCATCGTCAACAGCAACGACAAGGCAAGCGCGCGGCTGGAGTCGATCCGCTACGTCCTTTCGATAGTCGATTATGACGACAAGGCAAAGTCCAAAGTTTCTTTAAGCCCCGATCCGGCAATTGTCCGCCGCTATCACAGGGCAGAAAAGATCGACGATTAGGACTAACTCGCGTTTGATAAAATGACTAGAAAAGGAGGAATTGGTCATGAAAGAGGTATTTTTGGGTTTTGCGCGGCATAACGGCGAGGCGAACCGCTCGCTTGTGCGTATTTTGGAGACGCTCAGCGAGGAAGAGCTAGGCAGACCGCGCGGCTACTACGACTCTCTTTTGGGATCGCTGCGTCATATCTTAGGCGGCGAATACGCCTTTCTTTCGCTCTTTCGTAAGGCGCTTGTCCAAAACGGCGACGCGCAGAGGATATTGAGCTTTCTTGACGACGTGCGGCAGCCGAAGGGCTTAACTCTGAGCGAGCTGAAAGAGCCGTTTGCCAGAGCGGACGACGCGCTTATCGTGTTGCTTGAGGAGCTAAACGACGAAGACCTAAGGACTCCGGTGAAGGTAGAATGGTACGGCGGCAATCCGGACGCTGTGCCGCTCTTTTTCATGCTCCAGCAGCTTACGTCGCACGGCATTCACCATCGAGGGCAGATTTCGCAGGTATTGGACGATCTAAAGGTGGAAAACGATTACTCCGCGCTAAACGTTGCGTTTTTGATCGGCTGATAATCGTACCTGCGCCGCCTCTTGCGGCTAGGCGCCTTCATCGCGAAGGGTGTTAGCCTCCGCCGCTATCGCGGGCAATGTGGAGAAAACGATCAGCAGCAAAAAAACGCGGCGTCCTCAAAAGGCAAAGTCTCGATACTCGTTGCGGAATTGTTGAAATTTACAAACATTGCGCGAAGGATCAGCCGTTATGAAAGCGCCCCATACTCATTAGCTTGTTATAGCGGTTATTCAGCAGGGTTTCGATCGGCAGGGATTTTAGTTCGGCTACGGAATCTAGAAAATATCGCTTGAGCGCATCCGCCGCTCCCTTTTTATCGCGGTGCGCTCCGGTCACCGGTTCGTCTATTATGTCGTCGATCAGCGCATGCTCTTTAAGCGCCTCCGGCGTGATCTTCAGCGCTTTGGTCGCCGCTTCAACCTTTGACGGATCGTTCCACAGGATCGCCGCGCATCCTTCAGGCGAAATGACGCTGAATATGGAGTAGCGCAACATGGCAAGCTTATCCGCCACGCCCACCGCCAGAGCGCCTCCGCTACCGCCTTCGCCGATCACGATAGAGATGATGATCGTTTTTAGCGCGCTTAGCTCGTAAAGATTTTTCGCGATCGCTTCGCTTTGACCTCTCTCCTCCGCCCCCAAACCAGGGTACGCGCCCGGCGTATCCACCAACATCAAGATTGGAAGGGCGAATTTTTCCGCGAGTTTCGCGGCGCGCAGCGCCTTGCGATAGCCCTCAGGATGCGGCATTCCAAAGTTGCGGGAGATCTTAGACTTCGTTCCGCGCCCCTTCTCCTCGCCGATTACGACGCACGGCAGATCGTCGATTGTCCCTATGAAGCAGACGACTGCGCCATCGTCCTTGTAATGGCGATCTCCATGCAACTCGTGAGCGCCATCCATAAAAGTCCTGATATAGTCCATCGCATATGGGCGATCCTGATGTCTCGCAAGCTGTAGTTTTTGAAAATCGCTTAGATCTCCATAGGTTTTTTTAATCGCTTTCTCCATCTCGATCGTATAGACCGAAACCGCCTTTTCATCTTTGCGAATCTTGGCAAGTTCGAGTTCGTCTTCGATCGCCTTTATCGGTCTTTCAAAATCAAGATAAAGAGGCAAGTTAAACTTTCTTGAAAATTATGACGCCGTTTGTGCCGCCAAACCCAAAATTATTGCTCATCACCGCCTCCACATCGGCTTTTCTCGCCGCGTTTGGAATGTAATCCAAGTCTAAATTATGCTCATCGTCGCGGTTTTCGTAGTTGATCGTGGGAGGCAGCGTTCCTTGCTCCAACGCGCTAACGGCGATCACCGCTTCAATGCCGCCCGCGCCTCCTAGACAATGCCCGATTGCCCCCTTTGTTGAGCTAACCGGCGGGACGCTGTCTCCAAAAACCTTTTTCAGCGCGAGCGTTTCGTACCAGTCGTTGTACACGGTGCTTGTGCCGTGCGCGTTGATGTAGCCGATTTTAACGCCGTGCGCGTTTTTGTCCGCCATACGCAGGGCGGCTTTCATAGCGCGGTACGCCCCCTCTCCTTTGGGTGCGGGAGTGGTGATGTGATTCGCGTCGCCGCTTTCGCCAATGCCGATTATCTCGGCGTATATCTTTGCGCCGCGTCTCTTTGCGTATTCGTACTCTTCCAAGACAAGCGCGCCGCCCCCTTCGCCCATAACGAAGCCGTCTCGATCTCGATCAAACGGGCGCGAGGCGCGCTGGGGATCGTCGTTGCGGGTGGAAAGCGCGCGCATAGCGGCAAATCCTCCTACGCCGACTTCGCATACAGCCGCCTCCGCCGCGATAGCCAGCATCGCGTCCGCGCCGTCAAGCACAATAGTTTTGTACGCCTCGCTGATGGCGTGTAAGCCAGCCGTACACGCGGTTACGCTTGCCAAATTTGGCCCCTTTAAGCCCTGATCGATACTGACAAAACCGCCGAGCATATTAGCCAGCGCGCTGGGAATAAAAAATGGGGTGATTCTTTTCGGACCTCTTTCGCCGCATAGAAGAGAGGTCTCCTCTATGCGAGGCAGTCCGCCTATGCCGGAAGCCGCGCTTATGCCAAACCGTTCGGCAATTTCACCCTCTGGCTTCTGGGTAAATCCCGCGTCGCTCATAGCTTCTTTCGCGCATTTAAGTCCAAGCTGAATAAATCGATCCGCTTTTTTGACCTCTTTCGCGTCCATGACCGACGACGGATCAAACCCTTTCACCTCGGCGGCGATCGTTACGCTGGATCGGGAGAGATCAAACTGCGTGATTGTGGCAACCCCGCACTCTCCGCGAACCAGCGCGTCAAACGTCTCCTTCCGGCTGTGCCCCAGCGCCGTGATCATCCCAAGACCGGTTACAACAACTCGCCTCACAGAACCCCTTTGAGAGAAAGGTTATTTTTTTAAGTTTTCAATAAATACGATCGCGTCTCCGACCGTTTTGATCTTCTCCGCTTTGTCGTCAGGTATCTCAACGTCAAATTTTTCTTCCAGAGCCATCACAAGCTCGACTACGTCCAAGCTGTCCGCGCCCAGATCGTCGATAAACTTCGACTCCTCCTTCACGTCGCTCTCGTTCACGCTAAGCTGCTCCGCAACTATCGCCCTCACATCATCAAATAACGCCATCGGTATTCTCCTTTCAATATATTGCCCCGAATTTTACAAGAGTCGATCTTAACCGCTACATATATATGCCGCCGTTGACCTTGAGCGTCTCACCCGTTATGTAACCCGCGTGATCGCTCAAAAGAAACGCGACCGCTTCCGCCACCTCCTTCGGCTCGCCGAAACGCCCAAGCGGAATGGCTTTGAAGTAGCTCTCCTTTACCTCGGCGGAGAGACGCTCGGTCATCGCCGTGTTAATAAAGCCGGGCGTAACGGAATTGAAGCGGATTCCCCTGGACGCTCCCTCTTTAGCGAAACTTTTCGTCAGGGCGATAACGCCGCCTTTGCTCGCGGAATAGTTTGTCTGTCCCATGTTGCCTATCTCTCCGACGACGGAGGCGATGTTGACCACCGCGCCAAAACGCGCTTTGCCCATCGCTTTGATCGCTTCGCGGCAGCCTATAAAGGCGCTTTTGAGATTTGCGTCGATCACGCTCATAAACTCGCTGACTTTCATCCGCATTGCCAGCTTGTCGTTGGTAACGCCGGCGTTGTTGACGAGATAGCTCAAGCTGTCATCGGCGCTGATCACCGCTTTGATCCCGTCCGCGAACGCCTCCTCGTCGGTAACGTCAAACCCGATCGCCGCCGCGCTGCCGCCGGAAGACTCAATCTCCTCCTTGAGCGCGTCCGCCTCGCTTGCGCCGCTTCTGTAGTTGATCCATACTTTCAGCCCCAACTCGGCAAGTTTTCTCGCGATCTCCCTGCCAATTCCCTTGCTTGCGCCCGTAATCAGCACGTTTTTTCCGCTGAACTTCATCGATAAAAACTCCTTTTTTTCGCAATCTTACTCAAATATCCGTTACGGCGCGGCAAAACGGCTTTAAGCGCTTTACAGCCCGCTTTCCACGATCTTCCACAGTATTTTGATCTCTGGATCGGCGAAGAGCAGGCTCTCTTTTGCCTCGAACAGGCGCTTTACCGCCCGCAGATCAAACCCTTCTGCGCCGACGCAGGCGGCGTGCGCGGGCGAACAGCCGCGTAGCAGGGCGACTCTGCCGCCCTTGATCTCTTCGCGGCAGATGAAACAGCGCATATCGGAATGAAGCCTGCCTTCATGCTCCAGCAGCGCCGCCGCGCTTTCTATCATCGTCCGCTTGGGATTTTGCGTCTTGAGTTTCCCAGCCGCGTTTTCAAGCATATCGTAATAGAAGCCGCCGCACTCCTCCGCGCCCCTGAGATGAGCGTAGAGCAACTGGCAAAACCGCTGCCACACTCTCGCCTTTTCCAGCGAAAAAAGCCATTCAAAACTCAAATGCGCCACCTGTCTCAAGCGCGGCATAAAAAACGGGTTGTTTTCCACTATAAAATCAATTTTATAGCCAAGCTGCAACGCGCTGTGCCGCGCGCCGTAAAAACGGTAAAGCGTCAGCAGGCTTTCTGTTGACAGGAGCGTAACGATCATATCCTCGTTGCCGCGCTTTTTGAGGTTCAAAATATATCCGCGCACTCTGGCTGTAATCCACTTTCTTGTATAATCGCGCCTTACTTTGCGCAAAAATAAAGGCTTCGCTATGGATATTTTAACTGCAAGAGAATTACACCCCGATCTGTTTGAGGAACGCGATAACTGCGGTTTTGGACTGCTTGCAAACATCAGAAACATCCCTTCGCGCCAGATGACCCTCGATTCGATTTCGGCGCTCAGCCGTATGATACATCGCGGGGCGGTCGCTGCGGACGGGAAAAGCGGCGATGGCTGCGGTCTTCTGTTTTCTATGCCCGATAAGTTTATGCGCAAAACCGCCAAAGAGCATGGCGTCGATCTGCCGCACCAGTACGCCGTAGGCAACTCCTTTCTCACAGACGAAAAGCAAGAGAGCGTCATCAGGGAATTTGCCAGCAAGAACGACATCAAAATTGTGCTGTTCCGCGACGTGCCGATCAACCCAAAAGCGCTGGGCGAGTTTTCCAGAAAGACTCTGCCGCGTATCGTCCAGTTTTTTGCCGTGCCAAAATCGCCGATCGCGACGGAACGGTTTGAGGCGCTTTTGTATCTCACGCGCAAAGAGCTAGAACGCCGCTTCAACGACAACGAGTTTTACATAGCCTCCTTTTCGTCGCGCACCATCTGTTACAAAGGGCTGGTTATGCCCACCCATATCAAGGAGTTTTTCGCCGATCTCCGCGACGAGGATTTTGAGGTAAGTTTTGCGCTGTTTCATCAACGTTTTTCCACAAACACGCTTCCGCGGTGGAAGCTCGCGCAGCCTTTTAGGGCGATCGCCCACAACGGCGAGATCAACTCGATCGCGGCTAATCGCTTCAACGTCTCCATCAAGTCCGCCGTTATGAAAAGTCAGGTATTTTCCGACGACGAACTTGCGCGGATATTCCCCATACTAGAGGAGAATGCAAGCGACAGCGCGAGTCTGGACAATATGCTGGAGTTTCTGCTGGTAAATGATCAGGACTTTTTCCGTTCCCTGCGGATGCTGATCCCCGCTCCTTGGCAGAACGCGCCGCATATGGACGCGAAATTGAGGGCATTTTACGAGTACACCTCCGCGCGCGATGAGGCGTGGGACGGCCCCGCCGCCATCAGTCTTACCGACGGGCGCTATATAGGCTGCATACTAGACAGAAATGGTCTGCGTCCGGCGAAATATACGATCACAAACGACGATCGCATTCTTATATCCAGCGAGTTTGGCGTACTCGATCTGACGAAAGAGCAGATCAAAGAGCGCGGCAAGCTCAAGAGCGGACAGATGATCGCAGTCGATCTCAAGTTCGGCGCGATACTGAAAAACAAGGAGATCAACACCTACTTAAAGGAGCGCCACCCATACAGCGAATGGCTCAACGCCAAGATGTCGTATCTGCTGGACTTTGTGGAATCGCAGTTTGTTTTGCCGACCGATCTGGGCGAAAAGCTGGTGCCGCTGCAACGTTACTTTCACGTTACGAATGAGACGATCGAAATGGTGATCAAGCCAATGGCAGAGACGGGGAAGGAAGCCACCGGCTCAATGGGCGACGATACGCCGAGCGCCGCTTTCAGCGACGAGCCAAGACCGTTTTCCGACTTCTTCCGCCAGCGTTTCGCGCAGGTTACGAATCCGCCGATCGATCCGCTGCGGGAGAAGGTGGTGATGAGTACTAACACCGGCTTTGGGCAGATGACGAACATTTTGGCGGAAGAGCCTCTTTTCGCGAGGAGGCTCAAAGCCGATTCGCCGGCGCTAAGCCTAGAGAAACTCAACGTCCTATTGGAGTTTGGCGATGAAAGCAGACCGAAATTTGATCCGACTTTCAAAAACCGCGTGTTCTCCACCGCCTTCAAAAGCGATCTTAGAGGCGCCCTTCAAAAGCTCTACGAAAACGTGAGCGAGGCGATAAGGAAAGACGGAATAAGGATCGTAGTTTTAGACGACCGCGCGCTCGATCGGGAGCATCTAGTGATCCCAATGGCAATGGCGGTGGGGTTTCTAAACAGGGCGTTGCTTAAAGGCGGTTTGCGCCATCTCGCGTCGATACTCTGTATCACATCTGAGGTGCAGGATGCCCACTCGGCGGCGATTCTGCTTGCCTTTGGCGCGAACGCCTTCTACGCCTATCTGCTCTTTGCCACCGTCGCCGACGCCGCGAAGCAGGTGAGAAAAACGGACATCAAGCATGACCTTAGAAACGTCCAGCAAGCCCTTAAAGCCGGTCTGCTCAAGATCATGTCCAAAATGGGGATAAGCACGATAGCAAGCTACCGCAACTCTGCGCTTTTTGATACGATCGGGCTAAGCGCTGAGATCGTGGACGAGTGTTTCAGCGGGGCGTACGCGCACCTTGGCGGGCTGAGGTACGAAGCGATCGAGGAGCGGTTGAGAGCCGCGCATCGGCGGGCGTTTTTCGACAATGCGGCGCATCTGTTTCCTTTGGATATAGGCGGCTTCTACCGTTTTCAGCCGAATGGAGAGTATCACGACTTTTCGCCATCGGTGATCTACGCGCTCCACGCCTTCGCAAAGAGCGGCAGGCAGGAGGATTATGATGTCTATAGAAGCCTGATTGAAAACAGAGGCGAACGGACGATACGGGATTTTATGCTCATCAAAAGCGATCGCGAGCCGATCGATGTAAAAGAGGTCGAGCCGATCGGCAAAATTATTGCGCGGATCGACTCGGCGGCGATGTCCATAGGCGCTATCTCCAAAGAGACGCACGAGGCGATCGCCGAAGCGCTTAACAGGCTAGGCGGTAGATCCAACTCCGGCGAAGGCGGCGAGGACGCGGCGCGCTTTGGCACAAACAAGGTAAGCAAGATCAAACAGATCGCCTCTGGACGCTTTGGCGTTACGACGGCGTATCTGCGCAATGCCGAAGAGATACAGATCAAGATCGCGCAGGGCGCAAAACCGGGCGAGGGCGGGCAGTTGCCGGGCTACAAGGTTTCGCCCTACATAGCCAAACTGCGCTTTACCATACCGGGCGTTACGCTGATCAGCCCGCCGCCGCACCACGATATATACTCCATTGAGGATTTGGCGCAGCTTATATTTGATCTCAAGCAGGTCAACCCCAAAGCGCGAATCAGCGTCAAGCTCGTTTCGATTGGCGGCGTGGGAACGATCGCCGCCGGCGTTGTGAAGGCGTATGCGGACAAGATCGTGATCTCAGGATGCGACGGCGGTACGGGCGCGGCGCAACTTAGCTCGATCAAGTTCGCGGGCGATCCGTGGGAGCTTGGGCTTGCGGAGGCGCACGACGTTTTGAAAGCCAACAGCCTGCGCGAGTTTGTTACGCTTCAAACAGACGGCGGCTTAAAAGTGGGGCGGGATATTGTCAAAGCGGCGCTTCTAGGCGCGGAAAGCTACGGACTCGGCACGGCGATGCTGGCGGCGCTTGGCTGCCGAATGCTCAGGGTGTGCCACCTCAACCGCTGCACCGTCGGCGTGGCGACGCAGGATAGCGTTTTGAGGGAGCATTTTGTCGGCACGGTCGAGCGGCTGGAAAACTTTTTGACGCTGCTTGCGGAAGATGTGCGGTCAATTCTGGCACAGATGGGATATAGAAGCGTAGAAGAGATCGTGGGCAGGCGCGATCTGCTTTGCCCCAGCCAGTCGCAAAAGGCGGCGCAGTTCGACTTTTCCAAACTTCTGCGCGTTATCGAAGGCAAGAATGTCTGGCGCGGTGAAAGAAACGATCCGCTCGATCGAAACGAGTATGAAAAGTCGATCTTACAGGCGGTGTATTCAAGCATTAAAAAGCCCAGCGAGCGGACGGTGGAAACGCGCGCGGTTCAAAACGTCAATCGAAGCGTTGGGGCGCTCATCAGCGGCGAGATCGCGCAGTTTTACGGAGACAAGGGACTGCCTGATGGAACGATCACACTCAAATTAAACGGCGTCGCGGGGCAGTCGCTCGGCGCATTTCTTTCGCCCGGCGTTAATATCGAGATTAATGGCGTGGCGAACGACTATGTTGGCAAGGGTATGCACGGCGGTAAAATTGTGGTTGTGCCGCAGGTGCAGGGAACGCAGTTTTCCGCAGCGGGCAACACCTGTCTGTACGGGGCAACCGGCGGCAGGCTGTATGTCGCGGGAACAGTCGGCGAACGCTTTGGGATACGCAACTCCGGCGCGGTGGCTGTCGTCGAGGGAACGGGCGATCACGCTTGCGAGTATATGACCGGCGGCGCGGTGGTGATTCTAGGCGAAACAGGCGTTAATTTCGGCGCGGGCATGACCGGCGGCGTAGCGTTCATCTACGATCGTGAGTTTAAGTTTATCGATCGGATCAATCAGGAGTTTATAAGAGCCGTGCGGATCGACACCTACGAGGAGGACGAGGGAAAAGCCTACTTGAAAAAACTTCTTAAAAGTTTCATCAACGACACAAACAGCTTGAAGGCAAAGTTTATTATGGATAATTTCCGCCAAGAGATCGTTTACTTTTGGATGGTAAGCCCGAAAGATATGAAAGTAACATTTCCATACGAGGTTGATTAAGGAGATAGAATGCAGAGTTTCTTAAAAGTTGAACGGATCGCGCCAGAAAAAGCTCCTGCTGCCGATAGGCTCAAGAATTTCAACGAGATATATACGATTTTCGACACTCAAAAGGCGGCGTCTCAAGCTGAAAGATGCGTTCAGTGCGGCGACGTTTACTGCGCCTCAAACGGCTGTCCCTTGCACAACTACATTCCGTACTGGCTCAAGGCAGTCGCCGAAGAAAACCTATCGCTGGCTTTCAAGCTAAGCAACGAAAACTCGCCGTTTCCTGAGATATTGGGGCGGATATGCCCCCAAGATCGGTTGTGCGAGGGCGCCTGCACGCTCAATCTGGACGGTTTTGGAGCGATCAGCATCGGCGCTATAGAGACGGCGATCACGACGCTTGGATTTGAAAACAAAGAGAGATTTGCTTTTGCCGCGCCGAATGGTAAAAAGGCGGCGATTATCGGCAGCGGTCCCGCTTCACTTTCCTGCGCCACATTTTTGATGCGCCATGGGATCGCGGTAGAAATTTTTGAGAAAGACCCAAAACCCGGAGGTCTGCTAATGTTTGGCATACCCGGTTTCAAGCTGGATAAAGAGGTCGTTTTGCGCCGTTTTGATATTTTGCGACAGGCGGGCGCAAAAATAGAGCTTGGCGTTGAGATCGGCAAGGATTTAGAGTTTGACGATCTGCTGGGCAGATTTGACGCGATCTTTGTCGGCGTTGGGGCGAGAGAAGCCACGAAAGCGGGCATTGCGGGCGAAGAGGGCGAAAACGTTTTGAATGCGGTGGAGTTTCTCAGCGGCGCGCAGAAGCAACTCTTTGGCATCGCTAAAGCCGCGGACGTCAAAGACAAAAAAGTGGTCGTAATCGGCGGCGGCGATACCGCTATGGACTGCGTTCGGACATCGCTGCGATTGGGGGCGAAGAGCGCGGTGTGCGTATATCGCCGCGATGAGCGGAGCATGCCCGGTAGCAAAAAGGAGTTTATCAACGCCAAAGAGGAGGGGGCGGAGTTTTGGTTCAACTACGCGCCATCCAAAATTACGCTGACGAACAACAAAGCCGCAGGCGTTACCTTTGCTAAGACCGTCTCCGACGGGCGTGGGCGGATCGCTATCGATAGCGGCGATACCAAGACTTTTAGCGCCGATCTGGTGATTATGGCGCTTGGATTTACGCATCAAAAGAAGGCATGGCTGACACAAGCCGGCGTGAAACTAAACGAAAAGGGCGCGATCGCAGCGGATAAAAACGGCGCGACGGATCATAAAAAAGTCTTTGCCGGCGGCGACGCGGTGCGGGGCGCGGCTCTGGCGGTGAAAGCCGCCGCCGATGGAAAAGCCGCCGCGATGGGCATCGTCCGCGCTCTGATCGGCTGAAAATGGAATTCGCGCTGGCTGTTTTGGCGGCAAACAGAGAGATCTTCTCTTTTCTGCAAACGGCGGACGATTCGCTTTTTCAGAGTGATGGGCAGGTAGGATTCGGCGGGGATAAGAGCCTGCCTGTCGATCTTATCGCCGAAAAAATCTTTATAAAACATCTGGGCGGCTTTGGACGAATCAACTCTGAAGAGTGCGGCTTGATGGGAAGCGGCAGAGACGAGATTGTGATCGATCCAATTGATGGCAGTTCAAACGCCGCGTCCGGATTCCCATACTACGGCACATCGGTGGCACTCAAGTCGGACAACAAAGCCGTTGTGTCCGTTGTCTGCAATATGACAAACGGAGAGTACTTTCTTAAAAATTCAAGCGGCATCTATCACAGGCAGCTCTTTGACGATCGCGTCTTAAACGTAAAGAGAGAAACATCATCTATTGGGCTGTTTGAGAAGGCTTACTCCTTTCCACGCGAGGCGAAAGCGCTTGAAAGAATGGGGTTCAAATTCCGCAGTCCAGGCGCTCTCGCGCTATCCCTTGCCTACGCCCATTCGGTGCTTTTTGTCGTTGCGGCAGGGAAACTGCGCGAGTATGATATTATTGCGGGGCTGCATCTTTGCGAGGATCTCAACGTGTTCGTAAGCGAACGATTGATCATAATCAGCCGCGAGAAAACAGTTTTTGATCGCCTGAAAGCAGTTTTCATTGAGGAAGTACGATGAATTTTGGCAGGATATTCAATATGGGAAGAAGGGAGCGCCCCGATCCTAAAGAGGCGCCGAGCCATTGGATCAAGTGCAAGGGATGTCAGGCGATTATGTACTACAAAGAGGTCGCCATCAAGCAGTACGTCTGCCCTAAGTGCGGCTGGCATATACGGATCAGCGCCAACGAGAGGCTTGAATTGCTTGCCGACGAGGGAAGTTTTGTGGAGTATGACGCCGATCTGCGGGCGGTTGATCCGATCAGCTTCGTCGATAAGAAGAGCTACGCGCAGCGGTTGGAAGAGAGCATCAGGAAAACCTCACGAAACTCGGCGGTCATCAGCGGTTCTTGCGCGATCGGCGGCGTAAAGGCGGAGATCGTCGTCTTTGACTTTGAATTTATGGGCGGATCGCTTGGCAGCGTGGAGGGAGAAAAGATCGTCCGCGCCGTAAACAGGGCGGTCGCAAACCATACCGGATTGGTAATTGTCAGCGCTAGCGGCGGGGCGAGAATGCAGGAATCGACCTTCAGCCTGATGCAGATGGCTAAGACCAGCGCCGCGATCAAAGTTCTATCCGACGCGAGACTGCCGTTCATATCTATTCTCACCGATCCGACCTTCGGCGGTGTTTCGGCAAGTTTCGCGTTTTTAGGCGACATCATTATCGCGGAGCCGGGCGCTATGATAGGCTTTGCGGGCGCGAGGGTGATCAAGCAGACGATCGGCGCCGATCTTCCCGAAGGCTTTCAAAGCGCGGAGTTTCTTCTTGAGTGTGGGCTGATCGATATGGTAGCGCCGCGCGATCAGCTCAAATCAACTCTCAGCCGCCTTCTAGCGCTACTTCTCCCGCATTGAGGATCGCGCTTTTTTACATAGGCGGCAGATCGGCGGGGGCAGAAAGGGAGCTTGAAAAGCGTTATGTGAAACGCATAGAGCCGTTTTCGCTGTGCGAGATCGCGCCGGTTTTCTCAAACGCCATAAGAAGGGCGCAGACGATCTCCGCGGCGGCGGCGAGATCGAGCTATACAAAAGCGCTGAAGCCGCACATTGAGGGGCGCTACTCAATTGCTCTGAGCGAAAACGGAAAGATGCTCACCTCCGCGGAGTTTTCGGACACGTTGAAAGATCGCGCGGAAGTCGGCTTTTTTATAGGCGGCGCGTATGGCTTGGAACGTGATTTTATAGATAGCTGCAATTTAAGTCTTTCCCTCTCTTGGCTGACACTTCCGCACGAAATGGCAAGGATCGTCCTTTTGGAGCAGATATACCGCGCCAAAACGATCGAGCGCGGCTTGCCCTATCACAAGTAGCACTCCGGCGCGTTCGCCATCTATAAGCCATACTTACATCAATTGGCTAAATAAAGTTGATTGTATTTGACTAAACTTTTTGTTATAATTGCCCCTACAATGCATGTGGAAGGATAAAAATGGCGGGCAAAAGTCTGTACGAAACGCTTGGAATTGAGCAGAACGCAAGCAGCGACGAGATCAAGAGAGCTTACCGCCGACTTGCTAGAAAGTATCATCCCGATATAAACAAAGAGGCGGGAGCGGAGGAGAAGTTCAAGGAGATAAACGCCGCTTACGAGATTTTGAGCGACGAGAAAAAACGCAGGCAGTACGATCAGTTCGGCGATTCCATGTTTGGCAATCAATCTTTCCACGACTTTACACGTTCGCGCGGCGGCGCGAATTTTGATCTCAACGACATTTTAAGTCAGATTTTCGGCGGAAATTTCGGCGGTTTCGGCGGAGGATTTGACTCTGGTTTTGGCTTTGAAAGCGGCGATATTTCGGCAAAACTCACGATCCCGTTTGAAACGGCGGCGCTCGGCGGCGAGCAGAGCATCATGATCGAAGGCGATTCAATGCGTGTCAAAATCCCCGCTGGCATAAACGAAGGCGAGACGCTCCGCATACGTTCGCGCGGCAGGCGTGTAGGCAAACGACAGGGAGATTTGCTGCTCAAGATCAGCGTTGAGCCATCGGCGGAGTATACGAGAAACGGCAGCGATCTTTCCAAAAACTTCACGATCAGCCTGAAAGCGGCGCTTTTTGGAGGAAAGGTCAACATAAAGACGCTTGAGGGAGAGGTAACGCTGAAGGTTCCTGCTGGTACGAAACCGGCGCAGAAGTTCCGCGTCCGTGAGGCGGGCGCCATCGATCGTAAAAGCGGTGTGAAGGGCGATCTGTTCTTGGTCGCGCAGGTTGCGATTCCAAATGTCGAATCGCTCGATTCCGCACTTGTCGATTTGATGAGAGAAAAACTTCCGGAGTAGAAAATGTATGGTTATGATGAACCGGTTTATATGATAAGCGTCGTCGCCAAGGTACTGGAGGTGCATCCGCAGACATTGCGCCAATATGAGCGTGAAGGGCTGATAAATCCCGGCCGTTCAGGGGGCAGAGTGCGGCTCTATTCGCAGCGCGATATTGACGAGATTAAGCTCGTCCTTCGTCTAACGCGTGAACTTGGGGTAAATCTCGCAGGCGTGGACGCCGTGTTGAAGTTGAAAAGACAGATGTCAGAGATGGAGGCGGAGATCAAAGACCTGAAAAAACGGCTGGCAAATGTGAACGAAAACGGAATAGTGATCAAAGGCAAAGAGGTAGTGCCTGCCGCGTCTAGGCGAATCACGGTCGTTGAGCAGAAAGATTAGGTACAAGCGATGCACAAAGTTTGGACATCGGAAGCGAAGATCAACATATTTCTCAAGCTGATTGGGCGCAGAGAAGACGGTTATCACCTGATCGCCTCTCGTTTTGTGCGCATAGGATCGCCTGCCGATCGAATGTGGTTTGAAAACGCGGGATTGAATGGGTTTGAGGTAGTCGGCGATTTTCCCTGCAAGCAGGAGGACAACACAATCTCAAGGGCGCTGGCGTTGCTTACAAAACTCTATCCCAGCAGGCGGCTTTCCGAGTTCGCCGCTTCTCACAAGGTGGTGGTTTACAAGCAGATTCCATACGGCGCGGGGCTTGGTGGTGGGAGTTCAAACGCGGCGACATTTTTGCTGATGATTAACGAAACGGCGAAGCTCGGGCTGCATAAAAGCGATCTGATCAGAGTCGGCATCGGCGTCGGCGCCGATGTGCCGTTTTTCATCAGCGGCGTGCGAAGCGCCAATGTCGGCGGCATCGGCGAAGAGATCGCGCAATTTGACGAGCCGCCGCTAAAGATTGAGCTTAAAAGTGTTCCTGTCGTCTGCGAAACGGCGAATGTCTATAAGGCTTTTAGGCTACGCAGCAAGGATCACGATATGAGCATAAGCGAGGGGCAGTCAAAGGAGCTTTTGAATATGAACAGCGCCGATATTCTGCAATCGCGCCGACCTGAAGAGCTAAACGATCTCTTCACATCCGCTTTCAAAAGCTATCCTGAACTGATCGAGTTTTACGAAGACGGGTGGTTTCTATCCGGCAGTGGCAGCTCATTTTTCAGGATGGCGCAATGATCGCGATTGAAAACCGCAGGGCGCGGCACGACTATGAGATTCTGGAGACGCACGAGGCGGGAATTGAGCTGACAGGCAGCGAAGTCAAATCGATCAGAGCGGGCAAAGCAAGCATAAAAGAGGCGTTTGTCAGAGTAGTTAAGGACGAAGAGGCGTGGCTGTTTAATATGCATATCGCCCGCTACGAAAGCGCCGATCCACGCACTGCGCCCGACGAGAAGCGTTCGCGCCGACTGCTGCTACACAAGAAGGAGATCGTAAAGTTAGCCGAAAGGGTAAAGCTAGAAAGGCTTGCGATCGTGCCGCTTAAACTCTACTTCAACAAGGCGAATCGGGTGAAGGCGCAAATCGCGCTTGGGCGGGGCAAAAAGCTGCACGATAAACGGGAGGCTATTAAGGAGCGCGATATTAAGATGGACTTGAAGCGGCTTACAAAAAAGAGGCTTTGATGCGCTGCCTGCTGTGCGCTAGATGGTCAATTCCGCTTGTGTGCGGCGAGTGCGATCGGTTGCTTGCGCCGACGCCTAAGCTGCACAAGATCAAACATCTCGATCTGATCAGCTTCTATGACTACGACACAATTGAAACGCTGCTGTGGGCAAAATATCACGCTTTTGGCAGCTTCATACTGCAAAGATTGGCAAAAAAGGCATTTCGGCCGTTTTTTAGCGATTTGAAACTGGAAAGAGAGGCGGCGCTGATTCCGATTGACGATCGCCCGAACGCCTTTTTCTCTCACACGGCGATTCTTGCAAAGTATGGGGCGGGCGGTTTTGCGCGCCCGTACTTCGGCTGTTTAAGAGCAAACTCAAATGTAAAATACGCTGGTAAGACGCTCGCCTTTAGAAAAAAACATCCACGCAGGTTTATATGCAAAAATTTCCCGCCTGAAGATGCGATTCTTATCGACGATCTCTGTACCACCGGCACGACGCTGCTAGAGGCGGAAGAGACGCTCGAAAAGCGCGGCAAAAAGACGCTTTTCGCCGTTACGCTGGCAAAGGCGCGATAACTCTGCTATTTGCTATCAATGCAAGGTGCGGTATACTGCAAATCTATGTTTGATAAAGAGAGTAAGACATTGGCTGAATTTAACAAAGAGTTGTTGTGGCTTTTGCTGCTTGACGCGGTTATTGTTGCGGTTACTGCCGCCGCAGCTTGCGTCGGCTATATGATATGGCGGGTCTTTCTCCCTATTGTAGAAATCTCAGTCGGCGGGCTTCTCTTGTGCTGCCTTATCGCGCCTGTCGTTTATCTGCTGTGCTATCGCTATTTGAAATCAAAGAGACGGATAGGCATACATAAAGCAGCTCTTTTTTTGCTTCGCTTAATCAACTCTGTTTTTATCTGCATATTTAGTGTTTATTTTTACTTTGGGTTTCAAGTCGTTGTTTTTCATTTGATATGGTAATAGCAGGTTTATTGCCCAAACTTATAAGTTGCGTCGCCGAGAGTTGAATTTCGCTTCTTTATAGCGGGCGGGTTGGCTGTGAGCGCAGATAAAGTTTGCTAAGATCAACCGCAAAGGAGCGTTCTATGTGGGTTGCAATTGCTATCGCGGCGTTTATTTTAGCCGCCGTTTTTGTCGCAACGACGTTTAATAGGCTTGTCGCGTTAAAAAACGGCTATATCAACGCCTTTGCGCAGATTGAAACGCAACTTAAACGCCGCTACGATCTGATTCCAAACCTCGTCGAAACCGTCAAAGGCTATCTGGCGCACGAGCGCGAAACCCTGCAAAACGTGATCGAGGCGCGAAATCAGGCCTTCGGCGCGCTCGCGGCGGCGAAAAAAGCCGCCAACAGCGCCGAGTCGATCGCCGCGCTAGGAAGCGCCGAGGGCGCTTTGCAGAGCGCGCTTTCAAAGCTAAATATCGTTGTGGAAGCCTACCCCGATCTCAAAGCAAATCAGAATATGCGCGATCTGCACGAGGAGATTGTCTCCACTGAAAACAGGGTCAGCTTTGCGCGGCAGGGCTACAACGACGCCGCGACCGATTTCAACGCCTATCGCCAATCTTTCCCTCAAAATCTGTTCGCTTCGGCGTTCGGTTTTGGCAAAGACGCGGGGTTGCTGGAGTTTGCCGATAGCGCCGCCTTTCAGGAACCGCCTAAAATCAGCTTCAAATGAACTTTCGCGAAGGGCAGCGTTTAGCTAGGCGCAGTTCGCGGCGGTTTATCGCGTTTTTCTCGTTAAGCGTTTTTGCCGTCATATTCTCGATCTGGTATTTTGGCGCGGCGCTTAATAACGTTATGCAGCACAAACCTATCGATCATCTCAATAAGTATGAATCCGATTACTATAAAACTCTTTCTTCTTTGGAGTTAGCGGCAAAGATACAAGCCGAATACGCAAGATGCGGAGGCAAACCATGCAAAGACGACAATCGAGGCTTTTTTATCAATCCGATCAGCCTGTTTTCGCAGACTAATGGCGGCATTAACCTGCTTCTCATTGTATTCGCGATTTCTATGATCGCCGTCGGCGGCTCCGACATGGCGGCAAAACTAAACGGCGACGGAAACGCCGTAGCCAAAATGTTAAGCGCGAGATTGGCTTCTCGTGCGAACGCAAGCGAAAAACGGCTGATAAATATCGTCGAAGAGATGGCGCTTGCAAGCTCGGTAACGCCACCTAATGTCTATATTCTATCCGACGCGGAGTCGATCAACGCTTTAGCCGCGGGCGACAATCCGGAAAAATCGGCGATCGTCGTTACAAAAGGCGCGCTTAGATATCTAAACCGCGACGAACTTCAAGGCGTGATCGCCCACGAGTTTAGCCATATTCTCAACGAAGATATTAAGCTGAATATGCGCTCGGCTTATCTGCTTTATGGGATCGCTTATATCAGTCAAACAGGCGCGATCGCTTTGCGGGAACGAGACGACGAAGAGGGCAATCCGCTTTTGATACTGATCTTCATATTTTGTTTAACGCTTTTTATTATCGGAATTATCGGCGAGATATTCGCTGCAATCGCAAAATCTGGACTCAACAAGCAGCGCGAGTTTCTAGCCGACGCTTCGGCGGTGCAATTTACCCGTCAGATCGACGGCGTAGCGGGCGCGCTGAAAAAGATCGGCGGCTTAAAATCCGCCGTTAAAGCGCCTTTTGCTCCCATATTCAGCCATTTCTTTTTCGCTCAAGGCGTAATAAATATATTTGGTTCTCATCCGTCGTTAAGAGAGCGTATTAAACGGATCGATCCAAGCTGGGATGGAAGGTTTATAACGCCCACAGCGTTAACCGATTTTAGCGACGAAACAAAATATCCTAAATCTGACGATCAAAGCGTCGATACGGCGGCTCTAGGATTTGATGAAAACGCAAATAACGAGGCGGTTTCAAAGGCGAGAAAAGAGGCGCTTGAACGAGGGATATTTCCGCTTAAAACGACCCCGCGCGATCCATCGTCAAGCGGTTTTGATAAAACATCGTTTATTCCCATTGCCCTAAAAGGCGCTAAACCCGCAGAAGAACTTTCAAACGCGCGCGATCGTTCAATAGACGATCCGCTGTCCATCGCAAAGTTGGACATCGAATCCATTCCGCCATTTTTGCGCGATCAAGCCTCCGAAGCGTTAAGCGCGAGGTGGATTATCTACGCGCTGTTAATCGATCAAAAAGACGAAGCGACAGCAAAACGCCAAAAAGATATTATCAACGAAAGGGTTTATATTGATTCTTTTGAAGCGATAGTTACAGCGCTTGAATTGCTAGAACGCGCGAGCGTCGTTCATCTGATCTTCTTATGCGTTTTGGCGTTAAAGAGTCTCGCCAAAGCTCAATATATACATTTTAGAAATACAGCCGATCTGCTGATCGAAGCGGACGGCAGAGTATCGCTGTTTGAGTTTAATCTAAAATATCTAGTATTCTATCCGTTAGATATTGCGTTCGACATACGAAAACCGCCTAAAATAACATATTTTGGCTTCTATCCGATCGCAAAAGAGATCGCTACCATTCTCTCCGCAATCGCTTACGATCAATTCAAAGACGACGGCA
>JAIRKM010000073.1 GCA_031260125.1 Helicobacteraceae bacterium | reverse complement strand
AGATCGCGGTTGCCTTCAAGCGTATCCATAGTATAAAGTAAATCGCGTTTTACGTCGGCGCTTTTAACGTATGGTAAAGCTAACGTATTCACGCTTAGATCGCGGGCGATATATAAAATATCGCGCCCTGCTTTGTTTGCATTAAAGCGCTCCCATTGAATATCGTAACCGCAAGCGTTAGCAAGCTCCCTTGTGAATTGACGTAGCGTTCTGCTATTGCCGTCCGCGAACGGGTGAATAAAATCTACTTGCGCGTATAGATCGCCAATGGCTTGTGTAAATGCTTTTAGGTCTAGCTTTGTCAAAGCGTTAATATCGACTTGCTTTAGCGTCGAATCAAGTTTATTTTGCGCTTCTTTATCCATTCTGGAATAAGCGACAAATGTTAATAGATTTACGCTTTTTAGATTACGGTTTTTTATCCAATCAAGATTTACAGGTACGGTTGGACGAAACTTGCCAGGCGTTACTTCGCTAACGCCAACTAATGGCAAATCTTGAAAGAAATATCGGTGAGTTTCTTTTAGATGCGCTAAATCAAAATCTTTGCGGGCTTTGTTGTCCAAAACTATCGCGCCACAAACTCAGTTAAACTAATCTCGCCGTCAACAAAACGGCGAGCGTGTTCATGATCGGATTCGTTTAATACAAACCCTTCCAATTCGACGGAGGCGGTAGCGTATTTAATCGCTTCAAGACGAACCGAGCGTTTTGAGCCGTCTCTTTTAGGGGCGACAAGAGGATTTATATGAAGCTCCGCGATGCGTTGCCATGTTTTTTGCCCTTCGATCTTTTTGCGATATGCGGTTTGCGCCTCGTCGCTACGCAAACTTACTCTTTGCGGTAAACTCATGGGGGCTTCTCCTCGCTAACTATTATTCCTATATTGTACCACAATTTCAGGCGTTTTTTGCTCCCTTGCAATGTACGACGAAGAGAATAAAGAAAATCCCTCGCAGATTCTGATAGACTATTGCAAGAATCGCATTCGAGCGATCGACGATTTAAGAGACGAATTAGGCCCAAACGACAAAGAGATAATCTACAAGGTATTAAGCGGCAAAATGCTGGTGGACAATGAAGGCATATAGCCCATTGACGTATAGCAAAATAGCGTCCATTGCAACCGATTTTTATTTGTCGCGTAAAGCCCTTGCGGATAATTGGAAAACATACAGACAAGATTGTCAAATAATGGCTATTATCGCCGCTTCGCGTAATAAACCGTAGCGGTGAAATCCTAACGGAAGGATTGGGTAGAACGCAATCAAGCTCAAAATGTGATATAATCAACAAAAATGTTAAGTAAGGAGCGGCGATAATGGCTAAACTGCCCACCAATAAAGATGGCGTATCTCACGAACGCCAGTATCTTGCTAATCAGGCATTAGCTAACGCAATGATTGAAGGCTTTAAGCCAGATGATGAGTTTTTGGCAATGTGGGAAAAACTTGTCAAAAAAGAAATCTCATACGACGAGGCGATCGCATTCAGTATCAAAAAAGCAAAACTTAATCGCGTAAATGAATGATCCATATATAGATCATTTGGATAAGTCTAACTGATTCAGCTTTCTCTGCACACGTTTTTATCATCTGAGTATTCGCAAGTTTTGAGAGTTTATGCCCTTATCTCTTCCGTTGAATCGCCTATTGACATTACGCCCGCTGTTGTAGCTACGCCTTGAAGCGTAAGCGCGGGAACGCACCCGCTCATCAATCCCGCCGCAATCGCAAAAGCGGCGATCGCCGTAACCTAGACCGAAGTTGAAGCGCTTATGATTGGGTTTAAGTTGAAAAACAGATAGAATACGAACGCAATACTTTATCTGGGAGGCTTTAATGGAGAAGGTGAAAGGGTGGTTTAAGGTATGGCTGTGCTATATCACCGAAACGTACGGCGCTTTACGTGGGGGTTCTGAGGCGCTCAAGGGCGGCGTTTTTAACGGCAGGATTGGTATTCGGCGCTTTTGGACTTACTCGCTGGTAGCATTTGCTATCTCGGTTGTTTTGTACGCAATCGATTTCGTAATTTTTATCAAAGTTCTGAGCGTACCCTTTACGCCGCTAACGGCTGTTTTTGGGCTTGCGCTGCTGATTCCGTCGTTTAGCGCCAGCATTCGCAGAATGCATGATATTGGCAAAGTCGGCTGGTGGATTTTAGCCCCGCTTTACAATATTTACCTTTGGATACAAAAGGGAAATGAAGGCGAAAATCAATACGGAGCCGTTCCGACTGACATCGCATAACGGTCGTGCAGAATGTTTGCCGCGATCTCAATCGCGGCATCTTTGCCGCTCAAACGGCGGCAGTCTTATGGCGGAGTTTCTCCGCAATCACCTCTAAATTTTGCGAGACGATCGTTTCGTTGATAAAATCCAGCCAAGCGTTAAAGAACGGTATCGCTTAACAGATACGTGGTAGCAGTTCGCCCGATGGGGTTTCCAAGAATCGCGCCGTTTTGTGGGGCGTTTTCACAATCACGCGCCCGCGATAATCACCGCTGACACAGCCGATGATCGCGGCGTTTTCTCCAAGCTCGCTGGATCGCATAATTTTCAACGCGTCATTAGCCGCCGCCTCGCCGCGTATCGCAACGATCATCATTCCTTCGTTCGCCAGCGAGTACGGCTCAAAACCCAGCAGTTCGCAAACGCCTCTTACCTCATTTTTGACTAAAATCGCCGCCTCGTTGAGCGTAAGCGCCGTATCAGAAGCAGCCGCCCACTCGTTAGCAACCGCCGCTAGTCCCCCGCGTGTCGCGTCGCGCATGCATACGATAGGCAATTCGGCGTCGATTAGCCGCGAGACCAGAGACCACAGCGAGGCGCAATCGCTTTTCAAGTTTCCCTCTATCTCAATTCCCCCTCTAGCCGCGAAGATCGCCGCACCATGATCGCCGCAGCTTCCGCTTGCAATAATCAAATCGCCCTCTTGCAGGTGTTTTGCCCCGAGACCTTCACGTTTGACCTCTCCAAATGCCGTGGTGGTTATATACAGCCCGCCGCCGGCTTGATTTCTAGGCGTTACCTTTGTATCGGCGGAAATTAGCTTTGCCTCGTTCTTTACCAACTCTTTGGCAAAGGAATCGACGATCTTTTCTAAAAGGTCTATGTTCAAACCCTCCTCCAGAATAAATGACGCCGCCAAGAACTGTGGTTTCGCGCCGCGCATGGCTACATCGTTGCAACTGCCAGCGACAGCCATCTTGCCTATATCTCCACCGCTGAATATGAGAGGCGAGACGATAAAACCATCGGTGGAAACGGCGTATTGTCCTGTGGGAATTACCGCCGCGTCCTCACGTTCGCTGAGGTAGTCGTTCTCAAGCGCGCGGGCAAACACGCGATCGATAAGCTCTCTCGTCTCTTCACCGCCCGCGCCGTGCGCGAGGGTAACAGCGCCGTTCATCGCAAACGGCTTTCAATGGGGTTAAGTCGTGCGTGTTTTATAATCGTTGTCGTTTCGGCTTTGTCAATGGATGGGCGATCTTCTATTGCTTCAAACGTCATCAGTTTTCCTTCATAGCGAATTGCCATTATTGTACTACTAGCACTCTAACCGGCTGACGCAGGTTAATTTGGCAAACAGCACGCCGCGCAGACCGCCGATTTTCGTCGCTACGCTCTCGATCTCGCTCGGTTTGCCTTTTAGAATGATGGATTCCATACAGTTGCTGTGATCGAGGTGGATATGCGTGGAACACATTATATTCGCGCTGGCGTGATGCGCTAAATCAATCATCTTCGCGCTTAACTCGCGCTGATGGTGATCGTAGATAAGCGTAAGGTTTCCAAACACCTCCGCCTTCTCGTCTTTCCACACTCTAGCGGTGATCTGTTCGCGGATCAGATCGCGGACAAACTCGCTTCTGGAGTCGTAACCTTTTTCGATAATCTGCCGATCAAGCTCCTCTAAAAGCGTCTTTGGAAGCGACACGCTGAATCTGATTATTTCGTCCATGTTTTACCTCGTTTCTATGTTGAATGCTCATACGTAATTTTCCGCCGCCAATGCCGCCGATTGAAAATCTTTCGGGCGGATAGACGTTTTTGCCCTCTTGCGGGTTATCAGGAGGCATATTAGCAGGCATTTTATTTTATACCGACTTTATTCCGTTGAAAAAAGATAGTTTAGATAAAATTCGCGGCGATTTAGGACAGATGGCCGAGCGGTTGAAGGCGGCAGTCTCGAAAACTGCTATACCTGTTTGGGTATCGTGGGTTCGAATCCCACTCTGTCCGCCATATTAAAAGTTGATCTTTCTTGCCAGCGATAACTCAAGGCTTATCAGTTAAATATAGTAAGTGGAAACGTTAGCGTACGTTTTAAGACATTTAACGGGTAGAATATCGTCTCTTCTACTATTTCGCTTTTCACGTCCGGCTCCTCAATTGTACCTGTTATGTGTAAAACGTGTTCTATTTTATTATTATCACCAAGAAGCAGATAGCCGATCACAGGTATTTTACCGATCAAACTTGCGGCGTTTTTTGCGCTTTGAATGGCGGCATATATATTTATCTCGTCATTTTTCAGATCGATACTTCCCTGCACAAGAATATCCGTACTGTCTCCAATGAGCCTCATCGCATTGATATACAACACTCCCGATGCGTAGTAAAGCTCTACCACGCCGTTGTTTACCTTGAAACCCCTAGAGGAAAACCCTGGTTTCTTAAACTGCACCAGCGATGGAAGCGTATTGATAAGCGCTATTACATTAGATATTATCATCGCTTCTTCTATAACGGCGTCTTTTATGTATATGACCGCATAAAAATCGGCGCTTCCCGTATTTCCATATGCGCTTACATCCCATACCCCGCTGCTCATATTTATGCCGCTTAACTCCCTGACCCAGCGCGTACCTATTCTGTTGCCGCGAACGGCTATATTGCTCTGATCTTTTTCAATTGACAGCTCGGCGTCTCTATATCTAAGGTTTATTTCAGAACGATCGTTGATATGATAAAATGAGAATACATCGGTCAAAAGCCGGTATTTCTTATAGAAAAGCGCGCAGTTATTGGCGGTAACATATATCTGACGATCAACGTTGTCCTCAAACTCTACTTCATCTATTAGCCTCTTTCGTCTTTGAATATAGCCTATGACCGCTTCAATATCTAGTTCCAGATCTTTTATCGAGCCTTTTGAAAAATTATCGTATTGGCTGAAAGTCAATTTATCGTTCATCGCAGCAAGCGAATAACCGTTGGAATATATTTTCAGTTCACCGGTCATATTGGTAATGGGATCGCCCTTGTTGAACAGAATTGGCGCATTCATCGATATATTAAAATCCGCCTTCGCGTTTTCGCCTCTTTTCTCAAAATATACATTGCCCCCTGATAAATCCAAAATCTGCATTAGTGGGACATATCTTCTCAACGGCGTTATATCCGTGATGTTGGCGCTGAGCATTCCGTTTGAGCCGCCGAATCTGGCGTTAAAATCCGGTATGGAAACATTAACTTCGCTGTCGTTCCATATTCCATATATGTCTGCCTGAATTCTTCTAGCGGTAAGCGCGAGCCGTTTGAAGATCGCGGCGTCGCTAATCGTCGTGGTAAGGTTGAATTTTCTAAGTGTAGGATCAATTTTGCCGTTGATCTGAACATTTTTTATATCTGGAATATTAAGATTGACTTGATTTAACATTACTAAAGAATCTTCGACTGAAAGATTGATATCGCGGAAATTCAAATCGACGCCAAAGAGGTTAATTGCGCCGTTTTGAGCGACGGTTGATATATTTAATTCGGATCGCTCTGTGTCTGACAACGGAACGGTGAGATGTATATTCGTCATATTCTCTCCGCTGTACTCCGTTATGTCGAGATCGGCTCCATAAACGGCAGTTAGCCTACCGATCGATCGATTGAACAGCGCGGGCGTATCAATTGAAAGCGTAAGAACGGCGCCGCTATTGTACAGGTTTGCTATCTCGACACTGACATTTGCTTCTTGACCTTCGTATTCCGCTTCTTTTGCGGTAATTCTTAAAAAGCTTTTCTCTATCATTATATTGAGAGAATTAGCTTGCGCGGGTGGGAGTTTTTCATCAAATTTAATGTTCGCGTCAAAGGCTGTGGCATTTACATATAGTGTGTCTAGTAAAGGTGATTGTTGCGCAATGTCAATATCTATTTTAACTTCGTTTATTTGGAATATTCCCGCTGTAATTTTGCCGTGTATCCACTCTTTTACATTATTACTCACGGGTAGAATGTTTGCAAGCATACTAAGAGATTGCGCGTTGGCTTCTTTGATGCTGACATTAAGCACATTGCCATTTAGGCCTGCGCTTATAGCGCCTTCGATTCCCAGCGCTCTACCAAATCCGTTGATAGTGCCGGATCGCTCTTTTATGTCAATCTGCGCGACACCTACAAATGTACCGCTTATATCATATAAATTGAGTGTCTGTGGTGAAAATTGCACCTTTATTTTACCGTCTTTTCCGCTTGCGTTTAGGTTGCCGCTTAAAAATTTTGAATCGTACGTGAGTTCTGAATAAAACACCTCTGAAAGCGGATCGAAATACCCGCTTCCGCGCACGGATATGTTATAATCGCTTATTTGTACTTCTCTGATAAAATATGAGATTCCTATACCTTCGATCCAGCCTAAGTTTATGCTGGCGTGTCCATATTGATTTGAAACATAGAAAGTTCCGCCTTTATATTCGACTTTTATCGCGCCTATATCCGAATTTATTTTGGATATTTCTATTCGATCGACTATGTAAAGCGATAAAAATCCCATGCGAACTTTTGAAAGTATCTCTTTGACATCAAGAGCATCCTCTTCGCCGTCGGAACTCTTCGCCGTTACCTCGTCGATCGTAATGACCAGCTTGGGATTGAGCGATACGCTCATACCGGAAATTTCTATTTGGTTAAAATTTATGTTGTCAAAACGGATACCAAAGAGCAGGATAAGCGCGACGACAATGTGGAGAAGAATAAATATCAGAAAAATTACAAGCGCCGTTACGGCACTGGCGCGCATTATCCTTTTTATCACCCTTCTTCTCTCCGTTTATCTTTCGCAAAGGCTCGTTCATGACCGCTTTGTCAAGGTACCCAGCGGCTCGCTACGCACGATTGTAACGCAACTAAAAGCCGACGGCATCGATCTAAATGAGCTGGATCGCTACCTGATCTACCTCTGCGGCGTGGCAAAAAGCGGACTGAACGATTTTGACGAGGCTAATTCTACTCGTCTTGACTTTTATTTTGCGCTGATACGCGGCAGGGCGGCGTTTGACGAGATTACGCTGTTGCCCGGCGAAACCACCGTGATCGCGGTGGCGCAGATCGCGTCGCAACTGGGGCTGGACAAAGAGAAACTTCTGCTTGAGTACTACAGCTTAGCGCCCTTTCCGGAAGGAGTTTTGATACCGGATACCTATCAAATCGTCAAAAACTCCGACGAAAAGACGGTGATGACGCTGCTTGTCGTGCGATCGATGAAGACGCACAAAGACAGGGCAGTCAAAGCGTTTGGCAGATATGACGCTACGGAGTGGTTTAACATAATAACGAAAGCCTCCATAGTCCAGAAGGAAGCGGCAAACAACGAGGAAATGCCGCTCGTAGCGTCGGTTATTGAGAATCGCCTGAACAAAAAGATGCGCCTTCAAATGGACGGGACGCTCAATTACGGAGAGTTCTCACACCAAAGGGTAACGCCCGAACGCATAAGAAGCGATGGCAGCCCGTTTAACACCTACAAGCAGCGCGGCATCCCGCCGTACCCCGTATCGCTTGCCAGCGTTGAGGCGGTACGCGCTGTCTTGAATCCGCCGCAGACCGATTACCTATATTTTGTACGCGGCAGAGATGGCACGCACGAATTCAGCGCCACCTACCGATCGCACCTGAACAACATAGCGGAGGGCAAAAAGCCGTAATGCGCCCTATGCCATAATAGCCTTGAAATTTAGCAAGGATAATTATGAAAAGAGGCAAAAGAATTTCTATCATCGGGGCGGGTAGCGTTGGCTCCACAGTTGCCTTTTCCCTTGTTATGCAGGGGACGGTTCATGAAATTCTTCTACGCGATTCCAAGCCGGATATCGCATGGGGCAAAGCGCTGGACATGTCGCAGGCGGCGGCGGTAATCAGAGGGCATACAAAGGTACGCGTCGCCGAGAAGCCGCAGGATATGGCGGAAAGCGACATCGTCGTTATCGCCGCTGGCTGTCCAAGAAAGCCCGGAATGAGCAGAGAGGATCTGCTGTTGATAAACGCCGAAACGGTGCGGAGTATCTCAAGGGAAATTAAAGAGCATTGCGCCAACTCGATCGTGATCGTCATAACAAATCCGCTTGACGCGATGACTTACGTGGCGCTGAGAGAGACTGGTTTTGACCGCCGTCAGGTGATGGGAATGGCGGGGCTTTTGGATTCAAGCAGAATGGCGGGCTTTATATATGAAAAACTCGGTTACGGATCGGGGCAGATTCGCGCCACCGTGCTTGGCGGACACGGCGATACGATGGTTCCAATGCACCGCTACTCCACAATCGCCGGCGTGCCGATCACCGATCTGCTCAAGAGGGAGGAGATCGACGAGATCGTTAGACGAACGCAAAGAGGTGGAGCGGAGATTGTCGGTTATCTTCAGACGGGGTCTGCCTACTATGCCCCCGCGATTGCGACCGCGATGATGTGCGAAGCGATACTACGCGATTCAAAGCAGATATACTCCTGCGCGCTGAGGCTTGAGGGGGAATACGGCTGTCATGACATCGTTACCGGTATTCCGGCGGTGTTAGGCGCAAACGGCGTAGAGAAGCTGATTGAAGTTACGATGAACGAAGACGAGCGCACGCTGTTCGATCAATCGGTGCGCGGCATTACGAGAATGATTGACAAACTGATCGAAAAGAAGTTTTACTGAGTATTGGCGCGGAGTAAGAGGGCATGGAGCATAGAATCGAAAAAGACTCAATGGGAGAGGTGAAAGTCCCTTCCGATAGACTTTGGGGCGCGCAGACGCAGCGGAGTTTAGAGCGCTTCAAAATCGGCGAGGAGAAGATGCCCAAACCGCTGATCGCGGCATACGCGCTTTTGAAAAAGGCGGCCGCGCTTGCCAATCTACGGCTTGGTGAGTTGGACGAGCGTCTATGCGGAGCGATTGCTTTGTCGTGCGATGAAGTTCTATCGGGCAGATACGACGAGGAGTTTCCTTTAAGCGTATGGCAGACGGGAAGCGGCACGCAGACCAATATGAATCTAAACGAGGTGATCGCGTTTTTGTCCGGTCAAAGGCTCGGCTTCAAGGTTCACCCGAACGATCATGTCAATATGAGTCAAAGCTCCAACGATACTTTTCCTTCCGCCATGCACATTGCCGCCGTTTTGGAAATCAAGCGTCTCCTTCTGCCGTCGATCGAGGCTCTGTGGCGAACGCTTGAAGCCAAATCCAGCGAATTTGCTTCGATCGTCAAGATTGGGCGAACTCATCTGCAAGACGCGGTGCCGCTGACGCTAGGGCAGGAATTTTCCGGTTACGCGGCAATGCTTGATAGCAGCATCAGCCACATCAATGCCGCGCTTAATTTCACGCGAGAGCTTGCGATAGGAGCTACGGCGGTTGGCACTGGACTCAACGCGCCTCCCAATTTTGACGCGATCGTTTGCGAGGAGCTGAATAAATTGACGGGCGAGAGCTTTATCCCCGCTCCAAATAAGTTTCACGCCCTAAGCGGACACGACGCGCTTGCCAATCTGCATGGCGCGCTGAAAGCTCTTGCGGGCAATCTGATGAAGATCGCCAATGATATCCGCCTGCTGGCTTCGGGACCACGATGCGGGCTGGGCGAAATCGGCATACCGGAAAACGAGCCGGGCAGCTCCATTATGCCGGGCAAGGTAAACCCCACTCAAACCGAAGCGCTTACTATGGTTGCCGTTCAGGTGATGGGAAACGATGCCGCGATCGGCTTTGCGAATAGTCAGGGCGCGTTTGAGCTAAATGTCTATAAGCCTCTTATCGCCTACAATTTTTTGCAGTCGGTCAGGCTGCTTGGCGATGCCGCGGCAAGTTTTAACGATCATTGCGTAAGCGGGATAAAGGCAAATACGGAAACGATCGGGCATCACCTTAATAACTCTCTTATGCTCGTAACCGCGCTTGTTCCCGCAATAGGTTACGACGCCGCCGCCGAGATCGCCAAAAAAGCGCATAAGGAGGATTTGACGCTCAGGCAGGCAGCGCTCGATCTGGGATATATCAGCGCGGAGGATTTCGACCGCCTTGTCTGCCCTGACGCAATGACCAATAGCGCGAAGCGTTAAAAGCGCGCCGATCGCAAAAAAACCTTTCAATTTAATGAAATTGCCAAAGCTCGTTGGCGATCGCGTCTAAGAATCTCATATCGTGGCTTACAAGCAGTAACGCGCCGCTGTACGCAATCAAGGCAACTTCTAAAGCCTCAATAGAGACGATGTCAAGATGATTTGTTGGCTCGTCCATAACGACGATCGCGGGTTTTTTGAGAAGTCCTAACGCCAATAGCAACCTTCGCGTCTCGCCGGGACTTGGCGCATGACTTTGAAGGAGCGCCTGCGGACTGCTTCCTAGTCGAACGATCAGGCTCATCAAAAAACCTTTTTTCGTCATTATTTGTCTCTTGAATGTTTTTCAGTAGCGCCGCCGACTCTTCCGCTCCAATCTCTTGCGGCAGATATAAAAGCTCATTCTTGCTCCACTCGCGGCTTTTTACAAAACGTTCAACAAACCTGCTCTTGCCGCTTCCATTGCGCCCCGTAATTCCGATGCGGCTGCGCGCTTGGATTCTGCGCCCATCTTCCAATACGATGGGAAATAGATTTGGGTAATACGCCGCTTCGATAACCACACCCGTTTCGTAACTTGGAGTAACGGTTTGCAACTTCTTTTTGGACTGGCTTAAACGACTTTGAAAACGGCTCAAAGTATTTGTATCACGTGCGTCTTTACCCGATACGATCGCTCTTCCGATACGCTCTCTCTTGTCGCTGTCTTTTGAGTCCAAGCCGCGTTTTGAGATTCTTTTTTTGCTCTGTTCAGTTTTTTCACGCTGTTCTTGCGTTAATTTTTTAAGTTTTTTTATCTCATTGGAATGTTTTGTGTGCAGTTTAAGTGCGTAATCTCTCTCTTTTTTGCGCTCCTTTGCGGCAATAGAATACGAGCCGCCGCGTATATCAACCGTGCCGTCTTCTATAAATAGTATGCGGTCGCACATCAGATCCAAAAGTTCGCGATCGTGGCTGATCAGTAGTCCAAATCCGTCAAACCGCTTCAGCGCGTCAACAATAAACTTTTTTGCCTCGCCATCTAAATGGTTTGTCGGCTCATCTACGATCAAAAGTTCAGGATTTTCATACAACGCGGCGGCGATCTGCACGCGCTTTCGTTCTCCATGGCTAAGATCGCCCCAGCATATAAGATAGTTTTCGTCGATTTTCAGATCGCGCTTCAACAAGGACGCCGCTTTATCGCTTGCCTTCAAGAGATCATTTAAGGTTTTCGGCGGATTGTCGGTGCGCTGTTCTGCGAAATGGACGATCACGCCGCATCTGTCAAAGATCGATCTGGCGAGCGTTGTTTTGCCCGCGCCGCTTTTGCCGACAAGACCCGTCCAGCCGCGATAGAGTTGCAAAGAGACTTTGTCAAAAACCGGCTCGCTTGAGTTTTCGTAAGTAAACGCAGGTATATTAAAGATAAGAGAATCCATAAGGTCTTCTTTTATATCGACTTATAAATTCGCGGTGTCATTAAAACCTCCCGCAAGTGCGGCTTTCTGCTTTTTTGTCAATAAGTCAAAAACTATATCACGAGATTCTCGTATAAGTTGTTCCAACAGTTCCGTCTTTATCTTTGAATATTTGTAATAGAGCGTATTCCAGTGCTTTTTATTCATGTGATAAGCGGCGGTGATATCGGGGTATTTTTCTCGCAGATGGAGGTTAATAAAAGGATCGTTCTTAAAATTCATCATGGGAGTTTCATCATCGTGCATAATAAGCAAAAACATTCTGTTGCCTACCCAAAACAGCGTGGAATCCCAGCTTGGCTTATACTCTTTAACCGCGCCTCGTTGTTTCAGCGCGATTCTTTCGATAGTCTCATATGTCATAACCGCCCCGATCGCCGATTTATCTACTCTCCCCAGCGTTTCGTCAGATCGCCGTAACTCTCGATCCGCCGATCGCGCATAAAGGGCCAAATTCGGCGGAGTTTTTCTGTTTTTTCTGTATCAATCGCGGCAAAAACAGTCGCTTCCTCACGATCCGCTTTTGCCAGAATCTCTCCCTGCGCTCCTGCGATAAAGCTGCCGCCCCAGAACTCTATGCCGCCATGCCCCCCTTCCTCAAAACCGACGCGGTTGACGCTTAGAACCGGCAAAGCGTTTGATACCGCGTGCGCCCGTTGCGCTATTTCCCACGCTTGCAATTGACGCTTTTTTTCGTCTTCGCCATCGTTTGGATCCCAGCCGATCGCCGTTGGATATATAAGCATATCGGCGCCTTTAAGCGCCATCAGCCGCGCTGCTTCTGGATACCACTGATCCCAGCAGATTAGAACGCCCAATTTTCCCACGCTTGTTTTAATCGGCTCAAACCCTAGATCGCCCGGAGTGAAATAAAACTTTTCATAGAAGGCGGGATCGTCGGGAATGTGCATCTTGCGGTATTTTCCCGCGATATTTCCGTCTTTTTCAATTACAACTGCCGTGTTATGGTACAGACCCGCAGCCCGTTTTTCAAAAAGGGATATGACCAAAACCACCTTTTGCTCCTGCGCCAGCCTGCCAAAAAACGCGGTTGATTCGCCCGGCACCGTTTCTGCGAGATCGAAACAGGCGGCATCTTCACTTTGACAGAAATAGCGCGTGTTGTGCAGCTCTGAAAGTACGATCAGATCGGCTTTATCGCGGGCGGCGCTTCGTATCGCCTCCGAGAGCCGTTTCCGATTTTCGTCCGGGCTATCGCCTATTTTTTTCTGAATTAACGCGGCGTTTACGATCATGCTCTCCCCTTGCGGCAATTATAGCAAGTAGCTTTGGGTAAGATTGCGCCTTAAAGTTACAGGGGTGCGCTATGGCAGAGAGTAAATCGTACGATCCGGTCGAAATAGAAAGCGGATTATATGAGGAGTGGGAGAAAAGAGGCTATTTTTCATCAAAGCGCGGAGGCAAAAAGGGGTATTTTACCATTATGATGCCGCCGCCTAACGTAACGGGCAGCCTTCACATAGGACACGCGTTAAATCACACGTTGCAGGATATCATCGTTCGATACAAGCGCATGGACGGTTATAACGTGCTGTGGCAGCCCGGACTCGATCACGCGGGTATCGCCACGCAAAACGTGGTGGAAACGCGGTTGATCAAAGAGGGCAAAACAAAGGAGAGTCTGGGCAGGGAGGAGTTTATACAAGAGGTGTACCGCTGGAAAGAGCATAGCGGCGGAATGATCCTAAACCAGCTAAGACGGCTTGGCACAAGTCCGGACTGGAGTAGAGAGCGCTTCACGATGGACGAGGGACTGCAAAAGGCAGTCAAAAAAGCGTTTGTAAAACTCTACAACGACGGGATCATTTTTCAGGGCAACTATATGATCAACTGGTGTACGCACGACGGGGCGCTGAGCGATATTGAGGTGGAACATCATGAGGTGGAAGGCAAGATGTACCATATCCGCTACAAGGTCGTCGGCGAGAATCGGTTTGTTACGGTCGCCACGACTCGTCCGGAAACCTACTTTGGCGATACGGCGGTGATGGTTCACCCCGACGACGATCGCTACAGAGAGCTTGTGGGCAAAAAGGTGCGCTTGCCGCTGATCGACCGCGAAATACCGGTGATCGCCGACAACCATGTCGATATGAGTTTTGGCAGCGGTGTCGTTAAGGTTACGCCCGGTCACGATCCAAACGACTATGAAGTGGGCAGGCGGCACGATCTGGAGTCATTGACAATCTTTGACGAGAAAGGGTTTTTGAACGATCTCTGCGGCGAGTTTGCGGGCTGTGAGCGTTTAGAGGCGCGTGAAAAAATCGTCCAAAAACTAACTGACGAGGGGTGCGTCGAGAAGGTTGAAAAACACATTCATCAGGTAGGGCACTGCTATCGGTGTAAAAATGTGGTAGAACCCTACATATCGCATCAGTGGTTCGTAAAGAAGGAGATAGCCCGCGAAGCGATCGAGCGCGTAAACGCCGACGAAACGCTTTTTTTCCCTCCGCAATGGAAAAATAACTTCGATTCGTGGATGAACGATCTGAGAGATTGGTGCATCTCCCGCCAGCTTTGGTGGGGGCATCGCATTCCCGTTTTTTACTGCATTGAGTGCGGCAATCAGTGGGCAAGCGAGGAGGACTCGCCAAACTGCTGTCCAAACTGCGGCACTGAAGTGATTATGCAAGACCCCAACGTGCTGGACACGTGGTTTTCTTCCGGATTGTGGGCGATCTCCACGCTTGGCTGGGGTAATGAAGGCAGCGATCTGGTGGAAAAGAGCGATCTTGAGCTTAGGCTGCCGAATTCGCTTCTAATCACGGGCTTTGACATTCTCTTCTTCTGGGTGGCGAGAATGCTGATGATGGGTGTTTATCTGACCGGTCGGGTGCCGTTTAAGGATGTCTATCTTCACGCTCTGGTGCGCGACGAGTTTGGGAAGAAGATGAGCAAGTCAAAGGGTAACGTGATCGATCCGCAGGAGATGATCGACAGATACGGCGCGGATACGCTGCGTTTCACCCTTGCCGCCTTGTGTGTGCAAGGCAGGGATATACGGCTTTCAGAGAAGGCGCTGGAAACTTACAAGCACTTCGCCAATAAAATTTTTAACGCGGCGCGTTATCTGCGCATGAAACAGGAAAAATACTCTGAACTGGAGGAGATAGAAGTCAAGACGGAGCTGGGGCGCTATATGCAAAGCAGATTTTCCGCGGCGGTAAAAGAGGTGAGGGAGCAGATCGACGGTTACCGTTTTAACGACGCGGCAGTAACGAATTACCGCTTTTTATGGACGGAATTTTGCGATTGGGGCATTGAGCTTAGCAAAGCCGACGGCGATGCGATTGCGGAACTAGGCGCGATCTTTTTGGAGGCGCTCAAACTTCTATCTCCGTTTATGCCGTTTTTGACCGAGCGGCTTTACAAAGAGCTAGGCGGCAAGAGCCAAAGCGTTACGATCGCCGCTTTTCCTGAGCCGAGCGGGCAGGATGGCGCGATCGAGGAGCGTTTCAATATGGCTATTGAGGCGATTCAATCGATCCGCCGTGCGAAAGTCCCGCTACAGCTTGCGAATAGGCAAATCGCATTAGCCTATCTGCGCCCCTACAGACCTGTTGATCTGCCGCTTCTTTTTATAGAAAGGCTTGCCAAAGTCGATCGCGTTGTCGTGGTAGATGATAGGCAAAAAGGAGTAAGCGACGTATCGGCAAACCTAGAAAGCGTTATCCCTTCAGATTCGTTTGACCCCTCGCAGATCGCGCAGCGGCTAGAAGCCCAGAGGTTAAAAACACAGAGAGAGGTGGAGCGGATAAGCTCTATTTTGAATAACGAAAATTTTGTAAAAAATGCGCCCGCCGATGTGCTGAAAAAGAATCAAGCGCAACTTGAGGAACTCAACCAGAAACTTAGCGAGATAACGACACAGCTTGGGAGTGTGTTGTAATACCAAAATTTTGGATTGGCAGAGCAAATACTCCAACGATCTCTAACGGATTAGCGGCTGGATCGATCGCAAGAGTACTGGAAAATGTGTCGGCGTGGCTGATCGGATCGGGCTTTGTTTTGCTATCGTTAGAGGAGGCGGAAAATGACAGTAACAGTGATTGGTTTTAGCGTTTTTACCGCATTAGGCGTTATAGCGCTACTCTTGAGTTGGCTAGGTCAGCGTCAGCAAGATCGGGACGCTAACAGCGCCGCCGCTTAAACAATAGGTTAGGCGCAAGCCTATATTGATCGGTAGGTGGGCGGATGGATTTGGCGCGTTAAACGCGATCGGTTATAGCGAAGAGGCGCGGACGGGTAGATCCGCCGCTTCACTCTCCGCTTCGTTTGCCCGCAGGCGTTCTGCCGGCAAAACGCGGTTACCAATTGATAAATACAGCCGGTTTGATCAGGTCTGCGGGTTTTTGATCCATCATCAAGAATGCCTCTTCGATCTTCTCAAAGCCATCAAAGCGGTGGGAGACGATCTTGGTAGGATCGATTCTGCCGTATCTGATCAGTTCCAGCATCTTCTCTATCCTAAGAGCGCCGCCCGGGCAAAAGCCGCTTCTGATGTCGATGTTGCCCATGCCCAGAAGCCACGCGGTAGTTGGAATTTCAAATACTTCTTCTTGATCGTAGTAATTTACGCTCGCCACGATGCCGCTTGCCTTTGTCATTCTCACAGCCTGAGGCAGCGTCTTTGCGTTGCCGCCCGCGATAATGACTCTGTCCGCGCCGCCCTTTGTTAGGTCAAGCACCTGCTCTACGATATCGCCGTTTTTGTAGTTTACGATATCGGTCGCGCCGTATTCTTTAGCCACTTTTACGCAGTTTGGGCGCGTGCCGATGGCGATAATGCGCCCCGCGCCTCGCAGTTTTGTACCAGCAAGCGCCATAAGTCCTACGGGGCCTATGCCGATTATCACAACCGTATCGCCGAATTGCGTGCCGGCCAGTTCGGCTCCGTGCAAACCGGTGGACATCATATCAACCGTCATCAGCGCTGCTTCGGCGGATATATCCGATGGCAGAGGAACAAGGTTCGCGTCCGCGTGATTGACGTGGAAGAACTCCGCAAAAACGCCGTCTTTTGAGATCAAAAACTTAAAGCTGCTCATAGCAGTTCTGTCGTGAGCCGTGTAGGGATTCCCTTGTATGCCCTTCTCCAGCCAGTTCGGCGTTACGCATGGCACCACCACTTTGTCGCCCGGCTTAAACTTTTTGACAAGGCTGCCGGTTTCAACAACTTCGCCCACCGACTCGTGTCCTAAAATTAGGTTGCCAATGTTTCTGCCGCTACCGCCGTGCATCGTGTGCGTATCGGACGAACATGGAGCAACGGCGATCGGTCTGATGATCGCGTCCAGCGGACCAGCGATGGGCTTATCCTTTTCAATCCAGCCCGACACTCCGGACTTAACCGCGCCATAACCTCTCAAAACCACCTCCTTAAATTTATTGCAGGGGGTTTTATAACAAATTTTCCCTAAGATCGCATTGAAATACTTTAGGCTCGAATCGATAAAAACGGACAGATGAAAATAGGAATTTTACGATTGGCTTTTATCAACGAGCGTTTTCCAAGCCAACTAGCGGCGCAAAGCCTTGCCGCCCCGCTTATTAACACAATAAGCGGGGAGACGCACTCCGATTTTAGAGCGTAACGACCGGTTTAATGAGGTCGCCTTGTTTATCTTTCATCAACAGCAAAGCCTCTTCTATAGAGTCAAAACCCTTAAACCTGTGCGTAAGCATCGGTTTAACGTCAAGTTTGCCGTATTTGATTAAGCGCGCGAGGTACTCCATGTTTTTCCTGCCGCCGGGCATAAGACCACCTATAATCCTGATATGACCCATGCCAAGCCCCCAACCGACGCGGGGAATCTTGATGTAGTCGCCCGTTCCAAGATAGTTGATGTTGGAAATGATGCCGCCCGGACGAATTATTTGGACAGCCTGTTCAAACGTATCGACATTGCCGCCGGCAATAATAACCTTGTCAACGCCTTCGTCGCCAACGCTGGCTTTAATTTGCTCGACGATATCGCCGTTTTTGTAGTTTATGATATCTGTTGCGCCGTATATTTTTGCGACTTCAATACATTTTGGACGCGATCCAACCGCAAAGATTCGCGCCGCGCCGCGCAGATTTGAGCCTGCCACCGCCATAAGCCCGACGGGACCTATGCCGATAACCGCCACCGTATCGCCGTATTCAACTTCGGCGTTATTTGCCCCGTGAAAACCAGTTGGCACCATATCCGAGAGCATTGTGCCTTCCTCAGGGGTAATCCCTTCCGGCAGATGCGCCATGTTGCCATCAGCTTCATTTACGTGGAAAAACTCCGCCATTAAGCCATCTTTGGTGTTGGAGAATTTCCAGCCGTTTAACATGCCGTTTGAGTGCTGCGAAAATCCTCTTTGCGAAGCTACCGCTTGCCAATCAGGCGTAATGGCGGGGATAATTACTCTGTCGCCGGGCTTAAAATCTTTCACTAACGCGCCCACTTCAACAACTTCTCCGACACCTTCGTGTCCAAGTATCAGATCGTGGCGATCTCCGATCGCGCCTTCAAAGACCGTGTGGATGTCTGACGTGCATGGCGAAATGGCCAAAGGACGCACGATCGCGTCTAATGGTCCGGCGGTTGGACGTTCCTTCTCGATCCAGCCTACCTTGTCGAGGCCAAGCATTGCAAATCCCCTCATATTGCGACTCCTAGAATAAATTTATAGCCCATAAACAGCGGTAACGGCGCGGCATAGCGACTTGCGCGCGCCTTTTCGCACATTTATAAAACTATTTGGCAAGCATACCATTTAAGCCATAAACGACGCGCAAGGAAAGCGCGTTCTAGCCCCTATTTGCTAGAGGCGATCCAGATGGCGTTGAAACTCTGCGGATCGTTTAAGAAAAGCTCCGTCTGCGCCGCGTATTTCTCAGACGGCGGGTCAATATCCTTAATGTCGTTAAAGATGGCTAGAGCTTCCGCGAGTCTTCCGCAGCAAAAAAGCTCCCGCGCCGCGTTAAACCGCTCAATGATTCTCTCTTTCTGCCGGAACGCCTCCTCTCTCATCGGCTCGTAAACCGCTACCGCCTCCTTTTTGCCGACCACCGCTACGTCCGCCAGTTTACGCGCAAAAACTTCCCCGTGCGTCAGAGCTTTTTTGTAGGTGTTTTCGCTGCACATCAAGTATGTGCCAAACTGCTTGTTAAGCCCCTCAAGACGCGCCGCCAGATTGACGCTGTCGCCCAGCATCGTGTAGTCAAAGCGGTTTTTTGAACCCATATTCCCCACAACCGCAAGACCGGTATTAAGCCCAATGCGCGTCATCAGCTTGAAGCCGTAGCGCTTTTGAAAATACTCCTGTTTGATTTCAAGCATGCTTTGACACTCAATTGCCGCGCTCAGCGCTCTATATGCATGATCTTCAATCGTAAGCGGCGCGTTCCAGAAGGCGATGATTGCGTCTCCTTCGTACTTGTCGATCGTGCCGCCGGAATCTAAAATGATCGCGCTCATCATTGAGAGATAGTCGTTCAAAAATTCGGTCAGTTGAGTTGGATCGAGCTTTTCCGATATAGATGTAAAGCCCTGAATATCGGAAAAAAATATGCTGATCTCCCTGCGTTTGCCGCCAAGCGAAAGCATTTGGGGATTCTCAAGAAGTTGCTCAATTACTAGAGGGCTTAGATACTGGCTAAAGGCGGACTTAATAAATCTCTTTTGCGCGCCTTCTGTCATATAGTTATAAACAGCCGCCGTCAAAAAGGCGAGCAGCGCGCCAAAAAAAGGAGATGCCAACGGTATTTTCCAGTTGATATAGTAGCCGTAATACGCCGTTGCGAAGAGAGCCAAGAGGACGACAAACATTACGCCGAGCAGGAGGCGGACTCTGCCTATAAACAGCGGCGCGGCGGTAGCCAGCATGGCGGCGAGGGCGATCAAAAGATAGTTAAACCACAGCGGCGACGGACGTATAAAATCCTGTTGCAATATATTGTCAAGCATTGTAATATGTACGCCCATGCCCGGATACGCCGAAGAGATCGGCGTGGCGCATATATCGAACAATCCCGCCGCGTAGTAACCAAAAAAGACAAATCTTCCTTCAAAGTTTTCTGGAGGCAGCTCCGGTTCGCCGCCGTTTTTGTACGCCTCATAGCTACGGAGAATTGATGCGGCGCTGTATGGCTGATAGCGATCGAGTGAGCCTCTGAACTTTAAGAGCGCCCCGCCTTGTTCATCGACTGGAATTATGTACTTTCCCCAGCGAATTTCGCCATTTCCCTTATTAAACGCTATATCTTTTTGCGCGCCGTTAAGCAGTAACGCCGCTGAGGATAATCCGGGTACGGCTTTGCCATCAAAGAGCGTATATAACGCGGCTCTCCTAACTATGCCATCGCTTTCCGTTTTGGTGCTGACGCTTCCTAACGCTCCGGTTGATCGCAGCAGCTTTTCAATTGGAAACCTTACGCCAAGGCGTTCATCACCGTCTATCGTCGGCGCGCCGTCTAAGTTAAATACCGGAATATCAAGGTTATCCGGCAGCGTGTAAGCCGCGCCGCCGCTTCTCTCCTGCGAGCTGAAAAAGGTCGCTAAAACTCCTTTTTTATACTGCCGCAACGCCTGTGCAAATATCCGATCGTCGTCCCTGTCAAGCACCTCTTTTATAGTTTGCGCTTTGCTGTATACGGCGGTGTTCGGGAGCGAAAGAGTCTGTATCTCTTCAGCTATAGCGCCGAGCGTTTCGTTGTTTTTTGAGTAGAGAGAGGGTTCGGAAAAAATTACGTCAAACATCAGCGCCGAAGCGTTTGACAGGCGCATATAGTCCGTAATTTCCCCAAACGCATCACGCGGCCACGGAAATCCCCACGATCGGTTTTCCTGCGCCCACGCGATGCTTGGTTCGTCGAGCAAAACCACAATAATATCGTCAGACGGGCGCGACAAAGCGCTTAACATGTTTACTCTGCCGTCATAACTTACGTTTTCCAGCTTTTCAAGCAGTCCAAGCCGCTCCAGCATTGCGGTAAGAAAAAAAACCAGTAGCGCAATCCAAAAAAGAGCGGCAATCTTTTTGCCACTCTTTACGGATTTTTTCATAACTCGATTCTACAATACCGTTTTATATCGCGCCAAGCGATACTTTCTGGTGTCTTGCGTTTTAGCATACGCGCTCAACTTGCCATTGGCATTGTCGATTCGTTTCTGAGGAGTGGGGTGAGTCTTATTAAACCCGCCGGTATGCTTGCTTTGGCTTATCTTTAACGCTTCTAGCATTTCGATCAGAGCATTAGGATCGTATCCGGCTAAAACAAGCAACTCAAGAGCTTTAGCATCGGCGTCAAACTCCTGCGATTGCGAATAGCCGTTTCTTACCAGCGTTGTTACAATGTCGTTTACCGATTCGTTGAATACCGCGCTTAACCGCGCCAGATCGGCGTTTTTCTTTCCGGCTACTTGTAGAGCCGATTGGCTGGTGATCCATATCGCTTCCGTAACACGGCTTTTATCAATTGCTCCTATGCTGTGGTGAAGCTGAATGTGCGCGATCTCGTGCGCGATCACGGCGGCAAGAGCGTCTTCGTTCTTAGCCGCGGCGATTAGCCCGCGAGTAACAAATATATGTCCTCCAGAGGTGGCAAATGCGTTGATTTCGTCGCTGTCAAGAGCAATTATATGATAGCCGTTGTATATTTCCGGCATAGACGAATTGATCGCAATTGCGTTGCATATTGAGTTCAGATAGTTGGTAAGAGCCTTGTCTTTGGTATACGGCTTGTAAAAGGTAAGGATATTTGCACCTACCGATCGACCTATGTAGTACTCTTGTTCGGGAGTGAACTCTTCCGCGGCTTTCGCAATTGCCTTGCTTGATTTGCTGATCGCGTCCGCATGATCCGCATCGACCAAACCCAAAGATTTGCCAATCTGCGCGCCGCTGTCGGTAATGCTCATCACCGCTTGACAACCCGCAAGCGCGGCGAGCGAAACGATCGCCACAAAAACAGCGTTAAGCCTCATTTTGCGCCTCCTTCGGCGAGATGCCCTTCTTTTAGAAACAAAAGCAGAGTTTTTGGCTGGATTACCACTTTTTCCATCTGATCGACTACCGTAAAGTCTAGCTTGCTACTCTGTATATACTCTCTTTCCGTGTCTTTATCAAACCCTTTGCCCGCGAGCGCGAGTTCGTCGGAGCTGGTTGAGACGGACATTGCCGACGCGGCGATCTTTTTGGTAGTAAGGCTTGCCATCGAGACCCACCCCTGCGCTTTACTTGCGCCGCTTGATTTGATTCCCGCCCAGTTTCCCTTAACGGCGGTTACTGTTACCGCATCGCCGTAGGAGAGCTTGCCGGTTGTGGAGGAAAAAAACCCCGTACCTGATTTAACGTTGGCGGATTTAACCGCCACGTAAGCCGCGCTTCCCGCCTTGATAGCATCCGCCGCAAATGCCGCGCCGCAAAGAAGCAACGTCGCACATACGATCTTTTTCATACGATTTAGCCTTGCTTTGAGTTGGATTGTGGGCGTAAATATAATCCAGCCGAGCTTAACTGTTCCGCCAAGGCGTAAGAAACGTTTATATAAAGCTGCAAAAAATCTATAGAGGTCTCTTCGCTGATTGCGTCTAAATCTATCTCAAATTCAATCGCTGTCGTATTCGGTGAGGATGCAGCGCAGGAATAGCTTCGCGGCTTTCGCGTGATAAACTCCATCTCTCCCACTACGCTTCCAGCCTCTGCGCTCCCTATCTTGGCGCCGTTTTTATCGAACAGATCGGCGGAGCCGGACAAGATAAAAAACACCTTGCTCCCTTCGTCGCCGCACAAAAAAAACCGCTCCTGATGCGTGAAGCGCAGCAGGCGCGCATTTTTTACGACCCGCATTACATCCTTTGGCTCAATGCCTTCAAAGAGGTAGATTTGGCGGCACGTTTCCGCCAGCTTTTGCTCCGCCGTTTCCAACTCTGCCATTTCCTGCGGCGGCTGTGCGCCTTGCGCATGCTCCCCGATCGGGACACCGCGTTTGCTACCCGCTTCCAGAAGTTTGCTGATCTCATGCGTAAGATATACGGTGTGATAAAACATCTACTCAAAAACCTTTAAAACATCTAGCAGATACTTGTGCCATTCGGAGGTGTTGGACTTGCCTATGTCGATATTTCTCAGATAGTAACGGATCATCGTTTTTGTGCTGTAATCGCCTTCGATCCTTGATTGCGTGAAAAATTTCTGAATCAGCGGCGACGAGGCGGCAAAGTCCCACATCAGCTTGTCAAAATAGTAGCTTTTGGTATTCGTTACCTCAAACAGCCCGTCTTTTATGCTGCTCATATACTCGTCGTACTGCCCGAAAAACTCCGAACTCATCTGTGCCTCTAGCTCTTTTAGCTCTTTTGTGATGATCGCCAGTTTATCTTTGCACCGCGCCACCGTGTCGATCGCGTCCACATTTCTGGCGTGGAGAGATTTTGCGTACGCGAGTTCCTCGGCGTTTTTCGGCGCCTCCAGCGCGGCGAGTTCTCTTTCTGTAGCCGAAGCGATAAGCTGATACTGCTTTTTCCGCGCATCTGTTACGGTTACGTCGTCTTGAAGCGCTTTATATTGCGGAACGCTGGGAAGAAAATCGCGGACATAGACCAGTTTGGCAAGTTTGGTTTTTTTCAGAAAATCGGCAAGGTAGTCGTAAAGCCTTTCAACATCCTGATAGACTTTTGCCACCAGCCCTTCCGTAATTTTAGGATCGAACGATTTCAGGTTGTTATAAGCGGCAATAAGAAAACGGCGCATCTTTATGTAGTCAAGCTGCGGTTTTACAAAGCCGTTGCCGTAGAGAAAATCCAGCTCTTTCTGCGCCGCTGCCATCTCTTCGCCGAAAAAGCGGTTCACAAAAGCGGAAACAACCTCAACAATCTCGCCGTCGCTCACTCCTGCCTCCGTCTGCTTCCATTCTACCCAAAGAATCTTTTGTCTAATATAGCCGTTTTAATTGACGAAAGGCGGATATTTTGGAATCGCTCCTGATTGAAATCGGCGTTGAGGAACTACCGGCAAAGCCGCTGATCAAAGAGCTTGCCAACTGCGTTAAAAAGTACCGATTGGCGTGCGAGAGCTTTGGGATCGACTCTGACTTTCGCTTCGATTTTACTCCGCGCCGCTTGGTTTTTTTTCACACCGATTTTCCCGCAAAACAGCCAAGCCGCGTCAAGAGGGTGTTCGGACCTCCAGCGGAGGAGGGCGGCTTGGCAAGCGCCGCCGCGATCGGATTTGCGAAGAAATGCGGCGCTAGAATAGACGAACTCGGCGTGACGGAACAAAAAGGGCGGAAAGTTTTCTTTTATGAACAAACATTTGAAGGCAAGGAGATCGGCGAGATAATTCCTTTGCTGTTAAAAAGCTATCTTAACTCATTAAGTTTTGGCAAAGCGATGCGGTGGGGCGCCAACAGTTTTGAGTTTATACGACCGGTGCGATCGTTAATGGTTTTGCACAACGATCGCCTGATCGATTGCGAGCTTTTTGGGGTAAAATCCGCCAAAAGCACGTTTGTCCACAGATCGTACAGTTTCGATCTTCAACCCATTGAAAACGGAGCGGATTTTGAGCGGTTTTTACAAGAGCGCGGTGTGCTTCTGGACAGCAAAAAACGACGCGAGAATATATTGGAAAGTTTTGATCGGATTGAAAAAGAACACAACTTATCCATCGATCGCGATCCGGATCTACTGGACGAAGTAACGGCGATTACAGAGTATCCGACCGCTCTTTTGGGGAGCTTTGATCGGGGGTTTCTGGAACTTCCAAGTGAAGTTATCATTACCTCTATGAAGACGAACCAGCGTTATTTTCCTGTATTTGAAAATGGCAGGCTGACCAATCACTTTGTTGTTATAAGCAATGCGTTTACCGATGATTTTGACGCGATTATAAAAGGTAACGAGAAAGTTTTAAGACCGCGTTTGAATGATGCTCTTTTTTTCTGGAGAAACGATCTAAAAAATGGTTTGCAAGACGAACCGTTAAAAGGGATCAGCTATGCGTATGGACTAGGCACAATATATGATAAACAGGCGAGGGAGCAAATTGTAGCAAAACGATTAACTAAATTTATGAATATCAGCGATCAATATATCGATCGGGCGGTGGAAATTTCCAAGCGTGATCTCGCTTCGCAGATGGTTTACGAGTTTACCGAATTGCAGGGCGTGATGGGTAGGCGTTATGCGGAAAAACTTGGAGAGGATGAGGCGGTAGCGGTGGCGCTCTACGAGCAGTATCTTCCGCTGGGAGAGGATTCCGCCCTGCCCGCTACGCAAACGGGCGCGCTTCTCGCGATCGTTACGAAAATTGACGCGCTTATGTCGCTTTTTTCGATCGGCAGCGCTCCAAGCGGCAGCAAAGACCCCTTTGCCTTACGGCGCGCCGCCGCGTCGATCGCCAAAATCGCCATTAGCTTCAACTGGCGCTTTAACATACGCAGGTGCCTTACGCTTCTTGCCGATCTCTACAAGCCGTTTGACATTGAACCGCTGATAGCGTTTTTCAAAGAGAGGCTTGTCGCCGTATTGGGCGCAAACGGCTCGATCGTAAAGGCTGTTCTCGCCGCCGGCGAAGAGGATGTTTTGGCTGTAAACAACAAAGTAAAGGCGCTCCTTTGCGTCTCCAAAACCGATCGCTTTGAGGAGAATCTTGCCCTCTTTAAGCGAGTCGCCAACATATTAAAAGATCAGAGCGCCGAGTCAGGCAGCGTTGATGAGAGCCTCTTTGAGAAAAAAGAGGAGGGCAGGCTGTTTGAGGCGTTTAGCGCCATTGACGCGAAGGACGATTTAGAGCTACTAAACGCCCTCTTTGGGCTTAAAAAGCCGCTTGACGAGTTCTTTGACGCCGTGATGATCAACGCCGAAGATCAAAAGCTGCGGGAAAACCGCCTGGCGCTTATGAGGTTGATATACGCGGCGTTTTTGAAAGTGGCGGATATCAAGGAGATCGCCTTCTAAGCCGCGATCTGTTAGACTTTTAAGCGACTTTAGACGAGGAATTTTGTATGGAAGCTATGAATCAGAGGATTTGGACTTTTCTGGGGGCGCTGGGCAATACGCACGACTTTTTCTATCTGATGCTGACGCATGCAATACTGGTCGCGGCGATTATCATTCTGGTCACTTTTTTTGTAACAAGAAACCTCAAGACGATTCCAAGCGGTATGCAGAACGTGCTTGAGTGGTTTGTGGAGAGTACGCACAAGCTCGGCGCTGACGTTATGGGCGAGGAACGGGCGCGCAAATACGTCCCGCTGATTGGAACGTTCGGTCTGTTTATCTTCGTTTCCAATATGATAGGTATCATTCCGGGTTTTGAATCGCCTACGGCAAATATCAACATTACGCTTGTTATGGCGTTGATAGTATTTATCTATTACAACTTTGAAGGGATTCGCTCACAGGGCTTTTTTCATTATTTCGCTCACTTTATGGGGCCGGTAAAACCTCTCGCGCCGCTGATGTTTCCCATTGAGCTGATCTCGCACTTTTCGCGGATCATCTCGCTTTCGTTCAGGCTCTTTGGCAACGTCAAAGGCGACGATATGTTTTTGCTTGTTATGCTTTTGCTGGTGCCGTATATTCTGCCCTTGCCGGCGTTTTTTCTGCTTTTCTTTTTCGGTTTGCTCCAGACCTTTATATTTATGATACTCACCTACGTGTATCTTGGAGGCGCCGTTCTTATCGAAGAAGAGAGCCACTGAGCAAATCCATTGCGTAGTTTGGTGTTTGATCTGGCGCTTGGTTTTCTTATAGGCGTTGCGTGGGTTGTTTGCGTAGGGGGCGCTTACGCCGCGTTTATCTACGCCTACCCATTTGGCGTTCACTTTGCCGTGGGCGCGGCTGTGGCTGGCTTGACGCCGGGCTTTCTGCTTGTGGTCTCTCTGGAAGGCGTGAAGCTCTTTAGAGATATCCACAAAGAGCAAAAAACCCAAACAACGCTGCTAGAAAAGCTCATTGAAAAAATATCAAATCACCGATCCTAGCCACTTTCCGCGGGAGAAAAGCGGATTTTCACACGCGCTTAGCGCGAGCGTAAGGCGGTTTCGCCCCGATTTCGTCTGCCTGCGGGATCGGAACAATCCACGCTATGAAGCGTTAGCGAGGCTATTTGTGCGCCTCTGTCGGCGCCTTGGTACGAAGGCTCTCCTGCATAACTCTCCAACGGCGGCAAAGCGGCTGGGCGCGTTTGGCGTCCACCTTAGCGGCTCTATGCAAAGAGAGATTGGGCGGGCGAAACGTTCCGGCGCTTTCGTAATCGCAAGTACGCACAGCCGCGGCGAGGCGGTAAGGGCGTTTAAGCGCGGCGCCGATCGGATCGTCATATCGCCCATATTTGAGGTTGCAAACAAGGGTTTGCCGCTGGGCGTCTCATTTCTTCAATCATTAAATCCTACAATTCGTTCAAAAACGATCGCTCTGGGCGGCATTGTGGACGAAGCGCACGCGCGCTGCCTAAGCGGCGTGTTCGCTTTCGCCTCGATTCGCTTTTTTGTAAGAAAGGACAACAATGGAGTTTGAAACAGTGATTGGCTTGGAAGTTCACGTGCAGTTAAACACAAAGACAAAGATGTTTTGTTCGTGCGCTACGAGCTTTGGCGATAAGCCAAACAGGCACACTTGCCCAACCTGTCTGGCGCTTCCGGGCGCGCTGCCATCGCCCAATAGGGAGGCGTTCGTCAAAGCGGGGAAGTTTGGAAGAGCGATCAACGCGACGGTGCATAAAAAAAGTATTTTTGACCGCAAAAACTACTTTTACCCCGATCTGCCAAAGGCCTATCAGATCAGCCAACTAGCGCATCCGATCGTTGAGGGCGGATATCTGATGATCGATTACGAGGACGGATCGCAAAAAAAAATTGGGCTTACCCGCGCTCATCTTGAGGAGGACGCGGGCAAGAACATTCACGCGGGATCGGCTTCTAATGTCGATCTCAACCGCGCAGGAACGCCGCTTTTGGAAATTGTCAGCGAGCCGGATATGCGAAGCTCCAGCGAAGCGGTAAGCTATCTGAAAAAACTACACAGCATCGTCCGCTATCTTGGGATCAGCGACGCGAATATGCAGGAGGGATCGTTTCGCTGCGATGCTAACGTATCGATTCGTCCCAAAGGCGATCCAAATCTCTATCCGCGTGTCGAGATCAAAAATCTCAACAGCTTTAAGTTTATTCAAAAGGCGATCGAGTACGAGGTAAGCCGTCAGCGGGAGGCATGGGAAGAGGGCGATTACGACAAAAAGGTTTGGCAGGAGACTCGCCTATATGACAGCGACAGAAACGAAACACGATCGATGAGAGGCAAGGAAGAGTCGGCGGATTACCGCTACTTTCCCGATCCAGACCTTCTACCGGTTGTACTGGATGAAACGATACTTAAAGAGATCGACGTTTTGCCGGAGCTACCCGATCAAAAACGCGCGCGCTATATAGACGAGTTGGGACTAAGCCCCTACGACGCCGCCGTAATTACCGCCGACCTAGATTTGGTGGTGTATTTTGAAGCGGTGTTAAAACACGACATTTCGCCCAAAAACGCCGTAAGCTGGCTTACAACAGAACTATTGGGAAGATGTAAAAAGGCGCAGATTGAGATCGCCGAATGCGCGATTGTGCCGGAAACTCTCGCTAAACTTATCGCTCGAATTGAGGACGGCACGATCAGCGCAAAGGCGGGCAAAGAGGTGCTGGATTTTCTCTTTGCGAACAGCAGCGGCGTTGACGAGGCGATCGAAAAGCTAGGCTTGAGGCAGGTAAGCGACGACGCGGCGATCGAGAGGCTGATCGAAGCGGTTCTTAATGCGAACGAAGAGAGTCTGACGCGATACAAAAACGGCGATACCAAACTTTTTGGCTTTTTTGTCGGTCAGGCGATGAAGGCAAGCGGCGGTACGGCAAACCCCGCGAAGGTAAACGAATTTCTGAAGAAAAGGATAGGGTAATGTGGCGTTTGATTTTTTCTTTGTGCGCGCTGGCGCTGTCGATGAACGCCGGTGGACTTACGCTGGGTATTCGCTATGGCGATATGATACAAAAGGGTGAATACGGCGGCGAAAAGACCGACAGCAAGAACCAGTGGGGACCGGGCGGAATGATCGGTTACGATATAGAATCGATCAGGGTGGTTATCGCCTACGATATGTTTGAAGGCTCCAAACAGGGCGACGCGCAGATGCTTACGCTAGGAGTTCACATGGTGGAGCAAACCAGCCAATATATAGGCGGTTTTTTGGGCATGGATTTAGGGCGGCTCAACTACCGCCACACCTCTTCACTCCACACTTCAAGCGACAGCCTTAACATTTACGGCATTGCGGGGGGGTTGATACTGCTTGACGAGCGCTTTCCGGGCGCACAGATGGAAATTGGTTTACGCTATCACCGCACATTTGGTAAAGACAACGACGATCTTGACTTAGACAGTTACTTAAACGCCTATGTATGTTTATCTCTTTCGCTGTTTTAGGAGGAAAAAATGCAGATCATCTCAACTGAGAATGCGCCTAGCGCGATTGGTCCCTATTCGCAGGCGATAGTTCATAACGGGCTTTTGTACGCAAGCGGGCAGATAGCGCTGAACCCTGACGGCGGGTTTGAGAGCGGCGATGTGACGGCGCAGGCGAAGCAGGTATTCTCCAACTTAAAAAATGTTTTAGAGGCGGGCGGAAGCGGTGTTGACAAGGTGTTGAAGACGACGCTTTTTCTAACGAATATCGATGATTTCGCCGCCGTAAACGCCCTATACGCCGAGTTTTTCGGCAATCATAAGCCCGCTAGAAGTACTGTGGCTGTAAAGGCGTTGCCCAAAAACGCGCTGATTGAGCTGGAGTGCGTCGCGGCGGCAGAGTAAATACAATCACCAACACAAGGAGGGTTTATGAAAACGTCAAACGCTACAAAAAGCGCATTGATTTTCGTTTGTTTGGTCGGCTTCACGCTTGCCAAAGCCGATTGCGGCGATCCACAGACGCAACTGGAGTTGAACGAATGCGCCGCGGAGGAATATGAAGCGGCGGATAAAGAGCTAAACGCCGTTTATTCGTCGTACCGAAAATCTCTTCCCGCCGAAAGTAAAACCATGCTAAAAGAGGCGCAAAGCGCGTGGATAAAGTTTCGCGATCTCTCCTGCGCTTTTGAAGCGTCAGGATCGATCGGCGGCAGTATTTATCACATGGTGCTAAGTTCGTGTCTTGCCGAAAAAACGCGAATTAGAACCGAAGAGATTAAAAAGCTGGGCGCTTGCGAAGAAGGCGACTTGACCTGCGCGCCCAGATAACCGTAGCAAATCGCCCGCTTTCCATAGCGGCGCGAGAGAGCGTTGCTAGTCAAATCACAGACGAATGTCGCCTAAGTTAGGTAGATTGAGATCACGTTCGGAAAGAATTATTCTCCTCTTCTCTCTCTCTCTCTCTCTCTCTCTCTGTTGGGATAGGCCACGGGATATTTACTCGCGGATCGTCGTACCTAAAACCGCTCTCTAGCGCTTCGCCGTAGTTTTGATTGGAAATATACGCAAGATGGCTATCCTCCAGCGCCAGCGTTCCAAACGCCACTCCCTCTTGCAGGTAGATAAAAGTTCCGCTTTCGGGCGTGAGTTCCACCATTTTGTATTGGGCGAAGGTAGGAGAATCTGCGCGAATGTCCACGCCCACGGCGCAGAGTTTACCACTAACGCAATAGGCAATTTTTGCCGGATGCTCGCCCATTTTGCCTTTCTCAAAATGCATACCGCGCAAAGCGTTTTTGCGCGAAAAAAGAACCGAAAACTCCTTGGGCGTAAAGTTAAACCCCAACTCTTTATAGATTACTTCGGCAAAAATCTTGGAATAACTTCCGCGATCGTCGCTTGAGCGTTTTGCTTCGCCTATATATAATCCATCTATTGCGGTTTGGGTTATATGCATTCTTTTAATACCTTTTGCGCATTTTCAATATTAAATCTGGCGGGCTCTAGCGCCAGTCCGCAAACCGTATGCCCAAGCTCGCGCAAAAATAGCGCCGTCCAGGCGCCGACAAAACCCGTATGCCCCGTGATCAAAAAACGCATTTAACATTTTATTGACTAAGCGCTTGCGTAACAAGCCGCGCCATATATTCGCATCGCGCCGCGCCAATACGCGGATAAACGCCGATCCAAAACGTATCGTTCATAACGCGATCGGAGTTTATCAGATCGCCCGCTACGCGAAAATCGACGAGTTTTTGCCCGTTACTCGTAACAAACGCGGGTTGCCGAACGATATTGCCGGCAAACAGCAGGCGGATTTGAACGCCGCGCTCTTCCAAAAAACGCGCGACTTCTAAGCGCGATCGTTTCGTTTTTTCGGCGATCGTTATGGGAAAGCCGAACCAGCTTGGATTGGCGTTTGGCGTAGCTTGCGGCAGAATGATCGCGCCGCTATCTTCAAGAGGTTTTAGCGCCCAAAAGAGCCGATCAAAGTTTTCGCGCCGCGCCGCCGTGTTGTCGGCGAGCTTTTTTAACTGCGCGAGTCCAATCGACGCGCCCAGATCGGTGGCTTGGAAATTGTAACCGATATGCGAATAGGTATATTTGTGATCAAAACCAGCCGGAAGTTGCCCGTAGGTATTCGCCGCGCTATTAAACCGCGCGCCGCATACGTTGTCCTTGCCGCTTGGACAGACGCAATCGCGCCCCCAATCGCGAAAGCTGAGCAAAATCTTCGCCAGCAGAGGATCGTTTGTAAAAACCGCGCCGCCTTCGCCTGTGGTGATATGATGCGGCGGATAGAAGCTAAGCGTTCCAATATCACCGAACGAGCCGGTTAAGCCCGTTTTGCCGTCTAACGTATATTCGCTTCCAAAAGCGTCGCAGTTATCCTCGATCAGCCACAGATTGTATTTTTTGCAGAAGGCTTTGACCGCCTTAATATCAAACGGATTGCCAAGCGTGTGCGCCAAAATAACCGCTTTGGTTTTGTGCGAAACCGCGTTTTCAAGTTGCGTTATATCAACGTTGTAAGTTGGAAGCGCAATATCGACGAAAACGGGAATCGCGCCGTTTTGCACGATTGGAAAAACGGTCGTGGGGAAACCCGCCGCGACGGTGATAACCTCGTCGCCTCTTAATAGCCTGCGATCGCCTAGTAGCGGCGAGGTTAGCGCCGAGAGCGCAAGGAGATTGGCGTTGCTGCCGCTAGAGCAGTAGAACGCCGAATTAACGCCGATTACGCGGGCAAGCTCCCGCTCGAAATCGCGGGCAAAGCGTCCGGGCGTAAGCCAAAACTCCAGCGCCGCCTCAACAAGATTTGCGATCTCTTCGTCGTCATAAACCCGTCCGGCGTAACTTATCCGATCGCCTTCCTTGAACGGCGCTTCGCGATCAAAATCGTGTAACGGATGAAACTTTTTGGCATATTGGCGCGCTAACTCTACGATCTGCTTTCTTGTCTCTCTCTCTCTCTTGTCGCTTGCCATTGCCCTTCCTTATTTTTCGTTATTGCTTTAGCAGGTCGATTTCGGTCTCAACGGCAACTATGCTTCGCCTGATGCTTTTTGATAAACCGAATGTTATCGCGTTTAGCGTTCGATATACACGCCGCTTGTTTTTTAGCAGTCTGCGCAACGAGTATTTTATCCTGTCTTGCTCCTCTTGCAATCTATAAACAATCTGCTCGTAAAAGGGCGTTTGGCGGGCAAAGCGCCAGAAAACCTCCGCCAATGGCTGACGCGGTTCATTCCAAGGTTTATGCGCGCTGCTGAAATGTACAACATACGGATTGTCGCGGGCATCTATATAGTCATCACAGTAGCGCTGCGGAAGATAACCCGTAACTCTAGTTGAAGGCAGCGGCAGGGCAAAGTGCGGCTGTATAGCGAAGGCGATGTGCCATTGCACATTCCACTTCGTTTGAAGGCGAAAAATCCTGCCGCTACAAACCGCGTTAATTGCGTCTTGATCGCCGCGCATCGTATTTTGGTGATCTTTTAGCCAGGCAAAACATTTGTCTATAAAATCAAAACTTTTCATGGCTTTAATGTTGCACAGCATTACACCGCTTTGGACGCAGTCGTAAGGACTTGGCAGTTTGAGCGTTTCGGATATATACTCTTTTGTAACCGCCGAGTTTTTATGAAAGTAGTAAGACTGCACAAATAGATCGGTGTCGCCAGCGGCGCCGATGAGATTATCTCCCATGTCCAAATCGTACAACTCTGCCACGTCGCGTAAGGCGGCAATTTCGCAGTCAAAGCACAGCGCTTTTTCAAATTCGTCGAATATAGCGGGCAGCCACAGTTTGTAGTACGATGCGTCGCTTTCATACTCTCCATTGGCATCTGGCATAAATGTATTGTTTTCACCAATATAATCACGCATATCTATCAAGCGTAGAGAGAAGTTTGGTTTATCTTCAAACATCAATTTCAGCCGCTTTTCGTCCGCTTCACTAACTCCGCTAGATAGTATAAAGATGCTGTAGTGGCGCACTGTCGAGGAGTGCGACATAATCGAGGCGATCGCCGCAGAAGCGATATCCACAGCATTACCGTCTGCGCAAAAGATAATCGGTATTTCGTTTGCGCCGTGCTTTGGTTTGGGATTGTGAATAATGTCTGTTCTTGCTACCAGAGCGACAGGCAAGGTTTTATATGAAACTTTTTTGTAGTTGACAAGATAATACATATAAACGCCGTACATTCTCTCTATCGCATAGGCTCTGTCGTCGTAGATGGAATAATCAGTACTGTCAAAATTGGCGGCTTTTAGTTTAGAATATATATTATATAAGAACTCAAAATATTCGAAAAATAAATCTTTCTTCATAATGTACATATCTAACACATAACCCATATGTTCGTTAAAGAAATATCTGTCCACACATTCGCGCATCTCGGGATAGTCTTGTTTTACTGCGGCTATGCAGAAGTCCAACTCTTTAGTAGAACAGTGCGATTCTTTATACTGCTGGTAATTTGTCCGATTCTTGCCCCAAAAGCTTAGGTTTGGCAGAATAAGATCATACTTTGCCATCACATTCCGCACAACGAAAGGAGAATATCCAATGCGATCTAGAAAATCATCGCTTAACCGATCAAAGTGTAATATTAATTCTTTGTAATCGTCGCGGTTAAAAACAAAATACCGTCGATGCATGATTGAGCCTATGTAGTCGGGATTGTCTAATTTTTCATAATTATTATAAGCCCAGAATTCGCAAGCTATGCCACCTATTCTTTTGCCGTCGTTTAATGTATTATCTCCGCTGTCGCAGGCGATTGTATTTCGTATCATCCATTCATAGTCAAAATCGGTTATTGCGCCCATATTGTGATTGGTTCTGCTTTGCCCTGAACGTTTATATTCCTGATATTCCTTAACAAACAGCGACCGCCATGTATGCGCAGGCGTCAGAATGTCGTCGGTAATCTTCAGCCTGAACGGTTTATGTGAGGCAATGAGGATTTTAACACTTGGATGGGCTTTGGCGTCTGTTGTCTTTGGATTGTCCGGCATCGTTACTCCTTTTTGCGTGAAATGATAGCATCTGCACGCTTTTTATGAAGGTAGGGGAACCTGCGCAAATGTCCACGCTTACGGCGCGTAGATTGCTTCGGCAAAAATCTTAGAATACGATCCGCGATTGTCGCTTGAGCGTTTAACCCGCCCGATATAAAACCCCTCGATCTTAGTTGATTTAATTACAATCGTTTTGTTTAACACAAATTTATCCTTTATAAATTAAATGTTATCAAGAGTTAGCCTAATCCCTTTGCGAAAACTAACCTGCGGTTTCCAGCCCGTATCGTCTCTTAAAGCTGTATTATCGAAAACTTCGGCTGGCAAATCGACTGTTTCAAGTTTATGCGTCCCAAATATTGGAGACGGCGCGCGCGACAACTCTGGTTTAAGCTCTTCTAACATTTCTAGGACGAATGACTTAAGCGGTTTGCTCTCTCCGCTTGCAAGCGTATAGCGCCGCCCCATTAAGCCATATTCGGCAATATCGGCAAGCGCCCTAGCCGCATCAGAAATATATACAAAGTCGTAACGTTGCGTACCTGCGGTAAATTCAAGCGGTTTTTGCATACATTCCTTATTTTTAATTTTTCTTAATGTCGAGTTAATAAATCTTTCTGATTTCTCTCCGGCTCCGTAGATATTTGTAACTACTACAGGTATGAAAGCAATTCCAAGCTCTTCCGCTTTAATTGCAAGCATTATTCTAGCGCAGAATTTTGCGGCGGCATAAACGTCTGACGCTCTAAATTTAACATTTTTTTGATTATCAAGCGTCCAAAGCTCTTGCTCCATAATAGACGATGGAAAAATGAACTTATTACATCCAAGTTGCGCCGCAAGCTCTAAAGCTTTAAGCGATTGGGATACGCTTTGCAACTGCGCTGAACAATCTTTTGTTAACTCTTTTACAAACCATTTAAAGTGCATATAAAAATCGGCTTTCTGCGGGAGGTTATCATGATACGGATCGAGCGTCGTATAACCTCGATTTTGCAATTCTTTCGCGACAGCCGCACCTATAAAGCCTCGCGCGCCAGAAATAAGGGCGTTCTTTTGCTTGTTCATGACGCAATCTTTCTAAAGATCGCGCGGTTAAAAAGATCATTGTTGCGTAAAAGACAAAAGCGTTCTCTCCAGAGAGAGAGAGAGAGAGAGAGAGAGAGAGAAGGGAGGGAGGGTTTCCAACCTAGTTTTTCAAGTCTGTCGCTTTGGTAATTTGAACCATAAAGCAGATTTGTATTTGATGTTTTTGCGTAGTCAATATCAATCTGATTTCCTAAGACGTTCATGGCTGCTTGCGCACCGGCTTTCTTAGATTTTTCATTGCTATCTCCTTGCTTTGGCAATTTTGTTTAGTATTTTTTTAACTATTTTATCCGACTTTAACTCATAACGTTCTAACAGCTCGGAAAACGGAACCCAATCGGCAAACTCTTTATCCGCGCCAAAAGTTAATACGGTTAACGCTCGATCGAGCGCCTCCGACTGCGCGTAAAATGCGGCTATTCGCTCTCCCCAACCGCACTCTCTTACTCCGTTTTCTATAGTAACGACTAAACAATGATCGTCGGCTAGCTTGCTTAATGTATCTTTGTCCAAACTAGAATAAAACCTCGGATTGATTAACGTTACATCGACGCCGTGCGCCTTTAGCGTGTCGGCAACCTCAATAGCGATAGCAAAAAATATTCCCAATCCTATAATGGCGACGGTATTCCCGCGGCGGATTACATCGTACCTATTTAATTCAATTGGCGCAATTGCAGACCTAGGTCTATCCATAGACGCGTTGTGATCTCTACTTAATCTAATTATGACCGGAAATTGTTGTTCGTACGCCCAATCAAGCATCATTATATATTCGGTTTCGCAAGTTGGAGATATACATACCAAATTGGGAATATGGCTGATTAATGGAATATCAAATATGCCATAATGCGTAGAATCTTGCAAGATAATGCCAGAACCGTGCAATATAATTACCGCGGGATTTTTATTTAGCGCAAGATCGATCAATAATTGAGAATACGCTCGCTGTATGAATGTGCCTTCAATAAACACAAACGGCTTCGCGCCGTATTTTGCGACGCCCGATGCAAATGAAACCGCATTGGCTTCCGCTATGCCAACATCAACGCATTGTTGTCTGTGCTGTTGCGCAAACTTGTGTCCCAACACCGGCGTTCCGGCAAGAATTACGATCACAGCTTTATCTTTGCCCGCCATTTGACTAATATATTCTGCACCCACTTGAGCGTAATGCACCGTTTTTGTCTGTTTAGCTACTTGTTGAAATTCGCCGGAACGCGTATCAAACGAAATAGACACGCTATGCCATTTTGGCGGATCAATTTTTGCAAAATGGCAACCTTCTCCCTTTGTGGTGTGCGCATGAATAACAAGCGGCGCATCAAAAGCCCTAGATCCTTGCAATGTCGTTATGCATTTTGTAACATCGTTACCGTGTTCAAGGTATATATATTCGTATCCGAGCGCGCGAAACACATTATTGCCGCTCGTCCCGTTAGATTCGCGAAGGGCTTTTAGATGATTATGCAGCCCCCCAACTCCCAAAGAAATAGAATATTCATTGTCGTTGACAATAATAATAAAGTTGCTTTTTTTGCCGTCAAATTGAGTGGCGGCATTGTTTAAGGCTTCGTAAGCCTGTCCTCCGCTTAGAGCGCCATCTCCGATAACGGCAATGATCGTTTCGCTATTGTTAAATATATCTCTTCCTTTAGCAAGGCCGGAAGCAAGAGATATAGATGTCGATGTTAGCCCAAGATCAAAAAAATCATGTTCGCTTTCGTTTTGGCGCTGATAGGTGCTTTTTGCGCCGCGATCTCGAAAAATATCGTACAGATTTTTTCTTCCGGTAAGTATTTTATGAACGTATGCTTGATGAGAAACATCAAATACAATTTTATCTTTCGGAGAATCAAATACATAATGTAATGCAACCGTAAGCTCCACCACGCCAAGATTTGGTCCGACATGTCCGCCATACTTAGACATACCTTCAAGCAAAAAAAAACGAATTTCTTCGCATAAAAGCTGCAACTCTTTGGTGTCTAGTTTTTTTAGATCATTTGGGGATGATATGCGCTCTAAATACATATTGTTAAAAACCTCTTTTAGGAATTATTGCTTTCGCTTGGGCGAAACTGATATACCCTTGAATTGGCGGCGGAGTAGAAGCGTGAGCAGGCCACTCGATAGCCAAATCTGGATCGTAAGGGTTGATCTTTAAGTTAATACTCGGCTGATACGCTAGGCAACTAGAATTGACCATAATAATGTCTGTTTTTGCAAAAGCCGACGTGCAAAATCCGTTTGATACCAACACTATTTTTGGATCGTCGCCGTTTAGCTCGATTGCTTTATGTTTGCCTTGATGTTCCCCGTTTGCAATATAGACAAATACTGCCATAGCTTGTCCATGCGCGCAGTAAATCATCTTTTTGTCATCGGGCGAAAGCGAGAAGTCTAAGCCTCGTATTACGCCTTTTTTTGTCTTGTGGTGATATGTCTCCGCCAAATTAAAATCCCACCCGTTGCTTTTTAGAAAATCCATTTGATATATCTTTCTAAACCAACCGCGATCATCTTGCGCCCTGTGCGGATAAAAGATCATAAGACCCGGAAGCTCCGTTTGTTCGATAAACGGCGGCGTTTTCATTTAGAGCTTCCGTCCGAATCGGTTGTCTCGTCCGCGCGCGCACCATACGAAGAGTCCGAGAGAGAGAGAGAGAGAGAGAGAGAGGAAGAAGTCCTCTCCGCGTCGGCGGAGATAAAACTTTGCACGGTTCTAGCAAAACCGCTTTGAAGATCGATCTTGGGTCGCCAGCCTAATGCAATTAGCTTGCCGGAATCAATGGAGATAACCTTCGTATCGTTATGCGTCGCACCTGAAGGATCTTTGGCTTTTGGGACTACTTTTATCTGTTGTTTATGAAAATTATCGGCGATAATGTTTGCTAAATCAATAATGCGCGTATCGCAATATGGATTAGAGACATTATACGTCTCGCCAATAGCGCCTTGCAACAACATTAGCAAACAACCGGCGACAACGTCGGAAACGTATGTGTATGGGCGTATTACCGATCCGTCGGAATCTAATAAAATTACGCCTTCATCTTTAGCTTGTTGAATAAATTGAGCGTGAGCGAGATGGTTGTTGGGAGTGAAATACGGACCATAAGTGCTTGCTAAACGCGCAATCAAGATTTCAACGTCAAATTGTCTGGCGTAGCTTCTGAATATCGTTTCAGCCATTCGCTTGCTTTCCGCGTACGTTGAAAACTTATCGTCTAGGTCTACGACGCCGTAATCATGTTCGGCAATATCGCTCTTGCCCGTAACGCCATAAACCGCCACCGACGAAAGAAATAGTATGCGCGTGTTAAAATTATCTCGCGTTTTTTTAATATAAGCGTATTCACATACTCTTTTGGCTCCCTCCACATTTGCATCGATCGTGCCTACAAAATCGTTTAGATTAGTGCCTGTGGGCGAAGCGGCGTGTATAATAATATCTATGTCCAAATCTATAGGTATCGCTTGCGAAACGTCTTGAATAAGCAGTGAAAATCTAGGATTATTCTTGTACTGCCCAAACTTCTTTTCCGCTTTGCTCTTATCGCGTATGTTAGCAATCACATTTACGTTGCCTAACGCCATTAACACATAGACAAAATAAGAAGCGATCACTCCTCCGGCTCCAGTGATCAAAACCGTTTTGCCGTTTAATTTTTCCCACGGAAGCGATTCGGATAGGATATTTTGTATATCTTCTGCGATTATTCTATTCATCTTATATCCCTTTCTTAAGATATTTTGAAGCGTAAATTATTGTCCGATCGATTATGCTCGATAAAAGCGGAACAAGCGAAATAACCTGCCTGAACAGTTCAGCACACTTCGATCCAATATATTCATGAGAAATCTCGTTGCGCAAATCCTTTAGCGTTCGCAATTGATCGGCAGAATCGACTATGCCTCTTTTTTCCGCTCTATTGGCGGAGTCAATAACAGAACCTAAAGTCATATACTCTGCTGCGTCAAGACTACGCAAGGTCTTATGTATCAACAGATCGGTTGTCCGCGCATATCTAGCCGTTAGCGCTTCAAGATAGATTAACTCCTCGTCGGAATAAGCCTCCTTTATGCCGATAAGCATACATTTATCATATACGTTTTTGAGCGCCTTGACGCTTTCACCAAGCGCGTTTATATTCTCGCGCAAAACGTCGATCGTTAAGCTACTCATTTAACGCCGTTCCGTTTGCTTGAGCCAATTTGAAAAACGCTTCTTCGCCGCTTTTTGATACCAATATATCAATTTTCTGCTCGCCAATTTTGTCGCATATTCCGCGCCTGACTTTAATTTTTTGCATTATGTCACCCGCGATAACGTGAGATAAGATCGCTATATCGATGTCGCCTCCTTTTTTGTTATCGTCCGCGCGAGAACCAAAGAGCCATATTTTCGCGTGTGGATCAATGGCTAAAACGGCTTGAACAATCGCCTCTTTTTCATTTGTTTTCAGCCGCACAACTATCTCTCCCATTCGGGAGAAAAGTTTAACCCCGTCTGAAACCACGACGATCGCTTGTTCCAGTTGGCAAAACTAGACTGATAGCAGTAGCGGCAACTATCGGGCATTTTCTCCTCGTTATTAACCAGCGATCGAAAGCATTTTATCTCTTCGCTATTCCACATCGCCTCAAAATTGTCGTATTTATCTATATGAAACAGCTTGATCGGCGTGCTCATACAGGGGCGCACAAATCCGTCCGAACCCAGAAAAAAATCG
>JAIRKM010000061.1 GCA_031260125.1 Helicobacteraceae bacterium | reverse complement strand
ACTTAGCGCCGCCTTCTTGCGCGAAATCGCTAACGGCGGCTTTTACGCCTTTGTATCCGGGATTAAAATAATCGTGGATCAAAATAACGCCGCCCTCAACCATTCGCGGATAAAAAAATTTTAGCCCCGCTAAAGTCGGATCGTACAGATCAAAATCGAGATTAACAAAACAAAATCTATCTTCGATCCCTTGCGCGGTTTCAGGGAAAAAGCCCTTTTTTATAACGCATTGTTCGGGAAAGGGAAGTCTTGAGCGAACTATCTCTTCCGACGTTATACCCAAATGGTTTTCGCCAAACTCCGAAAATCCGCTCGATCGCTCTTTGGCGATATCTCTCGCGTCAAAACCTGAAAACGTATCAAATAGATACAACTTTTTGCGCGGAAACACGCGATTGATCTCTTTAGCGAAATCGCCCTCAAAAACGCCGCCTTCGGCAAGCGATCCTTCGATCTGTTTTTCGTTGAACATCTCGGCTAACTTTTCAAGAAAAACAATACGCGCTTTGACGGGACAACGCACGTAATAGAGATCGATTTTCTTTTCATCGACGCCTATTTCTACAAGTTGCTTGGGAATGGTTTCAAAACATAAAGTCGCTATGACTATAGAGTCATAATCGCTATCGTTTAACGCGGAGGGAGGGTATATATCTATGCCGTCAATGCGCCCCCCCCATTATTAGAGAGCGTCCAGCGCTTAGGGTTGTTGTCCAAAAATCCGATCACGTCGTATTTTTGCCGAATATCCGGCAGCAGATTTTTTGCCGTAGAGCCAGAGCCGAACACAAACGCTTTTTGCTTCACGCGAAGCCTCCTGTTAATAAAGTCCCGCAATAATACATAAAATAGATTAACTCAGAGCGTTTGATACAATGCGCCGCAAATGAGAAAAATAACTTCGTGGCTTGCGGTGGCGAGCCTATCCTTTTCGGCGTTTATATTCAATACGACAGAGCTGGCGCCTGTTGGATTGCTAACGGCGATCAGCGACGATTTTAATATGGATAGCGCATATACGGGCTATATGGTTACGATCTACGCATGGACGGTGGCGGCGCTGTCTCTGCCGCTTACGGTTCTGACGGCAAAGATCGAGCGCAAACGGCTTCTAACCGCGCTTTTTATCGTTTTCATCGCCTCGCATTTGCTAATAGGCGCGGCGCAAAGCTTCGAGGTTTTGATTGTCGGAAGACTTGGCGTGGCGTGCGCTCACGCGATCTTCTGGTCGATTACCGTACCGCTTGCCGTTCGCTTGGCGCCCGAAGAGAGCAAAAGCAAAGCCATCGGCGCGTTGGTGGCGGGCGGCTCCGTCGCGATGGTGTTGGGCGTGCCAATCGGTACGGCGATTGGTCAGGCGTTTGGCTGGCGCGTTACCTTTTTTATTATCGCGGCGATCGCCCTGCTCGCGTTACTTGCGATTACAAAGCTATTGCCCGCTCTGCCCTGTCATAACGCGGGCAACTTCAAAAGCCTGCCGATCCTCTTTAAGCGCGCAAGCGTCGTCTGGATTTATGTTCTGATCGCGGTGATCGTTACGGGCGAATTTACCGCATACACCTATATCGGCGCGTTTTTGGAGGCAAAGGGCTACGAACGATCGGTCGTGGCGTGGCTGCTGCTTGTCGGCGGCGGCGCGGGGCTGCTTAGTAGTTATTTGTTTGGCTTGTGGGGCGATCGCTTCGCGAATCTGACGCTGATCGTTCCGCTTGCGCTGCTTGCCGCCATGCTTGCGCTTTTGGAGGCAAGCGCGATCAACATCTACGCCGTATTTTTTCTCTCTTTTGCGTGGGGGTTGTTCGTTGTGATGATCTTTATGAGTTTGCAATCTAGGCTACTTTCGGCGGCAAAGGACGCGGCTGACGTGGCAAACGCGATCTATTCGGGCATTTTCAACGTGGGCATAGGCGGCGGCGCTTACGTCGGCTCGTTAGTTTCGCTCTCTTTTAGCGTTAGTTTCGTGGGTTACGCGGGATCGTTGATCGTCTGTTTTGGCTTGGCGCTTTGCGCGGCGTATCTAACCCGCGTTAGTCAAAAAAGCGCATTTTTGCATCACAGCCGTTAGCGCGTTAAGTCAAAAACGGCTTACCGCTTGTTAGCCCCATAAGCCGCGGGGAAATAGCGGCTGAATCAATCAATATATAATAGAATGCGCCAATGAAAAACATACGCAATTTTTCGATTATCGCGCATATCGATCACGGCAAAAGCACCCTCGCGGATCGGATCATCAGCGAAACGCGGGCGGTAAGCGCGCGCGAGATGCGCGATCAACTGCTTGACGGAATGGACATTGAGCGCGAACGCGGCATTACGATTAAGGCTCAAAGCGTCCGCCTTAACTATCAAAAGGACGGCGAAATCTACATACTAAACCTGATCGACACTCCCGGACACGTCGATTTTTCGCACGAGGTGAGCAAGTCGCTGATCTCCAGCGAAGGCGCTCTCTTGGTAGTGGACGCTTCGCAGGGAGTGCAGGCACAGACGATCGCCAACTGTCATCTGGCGATTGAAAACGGCATGGAGATTTTACCTGTCATTAACAAGATCGATCTGCCCGGTAGCAACGTCGCGCGCGTTAAAAACGAGATCGAAAATATCCTCGCGATAGATTGCTCAAACGCCAATCTTGTTTCCGCCAAAAACGGCATAGGAATCAAAGAGCTTCTGGATACGATTGTAGATAGAGTTCCAATGCCAAAAGGCGACAAAAACGGGATCGCTAAAGCGCTTATATATGATAGTTGGTTTGACAATTATTTAGGAGCCCTCGCGCTAATTCGCGTTTTTGACGGAAGAGTGTCAAAAGGGCAGAAAATAGTAGTAATGGCGACCGATAAGCGCCACGAAATCGTTAATCTGTACTATCCAAATCCAATTAGAAATATCGCGACAGATACGATCGAAACGGGCGAGATCGGAATTGTAGCGCTGGGAATCAAAACCGTAAGCGACGTACGAGTTGGAGACACGATCACCGACGCGCGCGCTCCTGCTAAAGAACCGGTAACGCGCTATCACGAAGCAAAATCCTACGTTTTTGCGGGGCTTTACCCTATCGACAGCGAACAGTTTGAACCGCTACGCGATGCGCTGGAAAAGCTAAAGATGAACGATTCAAGCATCAACTTCACGCCGGAAAGCTCGACCGCGCTGGGTTTTGGTTTTCGTGTCGGATTTTTGGGACTTTTGCATATGGACGTGATCAGAGAAAGACTCGAAAGAGAGTTTAATATGGAGCTAGTCGTTACCGCTCCAAGCGTTACGTATGAAATAAAAACAACAAGAGGCGAAACATTGCTGGTATCCAATCCGAGCGGTTTTCCGGATCAAGGATCGATTGCGCAGGTGCTGGAGCCGTTCGTGCGGGCGACAATAATCGCGCCGTCGGAATTCGTGGGCAATATGATCGCACTTCTAAACTCCAAACGCGGCGTTCAAGAGCGGATGGAATACGTAGGCGCCGATCGTGTAATGCTGATATACGCCGTGCCGTTGAACGAAATTATCAGCGACTTTTACGACAAATTAAAGTCGTTATCAAAAGGTTACGCGAGTTTGGATTACGAGCCGATAGAGTACCGCGCCGGAAATCTGATAAAACTAGATATCTTAGTAGCGGGAGAGGCGGTTGATGCGCTGAGCCTTATCGTCGATCGCTCCAAAGCCGAATCGCGCGGGCGTGAGTTGATCGCCAAGATGAAAGAGATGATCGACCGCCAGTTATTTGAGGTGGCGATTCAAGCCTCTATCGGTTCAAAGGTTATAGCGCGGGAGACGATTAAAGCTGTGGGCAAAAACGTAACCGCAAAGTGTTACGGCGGCGATATTACGCGCAAGCGAAAATTGCTTGAAAAACAAAAAGAGGGTAAAAAACGAATGAAAGCTCTCGGCAAAGTCGCCATTCCGCAGGAAGCTTTTCTCGCGGCGTTGAAAATAGGAGACTGACTCGCCGCTTTAAAAGGCGAAGCCGACGCTTTTACGCCATAGCTTCAATCGGCGGCGACTCTTGATTTATAGACGACGCGCTACAATCGCCCTTTCCTTTCGGGATGTGGCGCAGTCTGGTTAGCGCGTGTCGTTCGGGACGACAAGGCCGGAGGTTCGAATCCTCTCATCCCGACCATTTTAGACGTTTACTCCCCGCCTTGCTTTGCCGCTTTTATAAATTTGGCGATCAAGGCGGGGTCTTTCACCCCCTTTGCCCTTTCCACGCCGCTACTCACGTCGACGCCGTAAAAATTAAACGGCATGATCGCCGATAGCATATCGGTTTTCAATCCGCCGGCAAGTATGATTGCGGAGCAGTCAATGCCTTCAAACCACTCAAGCGGCAGCCGCTTCCCCTCACCGCCGTAGCTTTCGGTAAAAGCGTCGATCAGTCGGTATTCGCCCGCAAAGCGCTTCAAATCCTCCTTAGTCCGCGCTCTAATCACGCGCAAAAACGGCGTTTTGAGGCGCGCAAAAAAACCATCGTCCGCGTCCGTGTGAATCTGCGCTAGATCGAGCTTGGCAAAGGCGCATATTCTGTTGATCTCGCGCGGCGTCTGCTCCACGAAAAGCCCGACTTTTTTGACAAACGGCGGCAACTTTTGGGATATAAACAGCGCCGTTTCAGGCGCGATCAGGCGCGGCGATTTGCCATAAAAAACAAAGCCTATCGCGTCCGCGCCGGACTCGCACGCGCACAAAGCATCGTCAAGATTGGTGATCCCGCAGATTTTGACTTTCATGCCAGCGAATCGATCGCCGCTTTTCGATCCGCCGCGCCGAAAATATACGCGCCCGCCACGACTATATCCGCGCCCGCCTCTTTCAGTGCCGCAATGTTGTCGGCGCAGATTCCGCCATCTACTTCTATCAGGCATTTTGGGTTGCGTTTGGCGATCAGATACTTTAGCCGCCGTATTTTTTCCAGCGCCGAAAGGATAAACCGCTGCCCGCCAAAACCCGGATTTACGCTCATCAGCAAAACCATATCCAGATCGCCCAGCAGATATTCGATTTCGCTTTCGTTTGTGTGCGGATTGAGCGCGATCGCGGGGCGGATACCCAGATCGCGAATGCGCGTTATCAGGCGGTGCGGGTGCTTCTCTTCCTCAATATGAAAGCTCAGGAACTCAGGCTTCAGCGGCGCGAAGAGTTCGACAAAAAACGGGTTGTTTTCCACCATCAGGTGAATATCCAGCGGCTTATCCGCGGCTTTGGCGGCGGCGGCTACAACGGCGGGACCGATCGTGAGGTTTGGCACAAAATGTCCGTCCATCACATCGATATGCACATAGTCCGCGCCCAATGCGCAGACGCTTTTAACCTCCTCGGCGAGAGCGCCGAAATCCGCCGAAAGAATACTCGGAGCAACCAGCATAAACTTCCTTTGCAGAGCGCAAGCGCGCCAAAAAGCGCATTATAACGCATATCGCGGCGGAGAACTCAAGCTGTCTTGTCAGTCATTACGGCGGAGACGCGAAAGGCGAAGCGGTCTCAAAAGGGCGTTGCTACCGTGGAGGCTCGCAAAGGCGGGAATTGGCTGGTTGATCGATGTTGCGAATTTCTATCGCGACTTCCGCCGTTTTAGCGCGAGCATTAAAGTTCTTGATTAACTCGTGGCGGCAACCCTAGCCCGTTCGTTTATTCGCCCGCTTCTAATCTTTCGCGGCGGTCTTCATATTTGGAGAGTGCCAAGATCAGCATTAAAAGCAACGCTACGCCAATGCCTACCATTATAATAGGGTTCATAATTTTCTGCTCCTTCCTACAGTTAATGCTAGCAACAATGATGCCAGTATAGCAAAGAATCCCGTGCCCATCGCCGTTAAAATAGAGCGAATATCAATTCGCGGCGGAGAACTCAAGCTGTCTTGTCCGTCATTACGGCGGAGACGCGAAAGGCGAAGCGGTCTCAAAAGGGCGTTGCTACCGTGGAGGCTTGCAAAGGATGGAATTGGCTGGTTGATCGACATGGATAAGCCGATCGATCAGCATTCTCGCGGCGTTATACACCGATGCCGATTGAATTTCTGTCCGCGTCCCGCTAAGGCGCAGCTCCTCCGAAAAAGGAACGCCGCCTTTTTCGCAGATCGCCAAAAAGACCGTGCCGATCGGTTTAGCCTTCGTTCCGCCATCCGGACCGGCGACGCCGCTGATGGCAAGCGCGTAATTGGCATCTGTCCGCACAATCGC
>JAIRKM010000059.1 GCA_031260125.1 Helicobacteraceae bacterium | reverse complement strand
GCCGCCATTATGACACTTTGAAGTATGCTAGATTGAAGTCGTAGATTGTGATAAAACACGGCGGGCGGGAAAGCCCGTCCGCCGCCGATCGTTGATCGTTTTAAGCGTTTAGCTTAGTTAAAGGCTACTTTCAGACCAACGCCGATATCAAGACCGCTGATGTCGCTCTTGTCGGTGCTGAAGCTTTTAAGCCCCGCGTAAACATCGAGGTTTTTGCCCCATTTTTTGCCAATAGCCGCGCTGATTTCGGTTGCGCTGCCATCCGGATCGTCAAAAGTCGCCGATTGCAGAACAATGCCTCCAACCACCGCGCCAGCTTCGTCAAACGAGGTCAGTTTGAACGCCGCGTTTATATAAAGCCCGTCGTCCAGAGTAAAGCTAACCGGAACAAGGATGGTGGTATAGCCCGCGTCGTCCACAGGATTAACCGTCGTGCTTTCAAACGCCGCGCCTACGCTGAATAGGTCCTGTTTGAAGTTTACCGCGGCAAAGAAGCTGTCCACCGTATCGTCGTATGCGGGAGCATAAGCGCTTTCATAGCCGGCGCCAATGGTCAAGCCCGTATCGCCAATCGGAGCAAGTACGCCTACAGAGATATGCAGACCGTCGTTTTCGGCGCTTCTGTTACTGTCTTTTACAGGCACAACAGCCGCAGCTAAGGTGATGCCGCCAAGCGCGTCAGCTGGAGCGATATAGGCAATCGCGCCTTCGAGACGGCGATCGACGTTAAGGTGCAACTCGGCTACGGTATCCGCGCTAGAAATAGCGCCCGCGCCGCGTGCTACGATCTTGTAAGGCGTGTCGTGGTTGCCGATCACAAAGGTGCCGAAACCGCCTGCAACGCCTACAAAGGTGTTACGGCTCGCAAGACCGCCATTACTGGAGCCTGTGCTTACGGTGCCGGCAGGATTATCCGCGCCAATGCCAGCAACAGGATCGTTAACGCCGTTAAAGCCCGCTTCCAACTGATAGACAGCCGTTACGCCGCCTACATCCACCGCGCCTTTAAGACCAAAACGGCTTGCGTAGGAAGCAACGCCAAGCACGTTGGCATCAGAAGTAGTATCGTAATAACTGCCAACCTCACCGCTGATTACGCCGTATGGAACAAGCCCATCCGCTGCGAATGCGCTGGTAGCAACTGCCAAAGCGGCTATCGCCGCAACACTTAACCTGTTTGCTCTCATCTAAACTCCTTAGAGGAAGATTGGTTTGCTTTCAAGATAAACTTGAACGTGCGTATTCTACGCGTATTTTCCTTAAACAAAACTTGGCGGGGCGAAAATTTTCGTGTTTTTTTCACAGTTTTTTCATAAAGCTCCTGTTTGAGAAAGACAAAACGGAAAAATCACAGGGGGTCAAAACCGCGTTGTACCTATATTATATATGCGTTCAGAACCGATTTTTGTCTGCGCGGGAGCGGTAAAACGCGCCGCATTCCTGCTTTCTCCGCCTCTTTTCACAACTCCTTAAACTCCCGCCGCTCTTCCTCCAGAAACGCCATCGCCCGTTCCAAATGGGGGCGTATCTGCTCCACGTTTGCCTTCGCGTATCTGTCAAACGCGCTCCGCCGTCCCGTCGAATGGTTGCTAAAGCGCCGCGCTAGAAACTCCGGACATCCGCTGTCGAGCGCCGCCGTGATCGCAAAGCTCCGAAAGGCGTGGAGCGTCAGTCTTGCGTTTCTTAGCGCCATGCGGTTGCCTGATACCGCCTCATCTATCACCGGCTGCATATAGTAGTTGATCATCTGCGCGCTTGGTATGCCGTTTCCCCGCGTTCTGTGCTTCCCCCACACGACCAGATCGTTTGGCTCCAGCCTTTCCAGAAAACCGCCCAGCGCCCGCCGCGTATAAGAACACAGCGGTATTGTGTAGTTCGCTCCCTTGCGCGCGCCGCCGCCGCTCTCCGCTTTTTCGTCGATCAGCCGCACCGTCCCCGCCTCCAAATCCACGTCTTTCTTCCGAAGGCGCAGCAGCGCCCCTCTTCGCGCGCCCGTTGTTACCGCCAACAGCGCAAACCGCCACGTAAAGCCCCGCGCCTTCGCCGCTTCCAATATCCGTTTTGTCTCGCGTTTGGTGAATGTCCGCTCCTTCTCGTTGTTTAACTTGGCTATCTCTGGGTGCGTCTTGTACAGCCCGCTTAGGGGGTTTTTGCATACCAGCGGCTTTTCTTCCGCAAGCTCAAACGAGTAGGCTGTCCCGATCAGATCGATTAGGCTTCGGCAGAACGCCCTAGAGTATCCGCCTCCCTCGTTTGCGTCTATTGACGCGATCAGCCGCTCTTTTTTTGCGATCTTCCATTTTATATGCGGCTTTTGCGCGTCCGCTGTCTTTTTTGCCGCCTCTTTCAGGCGCGTCAGCGCGGCTAACTGCCTGCCTATTTTGAGATTTTCGCCGCGTTTGGCGTTGTAGAGCGCTATGAGATCGGCTCGCGTAACCGCGTTTGCCTCCTTTGCGCCGAGAATCGGCTTGATATGCGCTTCGTACCGCGCTTGCATGCGAGGGGTGCTTACGCGCCTTTTTGCCGCCTCAAAGTAACGCGCCGCTATGATGTCCAGCGTGATTTTCGCCTTCGTCGGCTTCGTTTTTGCCGCCTTTTCCCGTGTCGCCGTCTTTGCGTTCTTCGCCGTTGCTTTCTCGATCTTCGCGTGGGCGGGAAGCGGTATGGCGCACACCTGCGCGTCTGTATTTACGCATTTGGGATTTACACGGTTTGCGCGGACAAAGCCGCCGGTTATCTCTATGCGCGCTTTATCGCATGCCTTTGCGCAAGCCGCGCCATCTTCTTTTTGCTCCGCGCTTTTTCGTGCGCAATCATCTTTCGTTTCGTGAATATGTCTTACGCAGACACAAATTTCTATTGAACTCATCGATCCTCCTTTAACTTACGGCGTTAGATTACCGCACGGCGGGTGCCGCACCGACTCGTTGACTTTCGTCTGACTTGAAGAAGAACCAATCTTCCTCTAAGGAGTTTAGATGAGAGCAAACAGGTTAAGTGTTGCGGCGATAGCCGCTTTGGCAGTTGTTACCAGCGCATTCGCAGCGGATGGGCTTGTTCCATACGGGCAAATCAGCGGCGAGGTTGGTTCGTATTTTGACACCGCCGCCGCTGGTAACGAAATCGGCGTTCGCTCCTACGCAAGCCGTTTTGGTCTTAAAGGCGCGGCGGATGTAGGCGGCGTAACGGCTGTTTATCAATTGGAAGCGGGCTTTAACCCCGTAAACGGCGCCAATGGCATTCCTGGCGCAGCCCTTCAGGACGCCAGTTCTATTACCCCAAGCAATGGCGACGATAACACCCTTGCCACTCGCAACACCTTTGTAGGCGTAGCGGGCAGCTTTGGCACCTTTGTGATCGGCAATCACGACACGCCCTACAAGATCGTAGCTCGCGGCGCGGGCGCGATTTCCAACGCGGATACCGTAGCCGATCTGCATTTGCAAACCGATCGCCGTTTGAAGGGCGCGGTTGCCTATATCGCGCCGGCTGACGCGCTTGGCGGCGTTACGGTAGCGGTAGCCGTTGTTCCCGTTAAATCGGGCGCAAGCGGTGGCGGCGACCTATACATTGATCCTGTGTATGGTAATATTCCTGCCGATGGTAATGTTACCGGCATAGATTGGGGATATACCTCCTCCAGTTATAAGGACAACAGCGGTTTCCATTACTCTATAGGCGTGCTGGCTCCGATTGGCGATTCGGGCTTGACCATTGGCGCTGGCTATGAGAGCGCTTACGTTGCCGTATACGACGATACGATCGACAGCTTCTTTGGCGCAGTCAACTTCAAACAAGATGCGTTCAGCGTTGGATTGGGTGTTGAAGTCGTAACTGCGGGCGACGATATTGGCAAAGACTTAGGCACTACCACTTTTATACTACCCGTTGGCGTTAACCTAGACGACGGATTGTATATTAACGCGGGCGTTAAATTGACGCAGTTTGACAAAGCTGGCGCCGCTCCTTTGACCAATACCGTAGGCGTGGCGGATCCAGACGAGGCAATTACGCAAGTAGGATTAAGCTTTGGCAAAAAATGGGGCAAAAACCTTGACGCTTACGTTGGCGGCAAATTTACCAGCGCGAAAAACAAAGTGATTGGCACCGGTGCGGACGCTAAAAAATCCGCCACCGATTTCGGCTTTGGCTTGAAAGTAGCCTTCAACTAAGCTAAACGCTTAAAACGATCAACGATCGGCGGCGGACGGGCTTTCCCGCCCGCCGTGTTTCTTTACCCTCCCCTTGTTATCGCGAAGCAATCCAACAAAACGACAAAACGCGCCGCCATCAAAGCGTCCGATCTTTGAGAATGCTAAGATCGCGTTATGTATGTGGATCGCTACAGCTCACACGCCATTGATGAAGAGGATATTGCGTCGGTTGTGGACGCGCTAAAAAGCGGCGTATTGACGCAGGGCGCGGCGCTGGAGGCGTTTGAAAGCGCGCTTTGCCGCTATACAGGCGCGAAATACGCGGTTGCTGTCTGCAACGCCACGTGCGCTCTGCACATCGCCTATTTGGCGGCTGGATTGGGCGGCGGCGACGTTATAATTCCCGCCATCACCTTTGCCGCCACCGCGAACGCCGCGCTTTTTTGCGGCGCCAAGCCCGTTTTCGCGGATATAATTTTTGAAAGCGGGCTGATCGATCCGCGCTCCATCGAAGCGCTGATCACCCGCAAAACCACAGCGATTGTCCCCGTGCATTACGCCGGAAGTTTGTGCGATATGCAGACGATAAACGACATCGCCGCGCGGCACAACCTGATCGTAATCGAAGATGCGGCGCACGCGATCGGGAGCTTCAGCGCGGAGGGCAGAAGCGCGGGGAGGTTCGGCGGCATGGGCGTTTTCAGCTTTCACCCCGTCAAACCGATCACAACCGGCGAGGGCGGCGCGATCGTAACTGACGATCCGGAGATGGCGCGAAAACTGCGGCTTTTGCGCTCGCACGGCATAGAGCGCGGCGAACTCTGGGAACAGGACATGACCATGCTCGGCTTCAACTATAGGATCGGTGAAATAAATTGCGCGCTTGGTCTTTCGCAGCTCAAAAAGCTCGATCGCAGCGTCAAGCGCCGCGCCGAAATCGCCGCGCATTACGATCGCGCTTTCGCGAACGGCAGTTTGATAACGCCGCTAAAGATTCCCGATCAGCGCTCGCACAGCCGCCATCTCTACCCTGTTTTGCTTGATGAGTCTATCGACAAGGCAAAGTTGTTTGCCCGACTGCGCGAAAGAGGCATAGGCACGCAAACGCACTACAAGCCGATCTACCGCCATTCGTTTTATCGTCTGGCGCTGCCCGATCAAAAGCCGTTGCCAAACGCCGAAGCCTTTTACGAGGCGGAGCTTTCCATTCCGTGCCACGCCGCGTTGAGCGATGATGACGCCGATAGCGTAATCCAAGCGCTTTACGCGCCGCTTTAACCGCCGCGGCTCAAAAGAGACCGACCTTCTTGTCTTTCCAAACCGCCGCTTCTTCTTTGGCTATTTGGTCGCACCGCTCGTTTTCGGCGTTACCCGCGTGTCCCTTCACCCAACGCGCCGTTACCTTGTGCTGCCGCGCAGCCTCGACGTAGGCTTTCCACAGATCGGGATTTTTTACCTTTGCAAACCCCTTCTTGATCCAGCCTTTAAGCCACGTGTTGATCCCCTCCGCCACGTAGGAGCTGTCGGTGATCAGCTCCACCTCGCACGGCTCCTTTAGGGCTTTGAGCGCCTCAATTGGCGCGGTTAGCTCCATTCGGTTATTGGTGGTCATCTGCTCGCCGCCTTTCAACACCTTTTCCGCGCCGCCGTAGGACAAAATGGCGCACCAGCCGCCCGCGCCGGGGTTGCCTAGAGAGCTGCCGTCAGTATAAACGCGAACCTGTTTTATTTGATCGTCCTAAGCTCGTTTGATCGGTTGAAAGCGGCGCGTACCGCTTCAAAAAAGCCGCCCCTTACGCCGTTTATCTCCATAGAAGCGACCCCCGCGATCGTCGTGCCGGCGGGAGAGCAGACTCTCTGTTTAAGTAGCGCCGGATGTTCGTTTGCCAGCAGATCGCCCATGCCGTTAAAGAGCGCCGCGGTGAGCTTTCGCGCATCGTCCGACTTCATTCCCAGAGAGACCGCCGCGTCCCCCATCGCCTCCGCCGCCAGCGCGAGAAAGCCCGGCCCGCTTCCCGCAAGCGCTGTCGCTATAGCGATCTCCTGCTCGCTCTCGACCCAAAGCGCCGTTCCTATGCGCTCAAAAAGTTCCATCGCCTCGCGCTTGAATCCATCGTCGCCCGTAAGCGTCGTAGCGGATTTGCCGTAAACTGCGGCAAGGTTCGGCATCGCCCGCACGAAGAGATCGGCACTGAAGCGTTCTCTAAGGTTCTCGAGCGAAACGCCCGCCATAATCGACACGATCGCGCGCGGCTTACCAGCGATCTTCACCGAGTCTATGGATTGCGGCTTTACCGCCAAAACAACGACGCTGCCGATCTCCGCCTGAGCCTCAGAAACAAAGCGAATGTCATTGAAACGGCTCTTTAACGCGCCTCGCGCAGCTTCGTTGCTTTCTAGCACAGAAAGGTCGTGTTCTAAGCGCCACCTCTCGTAAAGCGCGGCTCCCATATTGCCAGCGCCGATCAACAGCAGTTTCACGAGACTCCTTTCCGTTAGTTTTGCGTCTCTATTATACAATACCGCTGAACGTTAAAATTGGAGCGGAAAATGAAGCGAAGCGGTTTTTCTATGATTGAGCTAATGGTTGTGATTGTCATCTTGGGGCTACTCTCCGTGCTTATCGTTCCCAACGTTATAGGGCAGAGCGAACAGGCAAAACGGAAGCTGGCTTGTGTGCAGATGAAAAACTTTGTGCAGAGCATTGAAACGTTTAAGCTGAACAACAACGATTATCCCACGACCGAGCAAGGGCTTGCGGCGCTTGTAACTAACCCCGATCCGGATCTCTACAAAAACTACCTAATCGGCGGCTATATCAAATCGGTGCCTAAGGATCCGTGGGGTAGCGACTACATCTATCTGAACGATGGCGGCGAAATTGAGATTGTCTCGTCAGGAGCCGATCGTAAGGAAGGCGGGGAGGATAACAACCGCGACATAAAACTCTCCGAATGCGAAACGATGCTTTCACGCTGATCGAGCTTCTGATCGTGCTGACGATCGTGGGAATCATCTACGCGACTGCGACTGCGGCGATCAAAGGCAAAGAAGGCGTGGCGGGAGATGGCGAATGGCGGCTTGATACTCTCACGGAGGCTTTGCGGGCAAAGGAGGGCTATCTGAAGCTTGTTTGCGGCGGCGATCGGTGCGAAAGGTGCGCTCTGATGGATATTGACGGCAATACGGTGGAAGACAGGCTCGCGCTCTTTGAGGAGATACCGATCGTTCATTATTACGATCGGGGCGGCTATCTGGATCGCTTTAGCTTCAAAGAGGGGGTCTGTTTTGAGATGGAGCGCTTTGAGAACGGCAGCGTTACCGATATGCTTGTGGAGCATCGATCGAAGTTCTACCGCTACTACGCCCTTTTGACACAAACCGCGGTTTACGCAAGCTTTGACGAAGCGAGGGAGACGATCGACCCGACGCTTTGGATTCCGTCCGCGCAGGCGCAGTACCACTTGGAAAGCGACTGATGCTGTATAAATACCGCGCGATCGATCCGCACGGCAAAACCGAAAAGGGGACAATCGAAGCGGGGACAAAAAACGAAGCCATTGCCAAGTTGAGGGCAAAAAACCTGCTTTTTGAGTCGATCTCTCCCGCGCAGGCGCCGCTCTTTAGCAGGTTTCGGCGAACGCGGGCGATCCCGCCTTCATCGCTCTCTAAAGTGTGCAGAGACCTTTCAATCTACCTTCGAGCGGGCATATCGATCGTCAACGCCATACGGCTTGCGTCCTCGCAGTATTCAAAGGATCGCGGACTCTCCTCCTTCTTGGGCGCCCTCGCCGCCTTTCTGGACGAGGGCAAAAGCCTTTCGCAGGCGCTCGATTCGCAGGGACTCTATGAGGTTCCCGTCTTTTTCAAGCAGTCGATCAGGATCAGCGAAGATGGCGGCGTGCTGCCGGACGTGCTGCTGGAGCTAAGCCGCTTTATCAAAGATGTGGAAGGCATAAAAAAGCAGGCGAAAAACGCGCTTTTTTACCCCGCCTTTATCATTACCGTCTCGCTTTGTATGGTCATCTTTATGGTTACCGTCGTCGTGCCGCAGATTACGGGAATGTTTGAACAACTAGGGCAGCAATTGCCGCCGATCACCCGTTTTGTGATCGGCGTAAGCGATTTTGTGGGCGGCTGGTGGCACGTTATGCTTCTCATGGCGGCGGCACTGATTGGCTCGCACCTTTTTTTGCTCAAGACAAACCGCCCGTACCGCTTTGCGATAAACCGCGCGGTTCTTGCCATGCCGCTGATCGGACGGATCGTCATGACGATGGAGCTTGCGCGGTTTGGCTATATGTGTTCGGTGCTGATGCGCTCCGGCGTGCCGTTTGTGCAGTCGATACGCCTCGCGGCGAACGTACAGGACAATCTTGTGCTATCCGATCTTTTCTTGAGAGCCTCCGAGCGGGTGGTGGAAGGCGGACGCTTTTCCGTGGCGCTGCAGTCGGGCGGCTTTATGGTGGACGAGAGTTTTATTCAGTCGATCGCGCTGGGGGAAGAAACCAGCGAGCTACAGACGATCTTGAGCAACTTGTCCGCGCTCTACTTTGAGGAGAACAGGGATCGCGTCGCGATCTTCCTCTCGCTTCTCGAACCCGCGCTGATGCTACTCGTAGGCGGCATTGTGGGGCTGATCATCACCGCTATGATGTTGCCGATCTTCTCAATGAGCGTCGGCATAGGATGAAAAAACGCGCCTTCACGCTTCTGGAACTGATCGTCAGCATCACGCTACTCTTCTTGATCGTGTTCTTTCTCGTGAGCAACTACGGCGCGCTGAAAACCGCCGTTGAGCAGTCGAAACATTATGAGCGGCGGGAAATTTTTTACAACACTCTTGTCAGGCTTTTCACAAAAGATATATTAGAAGCGGAAAAAATAACGATCAGAAGCGGCAAAACTATGGATACAGTTTTTATAGAGAGGACGCTGAACTCTCTTTATGGCAGAAGCGAGGCAAACGTTTATTATACTGTGCTGAAACCTTCGCGCAAACTGATTAGGATAGAATCGCAAGAAGAAGCGTCCTTTCCCATCAGCACAACCGATTCATACAGGTACAATTTTTTAGTAATAGATCGAGAGATAAGCAATTTTAAGGTACATAAAAGCGCGGGAGTTAAAAAATGCGGCATTCTGCTGTTTGTTGATATTGAGAACGACGATCCGATCATATTGGAGCTGGGACTCCTGAACAACACAAGCTGTTAAATTTAACCGCCGCCGCGCTTAGTGGGGTGCTGCAAACGGCGGCGCGCTTAACTCCACCAGCCGCAACGCGGCGATCCGCAATTCAGCGGTCAAACAATACAAGCTGTTAAATTCAACCGCCGCGCTTAGCGGGGTGCTGCAAACGCCGCCGCGCTTAACTTCACCAGCCGCAACGCGGCGATCCGTATTTCAGCGGTCAAACAATACAAAGATACCCCGCCGCAAACCGCGTTTGGGACATCGACAGCCAGTCCAAGCCCGCCTTGAGAGCCAAAAGCTGCTACGCAAACAACTTGACAAGCCGCCGCCCATAGCTGCTACGCAAACAACTTGACAAGCCGCCGCCCATGTGCTAAGATAATGGTTGAACAGTTGTTCAATTGTCTTGATTATTGATGGAAGACGAGGAGGCGCAATGAAGACGAGAGGCGGCGCGGCGGTTGGCTGCGATTGTAGCGTTATACACAAGGACATCGTAGAACAGGTTGCGGCGCTTATGCCAAAGGACGAGATTCTCTTCGATCTCGCGGAGCTTTTCAAGGTTTTCGGCGATTCGACGCGCGCGAAGATTCTATGCGCGCTTTTTCGTAGCCGAATGTGCGTCTGCGACATAGCCGCGTTGCTTGGTATGACAAAGTCCGCAATATCGCACCAACTGCGCGTCCTCAAGCAGGCAAAGCTGGTGAAATACAAAAAAGAGGGCAAGGTCGTTTACTACTCGCTTGAGGACGATCACATAAAAAATATCTTCGATCAGGCATTCGCTCACATCGTGGAGTAGAGAATCGGCGCGCGAAAAGAAAAATTTTTGCCCAAATTAGTTGAATATGTGTTCAACCGATAAACATAAAGGAAAGAACGATGAATAAAAGCGCGGTCAAAATGCCGCAAATTACGCAGACGCGGCAGGAGCTGGCGCCAAAGAGAACTTCAAGCGCCGCTGGGGAGATGGGCGTTCGCGTGTTGGGGGAGCGGATATTTTTACGCCTGCGTTCGCTTTTTAGCGGCGCGCGGCACACGGGCGCGTCCGCCGCGTTGCGCGCAAACGGCGAAGAGGACGATGAACATGGGCTGTGCGAAGGCGGCTGCAAAAGCCCGCAAGATGGAAGCAAAGACGGCGGGGGCGGCGGTCTTGGCTGGCAAAAACGTGCGATTGCGCTGGGAATTGCGCTGTATTTGGTCGGCACGGCGCTTGATTTCGCCTCCGATTTTCATTTCGCCGTATTCGGCGGCGCAGCGGAGGCAGTCGCGCCCTATCTTAGGTTCGCCCTCTTTTTTATAAGCTATATTTTTATCGGCAGAGACATAGTATTCAAAGCGTTTTCCAATCTAAAAAACCCCAAAAACCTATTTGATGAAAACTTTCTGATGAGCGCGGCGTCGATCGGCGCGTTTGCGATCGGCGAATACCCCGAAGCTGTCGCGGTAATGCTGCTTTATAAGATCGGCGAGCATTTACAAAATCGCGCGGTGGCAAATTCGCGCCGCTCCATATCGGCGCTGCTGGATATCAAGCCCGAATTCGCCCATCTCAAAAGGGACGGGGCGCTGATCACAGTCGCTCCGCATGAGGTGAGGCTTGGCGATATCATCGTCGTCAAGCCGGGCGAAAGAACGCCGCTTGACGGAGAGATTATAAGCGGACGATCGTTTCTCGATCTATCCGCGCTTAGCGGCGAAAGCGTACCTAAAGAGGTCGCGATCGGCGATTCGATCCTTTCTGGCTCGATCAACAAAAGCGGCATGCTTACTGTAAAGGTTACAAGCGAATTTTCAGATTCCACGGTGTCAAAAATCATAAAATTTGCGCGGGAGGCGAGCGCGAACAAAGCGCAGACCGAATACTTTATCAGAAAATTCGCCAAAGTTTACACGCCGATCGTCGTTTCACTGGCGCTTCTGCTTGCCGTTCTGCCGCCGCTGATCGTCGAAGGCGCGGCGTTTGGCGAGTGGTTTTACCGAGCGTTGGTGTTTTTGGTGATCGCCTGCCCGTGCGCCCTTGTCATCTCCGTGCCGCTTAGCTTTTTCGCGGGCATCGGCGGCGCGTCCAAGCGCGGAATACTAGTCAAGGGAGGCAACTATCTTGAGGCTTTAAGCCGCGTTCAGGCGGTGGTTTTTGACAAAACAGGCACGCTGACCAAAGGGAAATTTGCCGTTGTAGAGATCGCGCCAAGCCGCGGTTTTGACAAAGAGGAGCTTCTCTTTTACGCCGCTCACGCCGAGAGCGCTTCACCGCACCCGATCGCCGCGTCGATCGCCGCCGCCTACAAAGGCGGGATCGATCCGAGCTGCATTGCCGAACACGAGGAGATTTTTGGGCTAGGCGCCAAGGCAGTCGTGCGTTCAAAGATCGTATTGATCGGCGGCGGGAAGCTGATGGAGGAGCATGGGATAGCATATGAAAAAGCGAATGTTTCAAGCGGCGCGGTATATGCGGCGATTGATGGCGTTTTCGCCGGACACATCGTCGTTTCGGACGAGATCAAGCCGGAAAGCCTCACGATTGTAGGCGAGCTAAGGCGGCTGGGGGTTAAAAGAGTGGCTATGCTTACTGGCGATCAAAAGGGAATCGGCGAGCGGATTGCGGCGCAGATTGGCATAAAAGAGGTATTCGCCCAGTTGCTGCCGCTGCAAAAGGTGGAGCGGATCGAGCATATGATAGAGGAGCTTTCGCGCGGCGCGAAGCTGGCGTTTGTTGGGGACGGGGTAAATGACGCGCCGTCATTGGCGCGGGCGGACATAGGCATAGCGATGGGCGCGCTAGGCAGCGATATAGCGTCGCAGGCGGCGGATGTGGTGCTGATGAACGACAATCCGCAGAGCGTCGCGGCGGCGATCAAGATTGGCAAAAAAACCACCCTTGTCGCCTCTGAGAATATCGCCCTCGCGCTTGGCGTGAAGGCGGCAGTGCTGGCGCTAGGGGCGCTTGGGCTGACCGGAATGTGGGCGGCGATCTTTGCCGATGTGGGAGTGTCGCTGATAGCCGTTTTGAACGCCGCAAGAGCGTTCAGGATCTGACGCGGCCGC
>JAIRKM010000055.1 GCA_031260125.1 Helicobacteraceae bacterium | reverse complement strand
CTCTTCAACGCTGGCAAGATCAGCGAGGAGGAGGCGATAGCTAACGCTTCCATAGCCGATGATCTCCAAATAAGAATTCGCGGCGCTATAGCGGAGAAAAACGACACTCCCACTGGCGGTAGCGGCATAATAGGCATAAAGCATTAGTTTGTAGATCGGTCTGATAAAGCTGAGCGTCTGGGACGGGGTTTAGACTTTCTTGGGCTCTCTTGCTTTTAACTTCTGGTGCCGAGAGGGGGAATCGAACCCCCACGCCTTGCGGCGCCGGATTTTGAGTCCGGTGCGTCTACCAGTTCCACCATCTCGGCTTTTGGGTGGGGGATTTTAGCAAAAATATATAAAATAGCGGCATGGACGCGGCAAAATTGAACCTTTAACGTATAGAGGCGGATCGCCGCGCCTGCATTGCGGGGATTATGTAAATCTTGAGGGTCGAATGAAAATTATCGTTGCTATCAGCGGCGCGAGCGCGGCAGGTTTGGGGTTAAGAGCTTACGAGCTGATACCCGACAATCACGAGAAATATCTTGTGGTAAGCAATGGAGCGCAAATCGTGTTGCAAAGCGAGGGGTGTTACAAGAACAGCGACATATCCGCTCCGATTGCAAGCGGTTCGTTCGGCGCGGATGTTATGCTTATCGCGCCGTGCAGTATGAACACTCTTGCCAAGATCGCGTGTGGGATAGCGGATAATCTTATAACGCGATCCGCGGCGGTTATGCTTAAAGAGCGCCGCAGATTGGCGATTGCGCCGCGCGAATTACCCTTTAACGCGATCGCGCTTAAAAATATGCTGAAGCTATCAAAGACAGGCGCGATCATAGCGCCGCCTGTGCTTGGATATTACGCCGATCATAAAACAATTGATGATGTAGAGCGTTTTATTATTGGCAGATGGTTCGATCTGCTTGGAATAAAAAACGATCTGTACAAACGCTGGGGAGATGAAGCGCGATCGGACGCTAAATAGAACCTATGTAAAGGTGGGAGTCCAGATACGGAATGCTGGTTGCTTAAAAATCGCAGTAACTTCAAAAGGATACGTTGTGAAAAAGGTATGGGCAGTGTTGCTGTTGGTTTTGTTTTTGGGAGCAAAGGATAACTACGTCTTTGATTTCAAGGGCGATGAGCTGCTTCAAGGCAGGATCGAGATGCTTGAACGTGAAGTTACCGTCTTGCAGGCGCAATTAAACTCTCTGAAGAACGACGCGGAGATCGCGGCGAAAAACAGCGGCGGCGTTATCAAGAAACTTCAAGCAGATATAGCAAAACTGCAAAAAATGCCGCAGCCAAAAGCCGCGGTAACAGCTCCGCCGCCATCAAAACAGGTGATCGCCGTAGATATGCCAATCGCTGAGATGAACGAGCGTCTAACCAAACTAGAAGCGGACATTGCCGTGCTGCAAAAGAGCGTGGCAACCGCCAGCCAGCCTCAGCCAGCGGTAGCCGTAAAAAACGATTTTGCCACTCTAGCGCAGCTTAATCAGCTAAGCGATCGAACGAACAGGCTGGAAGCGGATATCAAAGAGATTGGAGAGCGCCTTAAAGAAGAGAGCGGGCTGCCGTTTGATCAGTATCTTGAGATCACAAAAGCGCACATTGAATACTTTATTATGGGACTGCTGGCTTTTATCGCGCTGATCTTTTTGATGTTGCTCGCCGCGCTTGGAAAGGCAAGCCGCGCGGACGGAAAAATATCGCAGTTAATCAAACTCTACCAATCCAGCAGCAAGAAGATCGACGATAGGAAATAATTGGTCAGAAACAGCGCCACGCTGGCGGAAACGACGGCAATTGTAGTCGCTTCTCCCACGCCTTTCGCTCCGCCCTTTGCGTTGTAGCCTGAATAGACGGCAATGGAGGCGCTGATCCAGCCAAAGAATATCCCCTTGACAAATCCCTGCATAAAGTCGCCAAGAGTTGCGAAGGTAACAAGAGTGCGCATGTAGGCGGTGGGATTTACTCCGAGCGCGTGTGAAGCAAGAAGATACGCGCTCACATTGGCGGAGAGATCGAAAATTACCACCAACAGCGGTGTCGCTATGATCCACGCCCATATTCGCGGCGTAAGCAGATAGGCTTTTGAATCCACAGAAAGCGACTCTATCGCGTCTATTTGTTCGGTTACGCGCATCGTCCCAAGTTCCGCCGCCGCCGCGCTCGCAGAACGGCTAATCAGCATTAAAGCGGTAAAGACTGGGCCTAGCTCACGTCCGATCGCGACGAAGATCGCGTATCCCATCATCTCCTCCGCGCCAAACCTGTGAAACGCCGAATAGAGCTGAATCGCCATTACCATACCGGTAAAAATCGCCGTCATAATGATCACCAAAAGCGAGTTGGCCCCTACGTTTTCGAGCTGGCGGATCATCAGCCTGCCGCGGAATGGGCGCGCAAACATCAGCGGGAAAAAACGCGCCTGAAAGATAAAAAACGCGCCGATCTTCTCAAAAAGCCCTGCCGCGGCATAGACCGGATAGCCCAGACGATAAAAGAACTGCTCAATCATGCGACATCTCTTTGTCAAAGTTGGGTAGAATTGCCGATTTAATCATAAAATATCCTGTATTTTACACAAGGAGCATAAATTGGCCGAAGAAAAAGAAGACGGTAAAGTCGAGCCTCAGAAAAAAAGTCCAGTACTGCTGATCGTGATCGGCGCCGCTGCGTTCTTCCTTATCGTTGTGATCGTCATTGTGGTAATACTTATCGGCGGAAGCGGGTCTAAAGTTGACAGCGGCGATATTCGCGCGTCGCCCGGCGCGTCGAGCGAAGCGGAAGTAACGCTAGGACCGATCGTCGAGCTTGAACAGTTTGTCGTAAACCTTTTGAGCAACGATGGCAGGCGCTTTCTGAAAGTAAAGATCAGCTTTGAAGTTACCAGCAAGGGCGGGCTTCAGGAGATAGAAAACAAAAAAACGCTAGTGCGCGACTTGGCGATCGACCTACTTTCCGGTAAGCGCTTTGATGAAATCTCTACCGCGAGCGGCAAGGTGCGCCTGCGCGAAGAGCTGAGAAACAGCATAAACCGCTACCTTAGGGATACTCAGATCAAACGCGTGTTTTTTACCGACTTTGTCATTCAATGATCGGGATCGATATTGTTAAAGTCGAGCGTATCGCTCGTCTGATTGAGCGTTTTGGTAACGACGGATTGAAAAGGTTTCTGAACGAAAGCGAAATAAAAGAGGCG
>JAIRKM010000074.1 GCA_031260125.1 Helicobacteraceae bacterium | reverse complement strand
TTTCCGCGCGAATAGAATCGCCTCCTCCACAGAAGGCGCAGGGCTGATTGCCGCCTTTACTCCCCGCTTCTCCAGCGCCGCCGCGGTCGTGGCTCCTATGGCTACCGCCGTAAAGCCGCTTCGCCACTCTGTCTGACTTAAAAAGCACTCTACCGTGCTAGGAGAGGTAAAGATAACGACAGCCTCCCTCGGCAGAAGCGCGCCGTCTATTTTTGCGCAGCGCGTTTCGTAGATCACGCGCGCGCTCACGCGCACTCCCGCCGATTTGAGCATCTGTTCTAGATCGACGGCGCTCTCTCTGGCTTTGGGGTAGAGAAAGTTCAGGTGTCCAAACCTATGCGCGATCTCTTGCGCCAAAATTTCACCGCGCGCGGCGGACGACTCAAAAAACACGCCGCCGCCAAGCCTTTTTACCTCTTCGCTCGTCTTTGCGCCGATCGTAAAAATTTTCAGCCTTTTCCACCCGCCATTTAGCCGATCGACGATGCCGATCGCCGTTTTGGAGGTAACTATAAGCGCATCAAAACCCGTGAAATCAATACTATCCGCGGCGGCGACTATCTTTATCGCCGGAACGCACAGCGCTCCTTCGCGCGCCGCCGGCGATAAAAGAACCACCTCTTTCACCCGCTCTCCTCGCGCCGCTGTCTATAAAAAACAGCGATTTTTGTTATGATCGTTGATAAGAACAACACAGAGGGCAGATTATGCGGATCAGAAGATATGTATTTTTGTCTATCCTATTGCTGATCGGGCTTGGAATCTACATTTTCATCAACGACGACAGCGATTATACCGTTAAATTCGGCGAGGATTCGTTTACGCTGCCTCTTGCGCTGTGGGCAATCGTCCCCGCAATAGCGGTGTTTGCCGTCTCCTTCTCCCATATTGCCTTTTACTCCGCCTCCGTATATCTGAAACGCTCGGCGCTTGACAAGGAGCTTAAAAACCTCAAAAAGATAATTATGAACGCCCTTTTGGGGCAGCGCAGCGATACGTTTTTGAAGAATCAGTACTTAAACGCACCCACTCAACTGCTGGCAAATTCGCGTCTTGTTCCGCTCAACGACGGGATTACAACCGGCGACGAGGATATTGATATGCTGCTTGAGGTGACGGAACAGGTCAACGGCGGCACAGCGGTCGATCTGTCCTCTTTGAAGGTTCCGCGAAGTAGCCCGTTGTGGGTCAAAAATCAGCTAAACAAGATGAAAAACGCGCCTAAGGTGAGCGAAGAGATTTTGCGTGAGACAAAGGAGGGAAGCGAAACTTACACAAAGGCACTAGAGGTGTTTGCCACCTACGGCGACAAAAAGCACTTCCTCAAGCCAAATGCCACTCTCTCCACCGGCACGGTGTTTAATCTGCTCTCGCGCCTAAACGCCAAAGAAAACCCGCTCTCTTTTGAAGCGGACGAAATGGTTTCGCTGGCGAAAAAAGCCAATTTTGGCGCCAATCATTACATAAACCTCGTGCGCGTCTTGATTCGTCAGGTGGAGCCGGATACGCTGCTGGAACTGTTTTACCACATCAAAACGGCAGACGATCAGGCATCAAGCGCGTGGATGTATCTAAACTTTGAGCTGGAACGGATCGAGGAGGTTCAGGACACGCTTGATGGTAGCGCCGACGATGAATATCTGCCGTTTAAAAGCTATATCGCGCTTAAAAACGCCGGCCTTTCGCCCGCATTGGACGCGCTGATCAACTGTGCCTATTGATTTCTCAAAACCTCTCTACGCTTTAGCGCCGCTTGCGGGCTGGAGCGATCTGCCGTTCAGGGCGGCGGTCAAACTCTTTGGCGCCGATCTGACCGTAAGCGAAATGATCAGCGCGAATGCGCTTGCGTTCAATCCGCGGCGATGTGAGAAGCTCTGGCAAAAATCGCCGTTAGAAACGCCCTACGCCATTCAGCTTTGCGCCTCCGATCCAAAGATTTTGCAAAGAGCCGTGGAGATCATAAACGATCAAGACGGGATAGACATCATCGATCTAAACGCCGGTTGCCCCGCGCCCAAAGTGGTAAAAAACGGCGCCGGAAGCGCGCTGCTCAAAGACCCCGCGCTGCTTTTTTCTATGGTAAGCGCCATCAAGAAAAGCTCACGCAAACCGCTTTTAAGCGTAAAGATGCGGCTTGGTTTCGGAACGAAAAACGGCGGCGCGCTTGCAAGGGCATGCGAGGAGGCAGGCGCGGATTTCCTGACGGTGCATGGGCGGACGAAAAACGGCGGCTTTAGCGCGCCGGTGGATTACGAGGCGATCGGCGAAATAAAAGAAGCGGTTAAAATTCCCGTGATCGCAAACGGCGATATCGATTCATACGAAAAAGCGCTCACAGTTCTTGAAATCACGAAGGCGGACGGCGTGATGATTGGACGTGCGGCGATGGGCGCTCCGTGGATTTTCGCCGAGCTTAAAGAGAGGCGCAAAAGCGTCTCCACGGCGCGGTTAGTGGCACTGAGCCACTTTGACGCTTGCATAAAATTCTACGGGGAGCGGGGTGTTTTGCTGTTTCGCAAGCACCTGCACCGTTACAGCCGCGGTTTTAACAAAGCCGCCGCGTTCCGGCGCGCGATCAACAACGAAACAGACGCCGGAGCCGTGCGCGCGATGATCGAGGAGATCATGGGCGCTTAGCGCGGCTGCCCCTATAAAGCCGATTATTTAATCGAAAACGAAAATACGGGATCAAGCGATGGGTATTGTATATGTTTTTCGGTTGATCCAAGGCAAAACATGGCGTATTCGTCCGTTTCGTCCTTTAAAACAATCTCCTGAAACATTTGATACGCCTCCTCGTACCGCCGATCGGAAAAAAGCGCCACCGCCCTTTCAAAGGCTTCCCGCGAGGCCAGCCTTCTCTGCCGCACTTCATCAGGCAGCGCGTCAAGCATATCAAATACCTCAATCTCCTCACTTATCCCCGCTACCCGAACCTTTCCCATCGTTCTGAACTCAAAAAAACAGCTTTCCTCTCCCATTCTCTCTAGCGTGTCCTTTGAAAAAATCACCGACGAACCCGCCTGTTTGGTCAGCGATTCCAGACGCGAAGCTAAATTTACGTGTTTTGAGACCACCGTTCCCGCGAAGCGTTTTTCGTCGCCTATGATCCCCAAAATTCCGCTGCCCGAGTGCAATCCCACTCCGATTCTGATCGCGGCGCCGTTTATTGATACCCTCGTTTCCGGATACATTGTGAGCTTTTGGCACAGCTCCACCCCTGTCCTCACCGCGCAATAAGCATCGTCAAAAACGGTCATCGCGCTATCGCCCATATGCTTATCTATAAAGCCGCCGTACTTTTGCACGATCGGCCCCGCAAGCGTGAAAACTTTGTTCAAAAGCTCAAACGTCTCTTTCGCGCTTAACCTTTCGGATATGGCGCTGAACGATCGGATATCAAAGAACATAATCGTAAAATCTCTCACCACATTATCGCCCAGCCGCAGCTTTGTGATGTCGTCCACCTCCAGCCGCTGAATGATCTTTGTAGGAACGAAACGGCTGCTAAATTCGTTGAGCCGCGCTATGCGGTAAAACTGCCTTTGCAACTCTTTGGTCATCATATTGAGCATAGCGATCACCATTCCAAGCTCATCTTTGGAGCGGTAGGTCAGCCGCTTGGTGTAATCTCCCTTGGCGATCGCGCGCATCGAGTTGGCGATTTTCGCAAGCTGGGACGTAAAAAGAGACGAAAACATCACCGCGATCGTCAGCATCGTAACAACCGCGGCCGCAATTAAAAAGGAGAGTTTGATCGCAAGGTTTTCCCCTTCTTCTATATAGGTGTTTATCTCCAGCGTTCCCTTCCTTGCGACCTCCTCCAGCGCGGACGTAAGCAACCGCACGCCCTCAAAACCCGCGTCTCCTATCGCGACGGCGATAGCGGCTATTGAGGCAAAGCCCACCATAGCTTTGGCAAAGATCGTCAAATCCGCCTTTGCCCATTTAGGCGGCATCAGCTTTGAAAGCGCGATGTAAGCGACGATCGAGGCGATCAGCGCGTTCATCTCCGCGATCAGCTCGCCTCCTAGCAAGTCGCTTAACATATCGGCGGCAAGACCGATCAGACATGCGCTTACGCCGATTATGTTTATGTCCGCGCTCGCCTCACGCCACTCTGCGGCTCTACCCTTCGCCTCCACCCAATAAGAGGCGATCATTACGCCGATGATCGGCGGCAGAAGCGAATTTGCGAATGAGAGGAGACTATCAAAAAGCACCGTTATACCCAAAGCGCCCATAATCGTCCCAACCAAACAAAAGGCGGCGATCACGAAGTTGAGACGCTTTTTGTCCGCCTCCAGCATCGTAAAAATGGCAAGGCTGCCAGAATAGCCATAGATCAGATTCACAGCGAAGCTACTGATAAAGGTAAGCAGTATTCCGGCAAGTGGAAAGCCGCCCGCGCTCAACACAAGCGCGACTCTGCCGTTGCCGCTCAAGGAAAAGCTCAAAAACGTAACCGCGCAAGCCGCCGTTGCCGTAAACATCAGTCCCAACATGATCGAGACGAAAACCGTCTTTCGGCTTTTGGCGTAGCAGTAGTAATCGCCGCAGATCGCCACTACCAGCGCGGCGGCGCCCAAAATGGCTGCCGTTCCGTGACTGAATGCCAGCCTCTCCATACCGGCTTGAGTACTCACCGGCTCCGCAGCCGTAAGAAGATGGTAGAGCGCAAAAAGCATAATAGATAAAGAGATCGGCGCAGCGAAAAGACAAAAAATTTTGATAGCCTTAAACCCAAAAAAAAGCGTAAGTGTTGAGAGCGTGCCAAAGGCGATCGCACAGACTTTAGGATCGAACCAGACGCCGTATGCGCTTGAGACGATACTGCTAATCAAAGCTCCGAATTGCGCCGTTTGTATGCCAAACCAGCCGATACACACAATCGATATGGGGACAGTAAAGAGAAATCTCGCGCCTATCGCCCCCATTGCGGCGGAGATCGTTTCGCTGCCGCGCTTTCGCAGATCGCAGCTTTGAGAGCCTATCAAAAAGGCGGCGGCGGAGGCTACGCCAAAACCGATCAGCAGAAATAAAACCGCCTGCCACGGCGCAAACTCTGAAATCAGCTTGTCGCTGATGGTAAATACAGAGGGGCAAATAGTGGCGCAAAACCAGAGAGCGGAAAGAGATAGAGCGCCCTCACGCCCTTCACCGGTGAGGTTTAGCTTCAATTGCCTTCTCGTTTCTATCCAATTGACGCGCCATATCTTCTCCTCAACTGATCTCGTGTACTTAAAAAATTTTAACAAAATTGTCGGGTTTTACCAATAAAACCGCGCGCGGGCGGCACAATCTTAAAATGGGCAGAATTAGACGTAAGATGACGCAAAAAGGAGCGATAATGGCGGCGGATTTTTTATCTACGCCTATTGGCGATCTGTGGATTTTTGCCAACGAAGCGAAGCTACTTAAAATTGGCTTTGAAAAAGGCAAAGCTGTCGATAAAAACGCCGTAACAGAGCGGGCAATAGAGCTTTTAGACGCCTATTTTATGGATATGCGTCCCGATTTTTCCATACTGCCCCTTGAGTTTCCCAAACAGCCGTTTTACAAAAAGGCGCTAAAGGCGCTGCTAAAAACCGCCTACGGATCGCGGCTGACCTACGGCGATCTGGCGGAACTAGCGGGCAATAAGAACGCGTACCGCGCCGCCGCGAGCGCTGTAAGCCACAATCCGTTCGCCATCGCCGTACCGTGCCATCGCGTTGTACATAAGAGCGGCGGCGTGGGAGCGTACGGCTGGGGCGCGTCAAAAAAGGCATGGCTTTTACATCACGAGGAAAAAACAGTATAAAATTTCCGTGCTTCACGCCCTCTGAAAGACAGCCCCCGCGCGATATAAACTTTTGCATATCGCACAGCTTGCGCACGGCAAAAATCAAAAGCTAGGAAAGCCGATAAACGCCGATGACAGCCGCGTTTACTGCCAATTTACGATCTCCAAAGCCCCCACCCGCTATAATTTCGCTCTTTTATGCGGGAATAGCTCAGGGGTAGAGCACAACCTTGCCAAGGTTGGGGTCGCGAGTTCGAATCTCGTTTCCCGCTCCAGCGATTCGCCCGAGTGGTGAAATGGTAGACACACAGGACTTAAAATCCTGAGGACAATTTTGTCCGTGCCGGTTCAAGTCCGGCCTCGGGCACCACTAGGTGGGTTGGGTTCGAGCGCGAGAAGCGCGGATATGTCCGATAAAGCAAGTTGGCGGTATGGCCAAGTGGTAAGGCAAGAGCCTGCAAAGCTCTGATCCCCGGTTCAAATCCGGGTGCCGCCTCCAACTATAAAAATGGGTAGGTGGCTGAGCGGTTGAAAGCACCGGTCTTGAAAACCGACGAGGTTAAAAGCCTCCGTGGGTTCGAATCCCACCCTGCCCGCCAAGCAGGACAGGTGGCCGAGTGGTTGAAGACGCACGCCTGGAACGCGTGTATAGGGCAACACCTATCGAGGGTTCGAATCCCTCCCTGTCCGCCAGCTTCACGCGCATCCTTCAATAAGCGCTCATTTCTAAAGATGTTCATCGGCAAAATGTCATAATTACCGCGAGTTGGGAGGGATATGACAAGCGTTATTTTATGCGGCGGATCGGGTACGAGGCTTTGGCCTCTTAGCAGGGAGCTTATGCCAAAGCAATTCGCCCCGCTTTTTGGCGATGAGTCGCTCTTTCAAAGAACAGTTAAGCGTAACGGCGCAATAAGCGATTCCATGCTAATCGTCTCCAATGCGGAGCAGTATTTTCTGGCTCTCGATCAACTAGAAGCCATCGATCGAAAAGAGGATCGGTTTTTATTGGAACCTGTAGGGAGAAATACCGCGTCTGCAATTGCCCTCGCCGCGCTATCGATCCCGCCGGAGGAGATTATGCTGGTCGTCCCAAGCGATCATCTCATCAAAAAACAAGCGGAGTATGAACGCGCCACCGCAAAGGCAACGGAGTTTGCGCAAGATGGATTTCTGGTTACTTTTGGGATCAAACCCAAAAGCGCCGAGACTGCGTACGGATATATTGAGGCGGCGGGATCGGAGGTGATCTCGTTTAAGGAAAAACCAGACAAAAATCAAGCGGAAGAGTTTATAAAACGCGATAATTTTTACTGGAACAGCGGAATGTTCTGTTTTGCCGCAAGGACTTACTTGGACGCGCTTAGAGTTCACAACGACGAGATATTAAAAACGTGCGAAGCGGCGATCAAAAACGCCAAAAAAGAGGGGCGGCTCATACGTGTGGCGCACAGCGATATGATGAAAATTCCAGAAAACAGCATTGATTACGCCGTGATGGAAAAGGCGAGCGGAGCAAAGGTCGTCTTCTGCGATCCGGATTGGTCTGATATGGGCAGTTTTGAAAGCCTGTACAGCGAACTTGAAAAAGATAGTTACGGCAACACGCTTTCCAACGCGATTACGATCGATTCAAGAAACAATCTGATCCTTGCGCAAAAAAGACAGATCGCGGCGATCGACGTAGAAAATCTTATGATCGCCGATACCGCCGATGCGCTTTTGGTCGCTAAATACGGAAGCGGTCAAAAGGTCAAGGAAATTGTAAAAGCATTGAAGATGAAAAACAGCGATCTGCCAAATCTGCACGCTACAGTTCACCGCCCGTGGGGGACATATACCGTTCTGGAAAGCCACGATCGCTATAAGATTAAGAAGATCGTCGTAAAACCCGGCAAAAGGCTAAGCCTCCAAAAACACCTGCACAGAAGCGAACACTGGATCGTAGTCAGCGGCGCGGCGCTGATCGCCGTTGAAGATAAAACATTGCTGTTGCGCCCGAATGAATCGACATATATTCACTCCGGTCATAAACACCGGCTGGAAAATCAGGGACACGTTAATCTGGTCGTCATTGAGGTTCAAGTGGGCGAATATCTAGGCGAAGACGACATTGTCCGCTTTGAAGACGATTTCAACCGGTAGCCGCGCTATCTAATAGCCATTCGCGGCAGATTGATAACCCGCGTTAAAACAAGAAGCAGCGCCGCGATCAAAAGAAAGCAACCAAAAAGAGAGAAGACGCGCGAAAGCGGCATAAACAGCAAAAACGGATGGACAAAAAGAGGCGAGCAGAACTGCCCTAAAAAGAAGCTTCCCGTCAGTATGCCGGAAAGTTTCGCGCGCTTGGGCGCAGCCGCCAAATCTAAAAACCACGCGTTGGCGTTTGCCATTGCAAGCCCGCTGCCTATCCCAACGCACACAAACGGCGCGTATAGCTGCCACACCTCATCGGCAAGCCCTACGACGCCTAAGCCCACTCCCTGAAGCGCGCACACGATGATATAGACTTTCTTAATCGATAATCGTTCGCGGATTTTGGCGTAGCTAAGCGCCGCCGCCGCGCCAAAGAGGGGGCCAATACCCATCACAACGCCTACCTCCTTGCCGCTGCCGCCCATGTGTTCCATCACCAGAAACGGCAGCTGCGTAGGAACGATGAAGAAGATCAGCATCGTGAAAAACGCGACGCAAAAAACGGGAAAGACGTCCCAATAGCCTCCCTTGCCGAATATGCCGGCCTCTTTTTTGGTGTGCGTCTTGATCGGTTCCGGTTCGCAAAGACCCTTGTAAACCAGCGGTATGAGCAGCAAAGAGACAAAATAGACGCCAAACGGGGCGCGCCAGCTTATGTCGCTGAGCATTCCGCCGCCGGTGAGAAAAAAGACACCGCCAAGCGTTATAAACGCCCCCTGTACGCTTAAAAACCGCTCGCGCTCCCTGCCCACGAAGTAGTCCCCTATCAGCGACGTACCCGCCGTCATCATCACCGCTATAGACGCGCCCAAACCAATTCTGCCGGCAAGTAGCGTCCAGATCGATTCAACAAAGAGTCCGGTTACGCCCGCGGCGGCGTAAAAAACAAGCGCGATGTAGATCAGCCTTTTCTTGCCGAAGCGGTGGATAAGCAGCCCCGCAACAGGCGCGACCAACGCAACGGTAAGCGCGGGGATCGTCAGGATAAGCCGCGACATAATCTCGCCATCGCTGCCGCTTACGAAGTGCGACGAGATACCCGGTAGCGACGCGGCAATCACGGTGCCCGAAAGCATCGTGAGGCATGCGAGCAGCCAAAGCGTCAGCTTACTAAGCGAAAAACCGGAACGCTTCCTCATCAAATTTGAGCGCCCGCCTGCCGCGCTATATCCAGCGCCTTTTTCATTAGTTCGTCATAACGAAATATGTAAACATATACGAAGGAGCTAAGGGCACAGGCGATGTAGAGCGCGTACGCCAACCTGCTCGATCCGCCTAGTTTTGCCATAGCGGCGATCTGTTCTTCTCCGCTTTCATCTCTGATCCGTTTTCGCGCCCGATCAAACCGCCGCAGTATCAGGTACGTGGAAAAGCCGCCAAAGAGAATGGCAAATACGATCGATACGGCGACAGGAGCGAAGAGAGATGACAGACAAAACGGCACGAGAAGAGCGCCGCCAATCACGTACTCCTTGCGATAGATGAGGAAAAACGGCGCCGCGAACAGCCCCCACCAAGACCAGTACCAACCGAATTTCAGCGGTCCATCAGCAGCAAGCCTGCGCCACGCCCGCATATAAAAACCAACCGATTCCTCGTTACGGATAAAAGCCTTGAGTAGCCTTTCGGCGCTTGTTTTGTTGGCATAGGTTTCATCGCCGCTCATCTTCGTTCCTTTTTATTATTGTACAGCAAGTAGCGCGAAGCCTCTTGTAGCCCAAATGCCAGATCGTTAAGTCTCTCGTCTTCCGCGCTCCACTGCACACTCTGCCACCCGCGAATGTCGGTTTCGTTCTTTTCAAACGCCCTTTTATGCCCCGACTCGATCATGCGATCCTTTGAGATCAAAAGCGGGGTGTTCTGGAGCCTCATCACGGCGACAAAACGCTCACTGCCGAAACGTTCGTCAAATATGTCGCGCCCCAGAGTGTAGTTTGTGTAGCCCTGCCCGATCAGCGAGGCGATCGTAGGAAAAAGGTCGGAGTGTCCCGCCGCCGCGGTGATCACCTTGCCCTGCGGAAAGTACTTCGGCGAATAGATGATCAGCGGGACGTGGTACATAAATAGCTTTATGTCATGTTCGGAAAAGCCGTGATTGGCGCCGTGATCGCCCGTGATGATAAATATCGTGTTTTCAAAGTAGCTCTCTTTCTCTGCAAGCCGCAGAAACTCCCCAACCGCGAAATCAAAAAAGCGCATCCCCGTAAATTCGCCCTCCTCCACCATTGCGAAGCGATCCAGCGTCTCTTTGGACGGCTTGATCGAGTAGTCAAAACCTTCGCGTCCCTGCGGGATTGAGAACGGGCGGTGGTTGGAGGCGGTCTGTATGAACGCGGCAAAAGGTTGATCGAGCTTTTTCAGATAGTCGTTTCCCTCAATGAACATATCTAAATCGGTTATGCCCCACGTATCCAGCCGCTCGCTCTTCCAATAGCCATCTTCCAGCACCACGAGATCGGAGACGTTACCGGCGAATATGCCGCGGATATTCGCCCAACCCGCGTTGCCCCCCAGCATATACACCTTCTTGTAACCCTCAAACTGATCGAGTATCACCCGCTGATCGATCGCGCCGATGTTGCGCGAAGCAGAATCAAATTGCTGTTCGTCGTCGGGGATGCCGGTTAAAATGGTAAACATCGCCTTTGCTGTCGTGCGGGCGTTGGAGTAGAAGTTGGGAAAGTACAGCGATCTCTGTGCGAGAGATTTCAAAAAGGGAGTCGTGTTGAGATCGTCGGAGAAAAAGGAGGTTTGATTGGTGCTGAGCGTCTCTCCCACTATCAGCACGATATTGGGGCGATCGTCTTTGCTGATCGATGGCATAGAGCGCGTAAAATTGAGCTCTTCTGCGCCATCGATCCGCAGATATGCGGATACCTGCGCGAATCCGTCTTTTGCCGCCTCAAGATCGTACGCCTTTGCGCTTACGCGGCGCGGACGAGTATCGAATGTGTTTTGCAAGGGGTTGAGCGCCAAAGAGAACGTATTCTGACTCTTTGTAAAGAGATAGACCTCGCTCCAGCGAAGCGGCATCCAGACCAACGAGTACTGCCCATAGATCAGAATTGCCACAAACCAGAAACAGATAAAGCCGCTTATGAATTTCGCTTTTTTATCCGCTACGCGCTCCGCGTTCCAGCGATCAAATATCTTTTTGATGACAAAAGTAACGGCGGCGGTAAACAGCAAAGCGGCGATCAGAATAGGCATAACGGGGTAGGAAGCCCAGACCATGCCAACCGCCTCGTCGATATCCTCCAGCAATTCAAAGGCATGATAGCTTAATCGAACGCTCAGATACTCGTAGTAGCCGGCATCGCCTATATAGATCGTAACCAGCAAAAACACGACAATCGCGTAAAACCAGAGCAGAAAGCGGCGGGTTTTGTGAAAATGTCTGCCGAGATAGGGCAAAAACAGAAAGCACAAAAGCGGAATGCCCATAAGCGCCGCGATCCTGCCATCAAAGCGAACGCCAACGTAAAACGCCTTCGCCGCCTCCTCAATAGGGGTGTCGGAGAGATCGATCCAGAAGAAAAAAGCGATCCGAAAGAGAAGCATAACCGCCCAAAGCAGCAGAATGAACAAGAACGAGATCGACAGGTTCTGCGTGATGAGCCTCTTAATCTTCACGCTACGCCTCCTGCTGCGCTAAGCCGACGATCGGCGTATTGAGCGTGTGTATGGACAGATCGGCTAGATAGGCGCCGCATATCGGTTTGATGGCAAGGTTCATTCAAATTCCCAAGTCGTTACAATTGCGAAATATTATCAAAAGGTGGGCAATGTCCATAGCAAAAAATACGGTTGTAGGCATAGAATACGCGGTAAAAGACGCGCACTCAGGCGAACTGATCGACGATAACAGAGGCGGCAAAGCGCTGGAGTTTTTGATGGGCGGCGGGCATATCGTCCCGGGGCTTGAGGACGCGATAGCGCTGATGAACGAAGGCGAAAGCCGCCAACTTGTAGTGCCGAGCGACCAAGCATACGGCGCGTATGACGAGAGCGCGACAGAGCAGATTGAAAAGGAGCAGTTTGCCGGTGTCGATCTGCGCGAAGGAATGACGCTGTACGGACAGTCCGAAAACGGAGATAACGTTCAGGTTACGGTTAAATCAATAGAAGAAGATACGGTTACGATCGACTACAACCACCCGTTAGCGGGCAAAGACCTCAGCTTTGATGTTAAGGTGGTCAAAACGCGCCAAGCCACTGAAGGGGAGATTGCCACGGGCATTTTGGAAGGCTCGGAGGATTGCTGCGGCGATTTCGGAGAAGGAGGCTGCGGTTGCCATTGCCATTAAAAGGCAGTCGTTAAAACGCCGCGCAACTTTCGCGCTTAGGCGCTAATCCGATTTTCGAGCCGATTTCAAATGCGGTAGCGCCGCACGGGGAGGCGGCGCCTCACCGTAGCGCGGCTGGTTGGCTGCTAAACCCATCACTCTTTCGTGTCGGCCTTAACGCCGTAGCCGCCGCCAAGTGCCTTGTAAAGCTGAACCTGCGCGGCGATATTTTCGGCTTCCGCGGCGTTTTGATTGATCTGCGCGGTAAGCAGATCGGTCTCCGCGTCGATCACGGCTATATAGTCGTTGTATCCCGATTCGTATTGATCTCGCGTCAGTTTCAGCGCTCGCCTCAAATACTTCGTTTGCTCCCTAAGCTGCGCAAGGCGCGCGGCGGCTTGCTCCCTACGGCTCAGCGCGTCTCTTACTTCGCTAAAAGCGACGGCTACGCTCTTTTGATACTCCGCAACGGCGATCTCTTTTGCCGCGTGCGCCGCGTCTACCTGCGCGCCGATACGTCCAAACGAGAAGATCGGCAAGTTAACTCCAATTCCCGCCCGCGCGCTTTGCGACTCTTGATTAAACAGATCGCCAAGCTCCGCGCTGGCAAACCCCGCCGAGCCTGTCAGCGAAATAGAGGGCAGATATTGCGCCCGCGCCGCGCCGATAGAGTAATTCGTCGCCTTCAGCCCCTCTTCGGCGGCTCGAATATCCGGACGGCGCAAGATCAGATCGCTAGGCAGATTGGCGCTTGGAAGCGCGCTGGAGGGAAACCTGTCGCTAAGTTTGGCTTTATCTTCAAAAATCGCCCTAGGCGTCCGCCCCAGCAAAACCGAAAAGGCGTTTTGCGCCGCTTCCTTCTGGCGCTTTGCGTCGATAAGTTGCGTTCTCGTGCCGTTTAGGTTCGCCGCTACTTGGCTAAGAATCAGTTCCGTAAGCGCTCCCGCCTGCGCCTGCGATTTTCTAAGCTCGTAAGCTCGCTCTTTGCCTTGCAGCATATCCTCAATATCGCGCTCGTTGTAAGTTAGCGCAAGTAGCGAATAGTAACTCTCAATCACGCCGCTAATCAGCGAAAGCCTGATCGTATCTTGCGCGGCTTGCGTCGCTAGTAGTTGCGAAAGCGCGGATTTTTTACCATCGCTTAACTTTGACCAGAGATCGACTTCAAAACTAAGCACGCCGCTTAAAGCGAAGCTGTCGCCGTCGATAAACTTGGAGCTATCCGCCGGATCGCGCGTCCATGTCCGCGCGCCTTCGCCAGAGAGCGAGAAATTCGGATATTGTTGCGCTTTTGCCAGCCCCAAAGCCGCACGCGCGCGCGCCGTGTTTCCCGCCGCGATCGCCAGATCGTAGTTATGCTCCAAAGCCTCGCGAACAATCTCGTCGAGATTGGGATCGTTAAAGCCTTTCCACCACGACTCGTCGATCGCTAAATCTCCGCCGACGCTTTTGGGCAACTCGCTTGTAGGCGCGACATATTTTGGCGCCAGCGAGCAACCGCCAAGAAACAACAAGAGCGTTAATAGTACAGATAGGTTACGCATTGGCGCCCTTTTTGAACAGTTTCGCGAAAAAATCGCCTATTGTGCCCATGTGGACATAAAACAGCGGAATATAAAAAACCGCTATGAACGTGGCGGCAAGCATACCGCCGATCACGCCCGTGCCGATCGCGTGCCGCGCCGCTTCGCCCGCGCCGGAGCTTATGGCAAGCGGTAGCACGCCGAGCATAAACGCCAGCGAGGTCATGATGATCGGGCGGAAGCGCAGTTTCGCCGCCTCGATCGCCGCCTCGACGTGACCGTAGCCCTCTTCGCGCTTATTCATAGCAAACTCGATGATCAAGATGGCGTTTTTCGCCGCCAAACCGATCAACACCACAAGCCCTATCTGGAAATACAGATCGTTGCTAAGCCCTCTAAGCGCCACTGCCGCGATCGCGCCAAATACGGCAAACGGCACCGCCGCAACAACGGCAAGCGGCATCAGCCAGCGCTCGTATAGCGCCGCTAGGATCAAAAAGACCAACATCACGCCAAAGACAAAGGCTTGAATGCCCGTGCCGCTCATCGCCTTTTCTTGATAAGAGCTGCCCGACCACGCAAGCGTGTAACCTTCGGGCAGCACTTCGGCGGCTATCCCCTCGATAGCCTCGATCGCCGCGCCGCTGCTGATACCCACTTTTGGCTCGCCGGTGATCTGCGCGCTTGGGAAAAGGTTGAATCGCTGAACCACGTCGGGACCTAAGACGCGATTGACCGTTACAAGCGCGCTAAGCGGGATCATCTCTCCATTGCTTGATCGCGCGAAAACGTCCTCAAGATTTTCGGGGCTTTTTCTGAAATCCCCTTGTGATTGCATCATCACGCGAAAAGCGCGAGAATACATGTTGAAGTCGTTTATGTAATACGCGCCGAAGGTCGCCTGCATCGCGCCGAAAAGCTCGTCGACCGACACGCCAAGCATCTTCGCCTTGTCGCGATCAAGCTCGATCCTGTACTGCGGCGTATCGACGTCGATCGTGCTGCGCACCTGCATAAGCAATGGATGTTCGTTGGCTTTGCGCACGATCTCGTTGATATATTTCGCCAGATCGCGGACGCCGCCGCCCGTGCGGTCTTGCACGTGCATTTCAAAACCGCCGCCGACGCTAAGCCCCATAATGGGCGGCGGGTTGATAGCAAAGATCAACGCGTCGGGATTGCGCATAAACTGCCCGATAAACTGTCCCGCCAACGCCTGAGAGTGTTGTTCGGGGCGCGTTCGTTCCGACCAATCCGTAAGTTTGATAAATCCCGCGCCCGCGCTAGGCTTGAGCGCGTTGGACATCATATCAATACCGCTCATTAACGTGGCGTATTGGACAAGAGGGCTAGACGCGGCGAGATCCGACACCTCGTCCATCACCTTCTGCGTGCGCTCCAACGAAGAGGCGGGCGGCAGATTGGCGATCACCATTAGTCCGCCTTTATCTTCCTGAGGTACCAGCGCGCCCGGCACGCGCTGAAAAAGATCGTAAGCGACATACATCAACCCTATAAAAAGCAGCACGAAAACCGCGCCGAAACGCACCGTCTGACGCACCCCTTCGGAGAAGCGCTGCGTGATCCACATAAAAAATCTGTTAAACAGGCGAAGCGGTAAGATAGGCTCCGGATCGTGCTTTTTGAGCAACACGCCGCACAGCGCGGGCGTAAGCGTCAGAGCGACAAAGCCGGAAATTATCACGCTAAGAACGATCGTAGTGGCAAACTGCTTGTACATCTCGCCCGTAAAGCCGCCCATCAGCGAAACGGGAATAAAGACGGCGCACAGCGTAAGCACGATCGCCACTATTGGTCCGGTTACCTCGCTCATCGCCATAATCGCCGCTTTTTTGACGCTTAGTTGCGGGTGAGTTCTAAGTATCCGCTCCACGTTCTCAATAACGATGATCGCGTCGTCGACGACGATCCCGATGGCAAGCACCAGCGCGAAAAGCGTAAGCAGATTGATCGAAAAGCCCAGCGCGTAAAGTCCCGCAAACGCGCCGATAATCGACACTGGCACGGCGAGCATAGGTATAAGCGTGGCGCGCCAATTCTGCAAGAAGAAGTAGATGATCAGCATCACAAACAAGAGCGCCTCGACGATCGTCTTGATCACCTCGTTGATCGAAACGCGCACAAACGCGGTCGTGTCGTAAGGAATAGCGTAGCCAATCCCTTCGGGGAAGCGCTCGCTCAAGCGCTCCATAGCGGCGCCCACCTCGTCGGCGGTCTCCAACGCGTTGGCGCCCGCTTGCAAAAATATGCCGATTGGCACGGCGGGCATCTTGTTTTGCCTTGCGTTGAAGCTGTAGTTTTGCGCGCCAAGCTCCACGCTCGCCACGTCTTTTAACCGCAGAAACGTCCCGTCGGCGTTGGCTCTTACGATGATATTGCCAAAACTCTCTGGGTCGGTAAGCCTGCCTTGCGAAACGATGGTGTAGGTGTACATGGTCTCGCCGTTGTGCATCGGAGCTTGACCGAACTGCCCGGGCGCGTATTGCGCGTTTTGTTCGCGTATGATGTTGATCAGATCGGTGGGCGTAAGGTTAAACTTAGCGAGGCGATCGGGACGTAGCCAGATACGCATCGAATAATCCCTGCCGCCGAAAATTGTCGCGTCGCCCACGCCTTTGATCCGCTTTAGATCGTCAAGCACGTTTAACAGCGCGTAGTTGCTGATATAGATCTCATCGTAGCGTTCGGGATCGCCGCGCATAGCGATAATCTCAAGAATTGTATTGGTGCGTTTGCGTACCGTTACGCCTTGCTGCTGAACCTCTTGCGGCAGACGGGAGATGGTCCCTTGAACGCGATTATAAACGTTGATCGTAGCGTCGTCAGGATCGGTTCCGGTTTCAAAAAACACGCTGATCATCACCTCGCCGCTCGCCGACGCGCTCGATTGCATATAGATCATATTTTCCACGCCGTTGATCGCCTGCTCAATAGGCGAAGCGACGGTGGCGGAAGCGGTTTCCGCCGACGCGCCCGGGTAGCTTGTAAATACCATAACCTGCGGCGGCACCACCTGCGGATACTCCTCGACCGGAAGCGCGCGCATGGCGATCACGCCCGCCAAGACGATCACGATCGACATTACGCTGGCTAAGATCGGGCGATCGATAAAAATTTTAGAAAACATCTAAAGCCCTTAATCTTGCGGTGTTTGGCTAGGTTGCGGCGGGAGCGCCATTACGGGAGCGCCCGGACGAAGTTTGAGCAGGTTATCCATGATAATCGCGTCGCCGTCCTTTATCCCTGCGCTCAACACGATGAAGCGATCGTTTTCGCTGTCAACGGTTACGGGACGAAGCGAGGCTTTGCCGTCGATTGCCACATAGACAAACTTGCCCTCGGGCATCTGCACCAGCGCTTCGGAGGGAATGCGGAAGGCGTTTTTCTTCTTGACGCCGTTTAATACCACCCGCGCAAATTGTCCGGGCATCAGCTCGCCTTTGGGGTTTGGCAAAACGGCGCGCGCCTTGACGCTGCCTGTGTTCATATCGATCGAGGCGTCCACAAAGTCGATTTTCCCCACGCTTGCATACTCCTCGCCGCTTTCGCTTTTGACAAAAACGCGAATGCCGGTCGGATTAGCCCACGTTCCGCCGTCGATCGAGTAGCCGCTTTTGAGCCTTTCTATGTTGGTCAGCGAAAACTCGGCGTGTAACGGATCGGTTTTGGTGATGGTGGTAAGCAGCGTTCCGGAGCTAATCAGGTTGCCGACGTCTTGCGCCGCCGTTCCCGCGAAGCCGTCGATCGGCGCTTTGACGCGGGTATAGTCAAGATCGATAGAGGCGTTATCCAGCGCCGCTTTTGTGCTTTCATAGGCGGCTAAAGCCGCGTCGCGCTCCTTGGCGCTTACGGCGTTAGAGGCAAAAAGCCTCTCCACGCGCTTGTATTCGCGCTCGGCTTGGTTAAACGCCGCCTGCGTCGCGTCCTTTGCCGCTTTGTATTTAGCGGGATCGATCACAAACAGCGTCGCGTTTTTGGCGATCTGAGCGCCCTCTTTGTACTCGCGGCTAAGCAAAGCGCCGCCCACTTTGGCGCGTACCTCGACAAAGCCCGAACTAACCAGCTTTGCCGGATACTCCAGCGTAACCTCCAGATCGCCGCCTTGGGCGATAAAGGTCTTCACCGGTATGGGCGGCGTTTGCGGCGCTCCCGTCTGCTCCGGCTTGCCTTCGCAACCTAAGAAAATTAAGCCGATCAACACAATCAGCGTTTTTTTCATCGTAATCCCTCTTTCTTTCGTCTTGCTTTAGCGTAACCACCGTTACACTTTCGCGTAATAATACCACATGCGCCTTCAAAAGTGTAACAGCGGTTACATTCTATTGGAAGAATTATATCCATCCACCTCTTTGCTTTAATGGGCAAAAAAACAGCCATCGTGAAGCGGATATGATAGAGCATCGCAAGTGAAGTCAGTGTGAAGCGGCGCCGATCCCGTTGAGAAAGAAATCGACGGCATCTTCCATCGCCGCCGTCTTCTCCTCTCTAGTCATCTGCTGCGTATGCCCACAAAGCCGCCTCAAGTGGAAAGGCTCTTTTGTCAGCCAGAAAAACCG
>JAIRKM010000027.1 GCA_031260125.1 Helicobacteraceae bacterium | reverse complement strand
GGGGGAAATGGCGGGGTAGAGAGCAGTTTTTTGATCATTTCCGAGAGATCCTTGCCGGAGATAGGCTTGGACAGATAGCTGTCAAACCCTTCTGATAGAAACCGCTCCCGATCGCCCTTGATAGCATTTGCCGTCAAGATGGCGACCGGCGTCCGCTTTCCGCCTGACGCGGCTTCATATCCCCTAACCCGCTTCAAAACCTCCGTGCCGTTCATGATAGGCATATTTTCATCCAACAGCACCAGATCGAATCCGTCGTCGTCCGTTACATAGCACTCCAACGCCTCTTGTCCGTTGCTTGTCATAACGATTTCAAAGCCCATGCGCTCCAGCAGAATCGAAATGTATTTTTGGTTATCTGGCTGATCTTCCGCCACTAAAATGCGGTATCCATGCACGCTGAACGCGGAATTAGGCGCGGCGGCAGTCTTCATCTGCCTATCAGAATCGCCGCGTTTAGCGGGTATGGCGAGCGTAAACGCCGATCCTTTGCCAAGTTCGCTTTCAAGCGTGATCGAACCGCCAAGAAGAGTGGCGATCTCATGGCAGATCGAGAGTCCTAGCCCCGTTCCTCCTTTCATTACGTCCGTATCGCTAACCTGCGTAAAAGGCTCAAATATCTTCTTGCGCCACTCCTCCGGTATACCTGTCCCCTCGTCTTCCACGGTGATATTAAGCGTTTCAACCGCCTCGTCGTAAAGGGCAAACAAGAATATGGAGTGTCCTTTCGGAGTGAATTTGAGCGCGTTTGACAGCAGATTGGCGATGATCTGATTAACGCGGTTGCTGTCGGTGATCACAGTCTGAGGGAAGTTGGCGCTGAAGATATAGCTTATATGCACGCCCTTTGCTTCGGCGTTGGCGTTGAAGATGAAGATCGTGCTTACGATGTCTTCGTAAAGATCGCACTGCTCTTGCTTGATCGTGAAGTTGCCGCTTTGGATTTTAGCTATATCAAGGACATCGTTTATGGTGATTAAAAGTTTTTTGCTGTTTCTGCTGATCGTTTTCAAGTAGCTGCTCTGTTCAGGATCGGTAATTTTCGTTTCCAGCAGTTCGACAAAGCCTAAAATGGCGTTAAGAGGGGTGCGTATCTCATGAGACATATTAGAGAGAAACATATCTTTGCTTTGTTGAGCGCTTTTAGCTTCGATCAGCGCGTTTTGCATTTCGGTTACGTTGAAGCGTAGCGTCATAAACTCCACAAGTTTACCGTTGGAAAATATAGGCTGGATAGTAGAATCTACATAATATGTCTCGCCGTTCTTTTTTACGTTTTTCATAACGCCGCGCCATGTCTTGCCGGAGAGGATTGTATCCCACATTGCGCGGTACAGTTTGTCCGGAGTATCTGGGTGGCGCAGTATAGAGTGGGTTTTCCCCAGCGCATATTCGCGCTCATAGCCGCATTGCTCGCAAAATTTATCATTTACAAAAATGATTTTGCCGTTTATGTCGGTTTTAGACATGCTGGCGGCTTTGTCGATTATAGCGCGGTACTCGTTCAAAAGTTTTTCGGCTGACAAAAAACCGTGTCCAAGCCGCATTATATATAGCCTGACGACGAACATAATCAAAACAAGAAATAGAACGAACAGTGCCGTCTTTAATAGTTCGTTAGACGAGTGCATAGAAATAAACATAATAAGCATTGCGAACAGGGAGCATGAGACAAAGAATAACATGAATCTCCGCGTCCTGCGCAGTTCATAGTACAGTTTAAGGCTTTTCATAATAACCTACAACCTTGTTTTGCCTATATTTTCGATAAATACGCGGCGTATTTTATCTACGGTTTCATCAAAGAGATGTAAACCGTTAGCCTCGATCGCGGCAAGTTTATTTTTGGCGGCTTCAAGCGCGTTTTGCGTAGTGGGTATTTCAGCGCCGAAGCGTATCAGTTTGTTTGCCAGTTCTTTGCCTGTATTGTTGATATTGCAGTTTTCAAAAAAGACCGCCGCCTGCCTATACTCCTCCTTTTGAACGTCGTTGGTGCCTACCCTCCTGCCCTTATCCATTCGTTCGGCAAGGTAGAGCGTAATGTCGCCCTTTGGAATGAATTGAAATATCCGCTTCTTTTCGGTACGCAGTCCGTCCTCATTGACTATGATTTCCTTCAATTCGTCAAGCGGCGTCGCCATTATGCTTTCAAGCGTAATCTCTTTTGCGCTGTGTATCGCCTGAATGTTTTGCCTGATTGAGTTTAACTTTTTGCTTAGCCGTTCCACGTTGTCTTTCGCCGCGCCGATCGCCTTTTCTTTGGCAAGTTTTGCCTGTTTAAGCCGCATCCATATCTGATCGCTTTTTCGGACGATTGACATACCGTTTTTGGCAATCAAAACCGGAGCGTAGTTGCCAACGCCGTCAATCACCTCCTGAACAATAGGCTTTATGGAATTCATAGTATGCGCAGACAGTACGCATTCTAAGAATGTGTCCGCAATTGCCTCTTTGAAGAGGGCTATATATTCAATAAAGTATTTTTTTGCTTGAGCGTTTATAAATGACTGTTTTGTTATGTCCGATCTAACCTCTTTAACAATAATTGGATCAAAACCGGCTTCTTCGCGGATCAGGTATTCGATCTCCTCGTTTATCTGATCTCTTAACGCCATGACACACCCTTCGATTTTGAAGTCCGCATAACTTGTAAGCGTCTTGAAGTTTACAGTTATTTTAGCGCGGGGACGTTCGACGATCGCTTTGACAGAGTTTTTCATCACGCCGCGCAAGTCGGCGGAATCGTTTACTAAAAATACTTCACTTTCAAAGGTATTTTGACTTAAAAAAAGCGCGTCAACCGCAGCGCGTTGTTCCTCAATGTTTGCGTTTACCTCCACGCCTCTATCCTATCAGTTCTTTGGCTTTTGCGCTTATGCGTCTGCCATCGGCTTTGGCTCCTATGATCTTCTTTGCCTCTGCCATTACCGCGCCGATCGTCTTCTGATCGAGCCTCGCAATAATTTCCTTCAGCGCCGCCTCTAGCTCTTGATCGCTGAGCTGCTTGGGAAGATAGCCCTCAATGATGGCGATCTCTTTGTTTTCTTTGTCCACCAAGTCTTCGCGTTTGCCAAGCCTGTACTGTTCTACGGAATCCTGCCGCTGCTTGATCTGCTTTTGCAAAATCCTCTCCACATCAACGTCGCTAAGCTCGCGGCGTTCGTCAATTTCAACCTGTTTAAGCGCTCCGTTTACATTGCGCAGCGTGTCGCGCAAAAACGCGTTGTGTTCGCGCATCGCGGTTTTGATATCGTCTCTAATCCTTTTTAGCAAGCTCACGTTCAACTCCATATCGTTGAGATTTTTTGGAACTAAAGTTGCTGATTGTAGCCAAAAAAGGAAAGAAAATGAAACATTGCCTGTTTATCATAACGGTTTTCTTTAGCCTCGCGGGTTGCTCAAAGGTCTTAAATTCACAGATCGACTTCAAACCGCCGGAATACGTCCAGCAGATGGAAAGCCGCGAGGAGGAGCAGCTCAACACGCTAGGGAGTCTTTTCGGCAAGGGGGAGAATCCGCTCTTTTCCGATCGCAAAGCGATGAACGTGAACGATGTCGTTACCGTTCTCATTGAGGAAAGGGCAAGCAGCTCTTCTAGCGGCAATAGGGCGCTGAATCGATCGCAGGAGAGCGCATATACGCCCGGCGTGATGACGTATGGCGGCAGCGCCAAAGCTGGAGAAAAAATAGCGCGAAACGTAAACAGCGCGGTCGGCTTTGGATTCTCCAACAACTCTGAGAGTACGTTCAGCGGCGGAGGGACGGCGACAAGGAGCGAAAACTTTACGACGACCGTGAGCGCGAGAATCGTAAAAGTTCTACAAAACGGCAACTACTTTATTGAAGGCAGGCGCGAGATTTTGGTGCAGGACGAGAAGCAGATCATCCAGCTTAGCGGCGTGATCAGACCTTATGATATCGCGCAGAACAACACGATCAATTCGGCGTATATCTCCGACGCGAAAATTTCCTACAAGACAGAGGGTGTAATTCATAGAAATTCCGAGCAGGGGTGGGGGTCTCAACTGATCGACGCGATCTGGCCGTTTTAGGTGCGCATTCTCAATCGGGCGTTTGCTGGGTTGATCCGCCTCTATCAGATGACGCTTTCTCCCTTTTTGGGGCGGCAGTGTCGGTTCTACCCAAGCTGTTCGGAATACGCGCTGTGGAGTTTTGCCCAAAAGCCGTTTTTCGCGGCGCTTTTTTCGACAGCGTGGCGTTTGGCGCGCTGTTCGCCTCTTACAAAGGGCGGAATCGACTATCCGCTGATCGGCAAAATCAAGCCGCCGCAATATGGTAAAAAGCGTAAAATCATCTGGTTTTTTGTGCCGTTTGGAAAAAAATTTATTGTGATTAAGGCGAGAGATGGAGCAAAGGGTATATGTGTCGGGAGGCGGTTTTCAAACAAACTGCTATCTTCTGATAAATGATGGTGGGAGTTTGATTGTCGATCCGGGCATAGATACGGCTGAACGGATAATAGCTGATGCCCCCAATCCGTTAGCGGTGTTAAATACGCACGGACATATCGATCATGTCTGGAGCAATAAGCTGCTTCAAGAGAGGCTCGGAGTGCCGGTATATATTCATAAAAATGACAGCTATATGCTTACGATCGATATGTTTGGTATGGGTTTGACCCCTTCAAAAGCCGATGTAGAAATTACCGACGAAAACTATATAGAGCTTGGAGGGTTCAGTTTCAGGTTTGTCCATTTTCCGGGGCACTCTCCGGGCTGTTCAATGATAGAATTTGACGACAGAATCTTCAGCGGGGATTTTATATTTGACGGCACGATCGGCAGAAGCGACTTCGCCGGTTCCAGCCCTGCCGATATGAAAAAAAGCCTTGTGAGATTTTTGGCGATGTACGACACCGACAAGCCGCTCTATCCCGGACACGGCAAAAAAACCTCCATTGAGCGGGCAAAAAAGTTTATCCCGCGATTTATCGCATAGCTTATTCGGAGAGAAAGCCGCTGGATCGCAGCCTTTGAACGTACTCCCCGCGGCGCTGATTGACAAGACGGCTGAAACTTTCCTCGTACTCCTTGAGCTGCGCGTTGTAAAGCTCAAACCGGCTGAGGTTGTTATCATCGGCGCTCTTTTCAAACCGAACCGCGCCGTCGGCTGAATTACCGCCTTTGCCTCCAAACGCTTCTACGAGCGAGCTTCTTGCAACCGATTCCGCCCATATCAGCGAAACGGCAAGTGTCAAAAAAACTAACTTTTTCATTTGTTTTATAATGCCAAAAGAATGATTAAACGCAGACGGTACGAGATAAGCGGCACTGTTCAGGGGGTGGGGTTCCGCCCTATGGTTTACCGTCTAGCCCAAGAGATGAAGCTGACCGGAAGGGTTTTTAACAACGCGCTCGGAGTGATCGCCGAAGTAGAGGGGAGCGGCGAGGCGATCGCGCATTTTGAGGAGCGGCTGCGCAGAGAAAAACCCGCATTAAGTGAAATTACAGATATAAGATCAACCGATCAAAAGCCGCAGAATACTACAGAATTTACGATAGCCCAAAGCGAAGACGCGGATACGGTTTTTACGCACATTCCACCTGACACGGCTTTATGTAAAGAGTGTCAAGATGAGCTATTCAACGCTTACGATCGCCGCTATCTTTTTCCATTTATATCGTGTGTCAATTGCGGACCAAGATTTACTATTATAAAGTCGCTTCCCTACGATCGTCCAAACACCTCTATGAATATCTTCAAGATGTGCGATCGCTGTATGGAGGAGTACGCAAATCCACAAAGCCGCCGTTTTCACGCGCAGCCAATCGCCTGTCATAACTGCGGTTCGACGTTGAATCTTTCCATCGATTCAATATGTGAAAATCTGCTGTCGGGGAAAATTATCGCTATAAAAGCGCTGGGCGGTTTTCTGCTGTGCTGCGACGCAACAAATGACGAGGCGATCTCTCTTTTAAGGAAGAGGAAAAGCAGACCGCATAAGCCGCTGGCAGTACTCTTCGCAAGTATAGAATCGATCGAAAAAGAGTGCGAAGTATCTCTTGCCGAAAGGGAGCTTATCCTCTCAAACCGCGCTCCTATAACGCTGGTAAAAAAAGGCAAAAATTATTCGCTTGCCGAAGGCGTCGCGCCCGATATTGACAGGCTTGGAGTGATGCTTTCTTCTTCGCCTATCCAGTATATTATTATGCGGAAGATCAACCGCCCAATCGTTGCTACAAGCGCAAATATATCCGACGAACCGGTAATTACAGATGAAGGTACGCTTTTTGAGAAATTAAACGGCGTTTTTGATGCCGTTTTGACGCACGATCGCGATATAGTCAATGCCTGCGACGATAGCGTAACGCAGATAGTAAATGGCGATATTATGCCAATACGACGGGCGCGCGGCTTCGCGCCGCAGGCGTTAAATCTAGCGCGCGCAATTGATTGTCCCACCATAGCCGTGGGGGCGCGGCAAAAAAATACGATCGCGCTGGGCTTCAATAAAAGCGCCGTTGTGAGTCAGCATATAGGCGATCTTGAGAGTGTAAGCTCAATTGAGTACTTTGTACGCACGATTGAGGCTTTCAAAAGGCTTTATAAATTTGAACCGGAAAGGATCGTTTGCGATCTACATCCGTTTTACGCATCTACGCGCTGGGCGCGCGAACAACCGCTGCCGGTTACCGCCGTGCAGCACCACCACGCGCACGCGCTGGCAGTTATGGCGGAATATGGTTTAGAAGCGCCCGTTATAGCGGTTGCGTGGGACGGAACGGGATATGGCGGCGACGGCGCGATATGGGGAGGAGAGTTTCTTATAGCGCGGTACGACGGATTCGATCGCGCCGCGACAATAAAGCCGTTTCGCCTGATCGGTGGCGATCGCGCTATAAAGGACCCTATGCGCATCTCCTTTGCCGCGCTTTATGATTACGGTATCGAACACCCGCTTCTAAACGATATTAAAAACGCCAATCTCAGGCGCGCCATAGAAGCCAATATAAACTCTACGCCGACCTCCTCAATAGGCAGGATTTTTGACGCGGCGGCGTTTCTAATGGGCATAGAGCAAAGCTACACATTTGAGGGCGCGTCCGGATTGAAAATTGAGGCGTTATTTGACGAGAGGATTACCGATAGTTATCCATTTGAGAATCATTGCGGCACCATTGATATGAGAGAGATATTCAGGGGCATTCTGCGCGATTCGCCGGCGATCGCCGCCAGCCGTTTTATAAATTCGCTTGCCAATATAGCGGCGCAAACGGTGAAGGATTACGATTTGCCCGTTGTGCTTTGTGGCGGCGTTTTTCAAAATAAAACATTAACCGCCGTTTTGATGAAAAAACTTTTACGGCTGGGCAAAAAGGCGTATATACCGCGCCGATTTCCGCCTAATGACGGCGCCATCTCGCTTGGACAGCTCGTTTATACGGGTTTACCCAGCTCTTCATAGCGTACGCGCCGCGATGATGGATAGAGCCGCTTACTCTTTCAGCCGCGCTATGTCCGCGCCGATGCCGCCGAGTTTCTCTTCCAATCTTTCATAGCCACGATCGAGATGGTATATCCTATGAATTCGCGTTTGCCCCTTTGCTCCAAGCCCTGCGATTACCAGCGCGCTGGAGGCTCGCAGATCGGTCGCCATCACATCGGCTCCGTTTAAGAACGCCATGCCCGTAATTGAGGCGGTATTGCCCTTTAGCGCTATTTTCGCCCCCATCCGCACCAATTCGCCAACGTGCATAAACCGGTTTTCAAACAGCCTCTCTTCGATAATGCTGCCCCCTTCGGCACACGCCGCTAAAGCCATAAACTGCGCCTGCATATCGGTGGGGAAGCCGGGATATTCGCTTGTTACGATCTCAATCGGGTTGATGCGCTCGGTGGGGCTGATTGTGATTGAATCGCTTTGGATTTGCAGATCAAAGCCCATCTCTGTGAGCTTATCTGTTACAGCCACGATATGCTTTGGCTCCATATTCGAGACCGTTGCTCGCGATTTTGTCATTGCAATGGCGCATAGGTATGTTCCCGCTTCTATCCGATCGGGTATAACGCTAATCGGCGGTAGTTCCAGCAGTTCTCCACCGCTACCATCAATCTCCAGTTCGCTGGTGCCGATACCCTCGATCTCTACGCCGGACTGCGTCAAAATCTCACAAAGCTGTACCACTTCCGGCTCTTTGGCGCAGTGAACGATTCTGGTTTTTCCGCGTGCGAGTGCAGCCGCCATAATCACATTTTCGCTGCCAGTTACTGTGCTTTTATCAAAAACGATAGTCGTTCCATTCAGCCCTTTTGGAGCTTTGGCGTGTATGTATCCCTCCGCGATTTCAATCATCGCGCCCATCTTTTCCATCGCCTTGAGATGAAGATCAACCGGTCTGGCTCCTATGGCGCATCCGCCCGGCAGCGAAACGCGGCACTCGCCAAAGCGCGCTAGAAGAGGACCTAAAGTCAGAATAGAGGCGCGCATCGTTTTTACGATCTCGTAGGTGGCTGTAGTGCCGCAAAGCCGATCGGCGCTTACGACAACCTCTCCTTCGCAGTGTGCGCAGCTGCCGCCTAGCAGCTCGATCAGCTTCAAAAATGTGCGTACGTCCGCCACCCGCGGAAGGTTGGCAATCCGTACGCTGTTTTTCGCGAGAATTGTCGCCGCTAAAATAGGAAGCGCCGCGTTTTTTGAGCCTGAGACGGCGACGTTTCCATGTAGCTTCGCGCCGCCGTTGATTTGCAGGTAGTCCATTGCACTCCTTATAAATAGCGCAATTCTAGCCGATCGATGCTACCCCAACTCCCATACGGCTTTCGATCGCCGCAAAGCTCCTTTTGGGGCGTTTGCGCGGCTTACCCTATCGCCTGCGCGAGATCGGCGATTAGATCGCGCACGTCCTCTATGCCCACCGAAAGGCGCACTAACCCCGGCGTAATTCCCGCCGCCTCCTGCTCTTTTTCGTTGAGCTGCTGGTGCGTGGTGCTGCCCGAATGGGTGATGATTGACTTGCTGTCGCCGATATTGACGACACGGCTGAAAATTTTGGTGGAGTTGAGGATACGCTTGGCAAACTCAAAGTCGCCCACATCAAAACTGACAAGCCCGCTCGCCCCTCCGCGCAGATACTTTTTGGCGTAGGCGTAGTTCTTGTCCCCTTCTAGTAGCGGATAGTTGACAGACTGCACTTTTGGGTGGCTTTTTAACCACTTTGCGATCGTAAGCGCGTTTTCGCTGTGCTTGACGATGCGTAGCGCGAGCGTCTCCAACCCCTGAATAAAGAGCCACGAGCTGAACGGAGCGGGAATCGCGCCGATGTCCCGCGCCAGACTAAGCCGCGCTCTCAAAGTAAAGAGCGGGAAGGGCAGGGCGGCGTATATCAAGCCGTGATAACTGGGATCGGGTTCGTTGAAGTGGGGGTAGCGCGGATTGCCGATGAGCAGTTCGTTCAGCCCGTTTCTCTCAACGATTACGCCTCCAATGCCCAGTCCTTGCCCGCTGGTGTATTTGCTCAGGCTATGAACGCTTACGTCAACCCCCCAGTCAAACGGCAGGAAAAGATACGGAGTGGCGACGGTGTTGTCAACGATTGTCGCGATCTTATGCCTTTTGGCAATCTCCACGATCGGCTCAAAGTCGGCAATGTCAATCGACGGGTTGCTGATCGATTCAAAGAGGATCGCACGGGTTTTGTCGTCGATCAGCGGTTCGACCGTTTTTATGTCCTGCGGATCGAAGACGCGTGTTTCGATTCCAAAGCGCTTTAGCGTATATTGCGTCAGCGACAGCGTACCGCCGTATATCTTGTTGGCAAGCAGGATATTTTCGCCGCTTGCCGCGAGATTTGCGATTGCGTAAAAAACCGCCGCCGCGCCGCTGGATGTTACGAGCGCCGCCGCGCCTTTTTCCACCTCGGCGAATCGTCCCTCTAAAACGCCCGTCGTCGGGTTGTTCAACCGCGTGTAGATGTTGCCAAGCTCACGCAGCGCAAAGCGATTTGCCGCTGTTTCGGCGCTACCAAACTCGTAGGCGGTCGTCTGATAGATCGGCACAGCCATCGTGCCTTGTCCCTCGCGGTTGTCATACGCGGCGTGAATTGCCGAAGTAGCCTGCTCGCTCATATTGTCTCCTTTGTAAATTGATTTAGTAAAGTTTGCAACTTTAACGAAAAATAACTGAAAGCAGCGGCGTGATGTTTGTCAAAGCTCGGAAGCGGTGCGAAATGCCCGCTTTTATCTCCGCGCTCAGTTCGCCAAGCGTGCGGTCAAAAGTTTCTGGAACGAAGATCGGATCGTAGCCGAATCCATTTGCGCCGCGCCGCTCGGCGATCACGCTACCATGCAGCCAGCCATGCGCGGTAAATTCGCCCGCACCGCATTTCAGCGCGATCGCCGCCGTATAGAACGCCCTTGACGCGCTTAGCCCTCTGCGTTTTAACTCGCCTGTCAGTTTTATAAGATTTGCCTCATCGTTTGAGCGTTCGCCGCGCGCCGCCGCGTATCGCGCGCTGCGGATATTGGGTTCACCGCCTAGCGCCTCTACGCTGATGCCGCTGTCGTCGCTTATGACCGCCGCGTTTTGATCTCCTATGTGTTCAAAAACCGCCCGCGCCTTGATCATGGCATTTTGGGCGTACGAAGCGCCGTTTTCCTCTATCTCGATCGGTTCAGCGCGCTCGTTGTAACAGACGACGCTGTATCCTCTTAAAATTCCGGCGATCTCGATCGCTTTATGATGGTTGCCGCTGGCTAATATAAGCTCCAAAAACCGCCTTATACAGAATAATTTACAAACTTTTTACTCAATTTCAACGGGATAATTGTAGCGTGTTTGCCGAGCAAAGCGCGAAGTGAAGCGCTTTGCTACTTGCAAAGCCAGCGCGTCGTATCATTTCGCCTTAGCTTACGCACGCTAGGAGGGAGATGTGCATAATGACTACCAGCTTCTCATAAAACACCTGCTTTTCACACCGCTTGCCTACGATCCCGCGCAGGAGATCGTTTACAAAAACAGTTTCAGAATGACCTACGGCGTTTTCAGGGAGAGAGTACATAAACTCGCCAATCTGCTGACGAAACTTGGGGTAAAGAAGGGGGATACAGTTGCGATCATGGACTACGATTCGCACCGCTATCTGGAATGCTATTTTGCGGTTCCTATGATGGGCGCGGTTTTGCACATGATCAACATTCGCCTAAGTCCAGAGCAAATACTCTACACAATCGACCACGCGCAGGACGATCTGCTGCTGATCAACAGCGAGTTTTTGCCGATCGTTGAGCAGGTGCGAGGCAGGATCGACACTGTAAAGCACTACGTGCTGATCGCGGACGGCAACGAAAACATCGATACGATTCTGCCGATTGCCGGCGAGTACGAAGAGATGCTTGCCGCTATGGATAGTGAGTATGAGTTTCCAGAATTTGACGAAAACACCGTCGCTACTACTTTTTACACCACCGGAACGACCGGTATGCCAAAGGGTGTCTATTTTTCACATCGTCAACTGGTGATGCACACCTTAGGCGCGCTGCTTTCCATTTCATCCAACACGCGCCATGCGAACTTCAATCAGGAAGATGTCTATATGCCGATCACGCCGATGTTCCATGTCCATGCGTGGGGGCTACCGTATATGGCGACATTTTTGGGCATAAAACAGGTCTATCCGGGTAAATATATCCCCGATCTGTTGCTAGAGCTGATCGATCGAGAAAAGGTTACCTACTCGCACTGCGTTCCGACGATCCTCCACATGCTGTTAAGCTCCGATAAGATCGACGAGGTGAGCTTGAAAGGGTGGAAGGTAATCGTGGGGGGAGCCACGCTTACTACCAACCTCGCGCAGCTTGGGTTGAGCAGGGGAATCGATCTGTTTACGGGATATGGCATGAGCGAAACCTGTCCTATCCTTTCTATCGCGCACCTTAGCCGCGAAATGCTTTTTTGGTCTCTGGAAGAGCAAGCCGTTTACCGTGCGAAGACCGGCAAGCCGCTGGCGCTGGTCGAAATGCGCGTCGTGGACGAGGAGATGAGAGACATTCCGCACAACGGCAGATCGACGGGCGAGATCGTAGTCCGCTCCCCATGGCTTACGAACGGCTATATGCGCGATCAGAAAAACTCCGAAAACCTCTATCGCGGCGGATATCTGCACACGGGCGACATAGCCAACCGCGATGAGTTAGGCTACTTTAAGATTACCGATCGCGAAAAGGACATTATCAAAGTGGGCGGCGAATGGGTCTCCTCTTTGGAACTAGAGGACATCATCTACAAGCATCACCTTGTAAAAGAGGTGGCGGTAATTTCCGCTGACGATGAAAAGTGGGGCGAGCGGCCGCTGGCACTCGTCGTCTCCGAGTCGAAGGATAAAAAAACGCTGGAGAAGGAGATATCAGCCAACCTTAAAGGGTTTATTAAAAAAGGTCTAATGCCGCGTGAATCGATGCTGTTGAAGATCGTGTTTGTCGATGAGATATATAAAACCAGCGTGGGTAAGACCAACAAGAAACTTTTGCGGGAGACCTACTCGCATAGGCATTGAGAAGCAAGCCGCCGTTTTCGCGGCGGCAATTGGAAGCGAACTTATATGCGGCTTTCGCCGATCGTGCCGCGATTTGCGGTGTAGGGGATAAGCGCCATGTGGCGGGCGCGTTTGATTGCCGCACGAACCATATCCTGCGCTATTTTGCTATTGCCGGTTAAGCGGCGCGGCATAATCTTGAAGCGCTCGGATAGCGAGTGCTTTAAGAGACCAAGCTCTTTGTAGTCGATAAAATCCACTTTTGCTTCTGTGTATTTGCAGTGCCGTTTGAAAAATTTTGCTCTTTCTGCCATCTTTTCTCCTTAGTTAAAATGGAATGCTGTCGTCGTCAATGTCTATGTTTTGACTTGGCTTTGACGCGGGGCTTTCAAAGCCGCTCGAGTCGCTGGACTGCTGAGCGGATCGCGCGTAGCCGCCATCACTTTCGACGCTTTGACTTTGCTTTGACGCGGGGCTTTCAAAGCCGCCCGAATCGCCGGACTGCTGAGTGGATCGCGCGTAGCCGCCTTCGCCGCTACCTTTGCTGTCTAAAAACTGCACGTTTTCGGCTGATATGTTGTGCCTGGAGTGCCTCTGACCGTTCTGATCCGTCCATTGATCGAGAACCAGCCGCCCTTCGATCAGTACGCGCCGTCCTTTATTTAGGTACTGATTTGCTATCTCCGCGCTCCGTCCGAAAACGTTAATGTCGATAAACATCACCTCTTCGCGATCTTCGCTACTATTCTTATCTTTCCAGCGGCGGCTGACCGCCAGACCGAACTTGGCGATCGCCGTTCCGCTTTGCGTATAGCGAAGCTCAACGTCCCTTGTAAGATTTCCGATCAATATAACCTTATTCAGCACCTTCAGCCTTTTTTACTGCCGGCGGCGCTTCCACCGCCTCTTCGCGGCGCGGACGACGCGGACGGTACTCACGCGGTTCTCTCGCGCTTTCACTCAATTTGAACTCTTTAAACGGTAGCCCTTTGGCGCGGTTTACCATATTCTCCCACGCTCCGATCTCCACTTGCCGATCGTAGCGTATAACGATAAAGCGAAGCACGTCTTCATTGATGCGGTAGTTGCGCTCAAGCTCTTTGTTCAGCGCTCCGTTGGCGGTAAAGTAGATCACGGTGTAGATGCCGCGCTCAAACTTTTTGATCTTGTAAGCCAGCGGGCGTGTTCCCAAACTTTCAACAGCCGCGATCTCGCCGCCGCCGTCAATAATGATCTTGCTGAAAAGATCAACCTTAGCCTTCGCTTCCTCTTCGGTGAGCGTAGGCTTCAAAATAAACATCGTTTCGTAATGCTTGGACATCTCTCTCCTTATGGTCTTCAGTCCCGTTCGCTGTCCGGCGGGCGGGCAAGGTAGAATCTAGGGAGCGCATTCTACAGAAAAATTGTTTGAAGCTTGATTAAAGAGGCGCACAGCAACGCTTTTTTCTCTCTGGTTTCGCTCTTTTTGAACAGAAGTTCCATCTCACTGAGCAGTTCAAATAGGACGCAGAACTGCCGGAAACTTATCTTCTGGGCAAGTTTCGTGTGAATATCGGCTAACTGCGGTGGAAGGACGTATGGCAGAAAATCGCCCGATGGGAGGTTAAAGCGCATAGCGGCGTTAAACATAAAGAGGCGGCGGAAAACCTGAATGATCGATAAAAGAGCTGTCATAGGTTCGTCGTTCTCAAGAAGTATCGATTCCAACTCCTTGTAAAACGGCGCGTGCGATACGATCAGCGAGATGAGCCGCAGTATATTCGCCTCACTCTGTCCGACGCATATCATATCTTGAAGCCGCTCGTCCGTTTCGCCGTAAACGGCAAGTTTTTCTATCTCGCCATACGCGAGCAGAAGGCTGTTGTCGTAGAGTTTCAAAAGGTGGTGCGCCTCACTCTCCTTTAGGTGCAAATTAAAGGATTGCGCCCTTTTTTTAAGAAAACCGACCGCTTCGTTCTGTTTGGGAGCAAAGAGGCGCACGACAGCCACGTCCCCCCTCTTTTCAAGCGGCGTTAATTTTGCCTTTGCGTCCTCCGCCTCATAGATCATGATCAAAAAGGAGTCCTCTTTTTTCCGCGTTATATCGAGAATGGCGTTTAGATGTTTAGCTTCAATCTTTTTATCGGTTTTTACGATCAGCAGGTTGCCGCTACTGAACAGCCCGCGCTCGGCAAGATGTTTTTTTGCCTCTTCAAATTCAAACTCTTTGTAATAAAGTTTCAGCGTCGAAAGATTTTCTGGAAGATTCTCCTGCGCGCGCACGGCGAAATGGTTTGTGAGAAATTCGTCGCCGTAGAGTATCACCGCGCGGGGCAGGGAGTTTCTGTTTAAGCTGTTTTCAAACTCATACTGTTTCACGCGATTGCACTTTGCTTTATCTGGAGCGAGCGGACGAAAAAACCTCTTTGCCGCATATCTTTGCCGTGGCAATGTTGGAGCTTATTATCTCAACCTTGATAAACGAAAATTTCTCTATATCTTTTGCATTGATGACATATACGCGCATGCCAAGCGCCGATGGATCGCTTATAATCACAATTGGCTCTTTATTTTTGTAGGCGCTTTCTATCACTTCACCCTCCATAACTCTGCCGATATTTTCACTCGCCCATCGCGCGTAAACTCGATCGGCATATTGCCACTCTATCTGCGCCGTGTCGATCTCCTGCTGCGATATCTGCGGCGTCAGCCGCTGTAGGCTGGATACAATATACGATTTCTTTTTTTCATTCTTTTGCAATATAGATTTTAAGAGCCTGTGAAGCATAAGATCGCTATAGCGTCTAATCGGCGAAGTAAAGTGCGTATATTTGCTAAATCCAAGCCCAAAATGCCCTACATTATCGTACGTGTATTGCGCCCGTTTGAGAGATCGGATCAGCAGCCGATCCGCCTGTTCTGCCAACCCTAACTCTCTTGCTTGTTCCTGAATGCGCTCTATTAGCCTGTGAGTGTCCTGTTGCGCACGAACGTTGATTCCCAATTCGCTTAAACAGCTTGTCAGCTCGCGCAGGCTTCGTTCGTCCGGCGGTTCGTGCGTGCGGAATATCCCAAAATTGAAATACTCGGCGGCGGCGCAGTTAGCAAGTAGCATACACTCTTCTATAAGTTGGTGCGATATGGTTTCAACGGCTTTCTTTACGCCGACTAGCTTGAGATTGGTATCTAGCGTGAGTTTGATCTCTGGATTGACAAAATTAAACCCTTTTTTTAAGCGGTTTTTCCTAAGCCCAATAACCGTCTCTTTTAACGGCAACAGCCACTCTAGTATTTCGCCGTCAACGGCATCGGGTGTTTTGCCTTCAAATAACTCGTCGATACGATCGTAATGGTAGCGGCGTTTTGAGTGAATTACGCTTTCAAAAAGTTCATAGCTTTTTGTTTTTAGATTCTCATCAAGCTCTATTTTAAAAGTAAAAGCCAGCCGATCGGCGTTTGGCTTTAGCGAGCATAAATTTTCGCTCAGCTCGCGCGGGAGCATCGGAATGGACTTGTGAGGCAGATAGACGCTAAATCCCCGCTTTTTCGCCTCCTTGTCGATCGCGCCGAGTTCGGTTACATAGCTCGTAACGTCGGCGATTGCCACGTATAGTGTGTTCTGCTTATGATCAAAATATATTGCGTCGTCATAATCTTTCGCGTCTATCGGATCGATCGTGATAAATGGCAGGTTTGTAAGATCGGCGCGATCCGGATAGATCGATCGATTGACTTCGCTTCCAAAGCTCTTTGCCTCTAAAATCAGATCCGCGTCAAAATGATCCGCTCTATTATGTTCGGTAAGCACAATTGCTTCATCTACTTTTGGATCGTTTAGCTCCCCTAAAATATCTGCGACTTCGCCGTTTTTATCCAGCGTTACAACGGCGCCTTCCGGTAGCTCTTTTAAGGTCTTCTGTTTGGTGTTGATCGCGATTGGAAGCGCTGTGTGGATATCTAGCGCCTCGACTCTGCGGTTAACGGTTCGTATAAACGCGATTTGAACGATGCCGCTCTCCTGCGCAATATAGATGATCTTTGCCGCCGCTCTGCCGCGCCGCTTTCCGATGACGCTTGCCACCACTAGATCGCCGTGCTTGGCGTTTTTCGCGTCGCTTGGAAGGACGATCAGATCGCTTCCTCTGACACCAAGAGGCTGAAGGTAGCCTGTCAGCGCCTTGCCTTTCTTTACGATTTTTGGCTGATGATATACGCCGACAACCATGTCGCCGCTTAACTTGAGAAACTCTCTATCGCTTACTACTTTTGCCTTGATCAGTTCGTGAAGCCATCGCAACTCTCCCTTGTCCAGCGAGCTTTGCGCGGCGCCCGCCTGAAGTTTGAGTAGCAGTTCTTTCATTTAAGGAAGGCGACGATCGCTTTATCAAACAGATCGCCCGACAATCCGTAGCTGATTGCCTGCCTTCCAGCGATTTTCGCGCTTTCGTCGGTAATGCCGTCCGGAATGGAAACGGCGGACTGAACGACGCTGAGCGCGCATGCATAGGCTTTGAAAGAGGCTGGCGCGGAAAGAGGATCTCTTGAATAATCGATCGCGTCCACCAATTCTTGCTCAAACCGCCAATGCCTAAATACGGCAGCGCTGACCTCCTGATAGCTCACGCCGAAAAACTGCTTTTCCGCCTCCACCAGCCCCTGTTCGCCGGTGAGTTTGATAAATTCCTGCTGCCTGCCGCTTCTAATGATCTCCTGCGACATAATCACCCTGCCGATGCCTGTCAGAAAGGCGGCGGGCGACAGCACTTCTAGCATGGCGCGGCTCACCTGCGAATACCAGCGCACGATCAGCGCATTTTGCTCCTGCGACAGCTTGGCAAACGTCTCCAGATCGATGCCGTACGGCGTAAGATCGAATTGAAGCGTGCTTCTTACCGCGCCTGCGAGCGCAAAACCGCGCACGGTAGCCATACCAAAGAGGCTTACCGCCTGCGCAAGCGTCTTGATCTCTCTGGAAAATCCATAAAGAGGGGAATTTGCGGCTTTAAGCAGATTTGCGGTGAGCATTGGATCCGTTTCGACAATTCTAGCAAGATCGGCGATGCTTGAATTTGGATCGGAACAGATCGCTTGAATTTTCGCGATCGATTCGGGCAGTGGTGGAAGCGTCTTGATGTGGGCGTAAAGCGACTCGTTCATAAGTGTATCCTTATCTACCGAACATTATACGTTATTGTAAGCCAAATTACTTTTATTTATAGGCGCTTAGTTACAATCACCTCGCTAATTTCATAGAAAAAAGGAATACCCAATGGCGTTGACGATTTACTACGACAAGGACTGCGACATTTCGTTGATCCGCTCAAAGAAGGTGGCGATGATCGGCTTTGGCTCGCAGGGACACGCGCACGCGGAGAATCTGAGCGACAGCGGCGTGGATGTAATAGTAGGGCTTAAAAAAGGGGGAGCTAGCTGGAAGAAAGCGGAGGTGAAGGGCTTTAAGGTGCTTGAAGTGGGCGACGCGGTCAGCCGCGCCGACTTTGTGATGATCCTGCTGCCGGACGAGCATCAGAAGGCGGTTTACGACGCGGAGATTGCCCCAAATCTCAAGCCGGGCGCCACGATCGCTTTTGGGCATGGCTTCAACATTCACTACAGCCGCATTGTCCCCGCAAACGATATAAACGTAACGATGATCGCCCCCAAAGCGCCCGGACACACGGTGCGCAGCGAGTTTGTCAAGGGCGGCGGCATTCCCGATCTGATAGCGGTTCATCAAGACCCAAGCGGCAATACGCTGGAATTGGCAAAATCCTACGCAAGCGCTATCGGCGGCGGACGCACGGGCATTATTGTTACCACCTTCAAGGACGAAACGGAAACCGATCTGTTCGGCGAGCAGGCGGTGCTGTGCGGCGGCGTAACGGCGCTGGTACAAGCGGGGTTTGAAACGCTTGTTGAGGCGGGCTATCCCGAAGAGATGGCATATTTTGAGTGTTTGCACGAACTCAAGCTGATTGTCGATCTGATCTACTCCGGCGGCATCGCCGATATGCGCTATTCCGTCTCAAACACCGCCGAATACGGCGATATGGTAAGCGGACCAAAGGTGATCAACGACGAAAGCCGCAAAGCGATGAGGCAGATACTAAAGGAGATTCAAAACGGGAGCTTTGCCAAGGATTTTGTGGCGGAGGGCGCGCTGGGCTATCCGCGCATGATGGCGGAGAGAAACAATCTCTTTAACCATCCGATCGAGGTAACGGGAAGGCGTTTAAGGGCGCTGATGCCGTGGATTGCGGCTAACAAGCTCATTGATAAAGACAAAAACTAGCGGTAATGGGCGAAGTAGTAACAATAACAAGCGGGAAAGGCGGCGTGGGCAAATCAACTGCCGCCGCGAATATAGCAACCGCGCTTGCCGCGCTGGGCAGGAGAGTGGCGGCGGTCGATTTTGATATAGGGCTGCGCAACCTAGATATGATTCTGGGGCTTGAGAGCCGCATCGTATATGACGCGATCGAGGTGATGGAGGGGCGCTGCAATCTGAATCAGGCGCTGATACAGGATAAGCACACTAAAACACTCTTCTTCCTCCCTGCCTCTCAGACGAAAGATAAAAGCGTTTTGAATCAGGCGAAGGTTGAAAAACTCATCGGCGAGCTAAAAAACGATTTTGACTACGTGCTGATCGATTCTCCAGCGGGGATTGAAAGCGGTTTTGAACACGCTATCTATCTTGCCGATACCGCTTTGATCGTTACGACGCCGGAAGTATCCGCCGTGCGCGACGCCGATCGCGTGATCGGGATTATCGACGCTAAGAGCAAGAAATCTAAAGAGGGCGGCGAGGTGCGAAAGCGCCTGATCATCAACCGCATAAAGCCCGATATGGTCAGAAAGGGTCAGATGCTGGGTCCCGAGGATGTGATACAGATTCTGGCGATCGATCTTATTGGTCTGGTGCTGGACGACGAGATGGTCGTGATCGCCACAAACACGGGCGAGGCTGTGGTAAAAAATCCAAAGAGCGTCTCCGGTATGGCGTATAGCCGGATTGCCAGACGGATGCTGGGCGAAGAGGTGCCGTTTATGGATATTTTTGAGCAAAAAGGGCTTGGATCGTTCATCAAAGGGCTGTTCAAATGAGCCTTCTAAGCGCGCTGTTCGGATCAAGAAACACACCCGCAAAGATCGCGCGGGATCGGCTGAAGATCGTGCTTTCTCATGAGCGGGCGGATAACAGCTTTCCGTTTCTGGAGCAGATGAGAAACGACATTCTCGCAGTCGTAAAAAAGTACACGGCAGTGCGGGACGTACGCATAAGCACGCAGAAAAATCAGAATATCGATCGATTGGAGATTGAGGTGGAGCTGGGCGCTTAAAATGATCCTGCCGTTGATACCGGAGCGGCTCACGAAGATCGCCTCCGCTCCTAAAGCGCTTTACTATGAAGGCGATACGACCCTGCTGGATCGCCCGCTAGTGGCGATTGTCGGCACGAGACGACCGTCAAACTATACGAAAACATGGACGCAAAGGGTGGCTAAAGCGGTGAGCGAGGCGGGTGGCGTAGTGGTCTCCGGCGGAGCAATGGGCGTAGACGCGATTGCCCATGAGGCGGCATTTCCCAATACGATCGCCATTCTGGCGGGATCGATCGAGCGCGGATATATACGGCTGAATAAAAATCTCATCGATCGGCTGCGGCAAAACGCGCTGGTACTGAGCGAGTACGAGAGCGAAATGGAACCAAAAGGGTGGATGTTTGTCCATAGAAACCGCCTTGTAACCGGAATTTCGCAGGCAGTCTGCGTTATGGAGGCCGATCCTCACAGCGGATCGATGACCAGCGCAAATCTTGCGATCAAACAGGGGCGCAAACTCTTTGTGCTACCTCATGAGCTTGGCAGCAGCGATGGCACCAATAAGCTGTGCGAAGAGCGCTTGGCGGATATGATCTGGAGCGAAGAGACGCTCTTAAAGGAGCTTGGGTTAAACGGCGCCGCGGCTGAGAGCGACGAACTGCTTGACTTCTGCTCAAACCGCCCGACGTACGATGAGTTTTTTGAAAGGTTCGGCGCGAAAGCTTATGAGTATGAGCTTTCGGGCAGGATCGTCGTTAAAGGCGGCTTTGTGGAGCGCGGGTAATGGCGTATCTCTCTGTGGATATGGGACTTAAAAGGATCGGTCTGGCGTATTCGCCTGACGGAAAAACGGCGGTCGCAATCGCGCCCATTATCCGTAAAAACAGAGTTCAGGCAAGTGGCGATCTGCGGAGAATCATCGCGGAAAAAAAGATCGACCGCCTTGTTGTTGGGCTGCCGATCGGATACAAAAGTGAGGAGGATATGAAAAGACGCATCGATCATTTTCTTAAACTTCTCAATACGGACATTCCCGTTCATTTTCAAGACGAAACGGATTCATCAAAAGAGGCGGCAGAGTTTATAAAAGACAAAAAAGACGGCAGAATAGATTCGATTGCGGCGCTTATCATACTAGAAAGGTTTCTTCGCAGTGAAAAAAGTACTATGGCTTAAAATAGGCATTACGATCGCTATTATCATTTTTGCCCTTTCGCAAGAAAATTTCAGAGATTTATTGCGGGCAATGTACGGCTGAATATGTTTATAGTAGATACTCACACGCATTTAGATCACAAACGGTTTGCGGGCGATCTTGATCAGGTTATAAACCGCGCCAAAGGTAGCGGAGTAGGGGCGTTTATCATACCGGGCGCCGATCCAAATGACATCAAAACCGCGTGGAGTATCGCGCGCGCTGAAAACATATTTTTTGCCGCCGGCGTTCACCCAAACGATATTGATCTTTTTGATTTGGATTATATTGAATCGTTTCTAAGCGATCCAAAATGCGTTGCGATCGGAGAGTGCGGATTGGACTATTTCCGTCTTCCAAAAGATAAAGAAGAGAGCGAATCGATAAAGGCGCGGCAGAAGGATATATTCAGGCAGAGCGTGGAACTTGCGGACAGATACAATATGCCCTTGATCGTACATACGCGGGAGGCATCGGAAGATTGCTTTGAAATTCTCACGCACACAAAAAACAGAGGAGGCGTTCTGCACTGTTACGGCGGCGACGCGCTTATGCTCCCGCTTGCAAAAGCTGGGTTTTATTTCGGCATAGGCGGCATTCTCACTTTTAGCAACGCAAAAGAACTTGCGGACGCGGTAAGAAAAATTCCGCTAGATAGGATAGTGCTGGAGACGGACGCTCCCTATCTGGCTCCAACGCCGCACAGAGGCGGGCGGAACGAAAGCGCCTACACCGTGCTGGTAGCGGAAAAACTCGCCGATCTGCTTGATATGCCGCTTGAAAAGATATGCGAGATAACTACCGAGAACGCGAAGCGTTGCTTCCCGCGTCTGAAATTGGCTTAG
>JAIRKM010000071.1 GCA_031260125.1 Helicobacteraceae bacterium | reverse complement strand
CGCGCTTTCTAGCGCCAGAAGCGCTTCGCCGCTTCTACCCAGTTTGACCGCCGCATCGGCAAAGACAAGCTCGCTTAACGGCGTAAAGGCGGCGGCGTTCACAAGGCGATGGCGGTTGATCAGCTTTTTGGCGTATTCGTACTGCCTCGCCACGTCCCCCTGCCGCTGTGCCTGCGTGGAAAGCGCAAGATAAACGTCCATTAGGCGCGGCTCTTTTGGAAAACGCTCCTCGATCATCATTCCAAGCTCAAGCATTCGCGCCGGATCGTCGTCCAGTATGCGGTAAACATCAAAAATCTGCAAATAACGCTCGCTAGAAACACTCTCGCGCAAAGCCTTGGACATTCGCAAAAAGCGCTCCGCCTCGTCAATAAACCGCGGATAATCACTCATCGCGTAATACGTATCCAGCCGCCTTTCAAACCAAACGATGGCTTTAGCGGGAGATGTTTTTTCAATGTTATTTTTCACAACCTCAAGCGCGATCGGGAAGTCCCTTTGGAGAAAAGCGCAGCCGTACATCTCCTCGCTGGAGTAAAAGAGCAGATCAAACTCGCGGCTGTTTACCAGTTCCACGGCGTCAGCGCACGCCCCGTTTTTCAGCGCTATGTTCAAAAGCACCCGCTCTATGTGGCGGACTTGCTGCGAAAAGTCGTAAAAAAGCTTGGGATTTAACCGATCAATCGCCGGCAAAAGCGACTGCACCTCCCTATGCCGCCCCATTTTCATAAGCAGCTTTACCTTCTCATAAAGCGCGCGGGAAGCCGCCTCGTCGTCTTTGTAGGCGGTAATAATATGATCGTACAATCGCAGATTTTCCTCGTCGGTCGGCATACCTTGGGCAAAAAGCAGCAGATCCCGCTCTTTTTTTGCCAACTCTATATATGTGGAATACGGAAATTCATCAATAAAACGCTCGTAAGTTTCAAGCGACTTGGCGCCGTACGACGCCAGATTCTGCCAGCGCGCCAGATCGAAAAGGGAACGCTCGTACTCGCTCAAAGGGGTAAAGGGGAGCAGCACCTCCGCAAGCGAAGCCGCCGCCTGATAGAGTTTTTGCTCCGCCATCACCGTCAAAAGCCGCCTATTGACCTCTACATCACGGGTGAAAAACTCCGGATAGGTGTTGAGAATTTTCAGATAGTACTCCGCCGCCTTTTCGATGTTATCATCGCTAATTGCCACTCGCGCCAACCTTGAAGCCGCAAGCGCCGCGGACGGAATATCTTGTGAGTTAAAAAGCACCGTCTGATAATCCTGCACCGCCTCATCGCGCCTGCCTTGTGAAAGCGTGCGATCCGCCTTGTAGATACGGGCAAGATCGGCAAATTTTGTTTCGGGAAACTCGCGCATGATCGTCTCATAGCGGTAGAGTGCGCTGGATACCAGCCCGATCCTCTGCTCCGTCGTTCCTAGTATCAGCAACACCTCCGCCAAACCAGGATGCGCGGTGAAGTTTTCCACCCACGGCTCCGCAAGTTCAATAAGCTCTCTCTCATGTCCGGCGCCTAGCCGATCGAGTATTTTGATCTTTAGCGCGATCAGCTCCGGAAGAAAGAGATGCCGCCCGCCGCTTGCGTCGAGAATGGCGTTAATCTGCTGCAACGTTTCTAGCGGCGCGCTTTGATTTTCAAACATATTAAGAATCTCCGCAAACTCATGCCCCTCGCCATCGGCTACATGATCGGTTATGGGCTTGCCGTTCACGTCAAGCGCGCCAATAGCGGGATATTCAAACGCGGGAAAATCGATTGGAAAATGCAGTCCTAGCGGGTTTTTACCGCGCAAAAGCGGGAGCGTTTCCTTAAATCCCACGATCAGCCATCGTTTGGAGGACGTTTCACCGCCCGAAATAAACGCGTTCGCCGTCATTGTCGACTCGTTTGCGGGATATACGGCGGCTTTGTGTTTGTAAAAAATTTCCAACGAAAACGTCTCGCCCTGCGCAACGGGATTGACGATAAAAAACTGGTTTTGATAACGCTCCTGTCTAACAGCGGGAACGCGATCGAAACGGCACGTAAGCCCCTTTTGCATTGAAGGATCGTTTTGCAGGCACTCAAAGGGTCTGTTGTCAGAAAGCAAGATCGCCGAGTACTGCTCTCCCTCGTACCGACCGGCTATCTGCGATATTTCAAGGGACAGAAGTGAAGTTGCGATCAAAAAAAACGTCCATAAGCTCTTATTCATAATATCTGCTTCGGCTATTCACCCGCGCCATCGGGAATGGCCGCCTCGACCTCGCGCAGCTTCTCTCTCAGGATATCCTGTGCTTGTGCTTTTTTAATGTCTTTATAGAATCGGCTGTCTATTTCCTGCTGCCCTCCGCTCGCGCTTAAAAAATAGGCGTTTAGAAGTTGGTCGAGCGTCCATTGATCGGGCTTCATTTGATAATCCGCATAACGCCGCGCCTGCAATTGAGGGACAGGCAGCGCCAGCATATCGTTTAGCGCTTTCCTGATTTCACGTAGCTGACTTCTCGTTTCCGTCTGAAGTTCGGCGCCCGCAAACCACGATACGACGATATTCCCTGAAGCCGCGGCTGTTCCAGACGCTTGCGTTCCTGTCTGCGTAGCCGCGCATGCCCCAAGGAAAAACATTCCGCATAGCAGTATCTGCCCGATCAATATCCGAAACATATCCACCTCCATCACCAACAGGTTGTATCTCCAGCGAAATACAACACTACAGTTCAAGCAAAAAAGGTTCCTTAGTGGACGATCGAGCGAACGGCGCCTATTGCTTTGCCCTAAAATCCACGTTGACTCCCACGGTAAAAATCAGCGTTCTCTCCAAATGTTGATTCTCGCGCAGATCATCTGCGTAGTAGGGATAGACGGCGTTGATACCGGTAATTCGTATGCCGCTCTTCTTCGCCAGCATCTGCGCCTGCTCGTTCGCGTTCTCAAACGCCTTGACGAGAAGTTCGCCCTGCGCGGCTATCTTTGCGTTGTCAAACGAGTACATAGGCGCGCCGCCGCGTGAATCGTAACCTTGCGCGGCGGTTAGGCTTATGCCGTTTTCGGCGAGCTTTGACAGCGACTTAAATACCTTTTCCGCCGCGTCAATTTTATCGGTGGAAATTGTTACGTTTCTGGAAGCAGTGATTGCTTCTTGATTGTAGCTGCTAACGGTGAGAATCGGGGAGAAAGTAAAATCGCTTTCGCTCAGTCCGTTGCCAAGAAAAAACGCCTTGATCGCGCTTGAATCTTTTTCGATCGCCCTATATGCTCCCGCGACCGTTTGGCCGCCCCTAGAAACCGCTATCGACCATGAAACGCTCTGGGCTTCCAGCCGCGCTTTAGCGTTGCCTTGCACTGCAAGACTGGAATACTCGTTGTAGTAGGATGCCCTGCCATAATTCTTATCCAGCGTTACGCCCGCTACGATGGCAATTATGAAACTGGCGCCTAAAATAAACGCGCTACTCTTTTGCATTCTATCGCTCCTTCAGCAGATAATTTGGAGCAAGATTTTAGCGTACGCGCGCCTATCAACGGTTAAGAGCGGCAAGCAAATGATCGATCTCCTTTTGTATCTCCGTATCCTTGAGTGCTTTTCCAGCTATCTCGGCGGTTTTTGCGCCGCTTAGCAGCCTCTTTATCAGGGTGAGCGCATCCCTTGGGGCTACTTTTTGCACGTATTCAAGAAAAAGCGTTTCGTTCTCTTTATCTGGTCTGTTCGCTACCATATCGATCAGGCTGTTTTCATAAGCCGATATCGTTTCGGCGGCGCTCTCTCTGCGCGTCAGGCTTTTTAACAACGCCTCTTTGAATTCGTCCGCATAAGCGCCAATCAAAAGCGGCAGGTATTGTTTATCTGGTTTGGTGTCAAGCAGTTTTGAAAGTAATTCGAGAATTTTTGGCGACTTTCTATCAAAAAGCGGCGGATCATTTTCGATCATTTCTATAACAGCCGGATGGATATGATTTTGCCTTGCCCACAATATCCAGTGTTCTGGGGTAATTTTATCAAGCGTTATAACGGCGCAGTCTTTTATTGTTATATCCTCGTTTGTCGTAATAAGAAAAACCGCGTTTATAGGGACTGCGGATGTTGATATGTCCGAAAGATACGGCAGTAAAAACTCCCTGCCCTTCACCGTAAGATTTTCGACAATTACGACACCGTGCGACGCGAGAGATCGCAGAAGATTGAGGTCGGAAAGCTCCTGATCGTGGATTATAGAGGCGTTTTTCGCCACCGCCGCGCAGAGGGAGGTTTTGCCGTACTGACCCTTGATTAGAATGTTCGCTTTCGCCTTGATCAGCGCCTCGCACACCGCTTTTGCTTCAATAAACGTCATACCGCGCCTCTTTTTATGAGGTATAAAAGTTTAAATCTGTAACCGTGCTTCCAACTGGAAAACATCTGTTTTAGGCGATGGGCGAAGCTCTCTTCAAATATGAGCCTGAGCGACCACGGGGCGCGATCGTATATATCTTCTATCCAAGGTAGGAAAATCTCTTTATCAAACGCCTTTTCAAACCAGTTATTTGCGCTTTCGCGTATCTTTTGATTTGCGTTGTCTAGCTGGTTAAACATAAAAAGATGAGCCTCAAAAATATCGCTGTAATTGACAAAGGAATCGATCACTATGGATCGCAGTTGCTTATTCTCTTCATAAAAGGCTTTCGCCATTTTGAAATGCTCCGGTTTTCCAAAACTCGCAAGCGACTTGAAAGAAGCCGCTTTTACTTCGTTTGATCGATCGAGCAATAGGCGTATGATATCTTTTTCGTAAATATCCAGCTCAAACTTTCTAATCGCCTTTACGCCGCTTATTCTTACGGCAAAATCATCGTCCTTAATCAGATGGGCGACCGCCTCCGCGGCGGCAAGCTTGGAGAGTGTGAGCGCCGTCGCTGAAAACCCGCCGCGCGCTTCGGGAGGTAAAGCGTTAAGCTGCTTTATAAATTGCTCGGCAGTCATAGCGCAATTTTTACATAAAACCGCTTGAAGTCAAACGGTAGTAAAATTAAGACACTAATCATAGTTAAGGACAGAGATGAAAAGAGTCGCTTTTATTTTTCCCGGTCAAGGTTCTCAGCAGATCGGCATGGGGAAGAGCTTTATTGACCGTTATGACGCGGCGCGGGAGCTTTTGGAGGAGGCAAACGACGCGCTTGGGTACGACCTAAGAGAGTTGTTATTCTACGAAAACGATCGGCTCTCTCAAACCAGATATACGCAAAGCGCGATCCTTTTTGTCAGCCTTATGGCGCACAAGCTCTTTGAAAACGAGCTGCCGATCAAGCCGCTTTACGCGCTAGGGCATTCGCTGGGCGAACTGAGCGCGGTGGGCGCGATGGGCGGCTTAACCTTCGCCGACGCGCTGAAAACAGCCGACAGGCGCGGCGAACTGATGCAAAAGGCGTGCGAGGGGAAAAACGCCTCAATGATGGTAGTGCTGGGCATTGCCGATCGCGCGGCGGAAGAGGTATGCGCCGAGGCGCGGGAAAACGGTCGGGAGGTTTATCCCGCAAATTACAACTCGGACGGGCAGATCGTCATCGCCGGCATAAAAGACGATCTGGCTCTGAGCGAAGAGATGTTCAAAAAGGCGGGAGCAAAACGGACGTTGCTGTTAGATATGTCCGTCGCAAGCCATTGCCCATTGCAGGCGCAGGCGGCAGAACCGTTTAGAGAGTGGCTTGAGGCGCACCTGAACGGGCCGCTGATCGCCCCTGTCGTATCCAACGCGGAGGCGAAACCCTACCGCGCGAAAGAGGACGCGATCGCGCAGCTTCAAAATCAACTAGTTAAACCCGTTTTGTACAAGCAGTGCATAAGGGCAATTGAAGGCGAGGTCGATCTTTTCATCGAGTTTGGCAACTCTCAAGTACTCAAAGGGCTAAATAAAAAGATAACCGCGAAACCTACGATCAGCGTCTCAAACGCGGAAGACTTAGAAGGTCTGATCGCGGAACTAGGAGGAGAAGAGTGATCGGCATAATGGGGGCTATGACGGAGGAGATTGAGCCTATTCTTGAGTATATGGACGATCTTAAAACCGAACAGATTGGGCAGAACAGATACCACACCGGCACGATCGGCAAGAAGGCGGTAGCGGCGGCGTACAGCCGTATAGGTAAGGTAAACGCCGCAGTAACGGCAAGCGTGCTGATCGAGCGTTTTGGCATAGAAAAGCTGCTCTTTTCAGGCGTAGCAGGCGCAATCAACAAGCGGCTGCACATCGGCGATCTGATCTACGCTTCCACGCTCGTGCAACACGACGTGGACATCACGGCGTTTGGACACCCACTGGGGTTTATTCCGGAAACGGGCGACTTTTTTGCAAGCGATCAGGCGCTAAACGCCATCGCTGAAGAGGTGGCTTTGAAGCTCAAAATTCCGCTTGGAAGTGGGGTCATCGCCACGGGAGATCAATTTATCGCAGACGAAAAGAAAAAGAGATGGATCGCGGAAAAGTACAAAGCGGACGCGGTAGAGATGGAGGGCGCGGCGGTAGCATGCGTTTGCAACGCCTTTAACGTGCCGTTTTTTGTGCTACGCGCCATTTCGGACGCCGCCGATATGGACGCGGAATTCAACTTTGACGCCTTTTTGAAATCCAGCGCGGCGATCAGCGCCGACTTTGTGATAAATATGGTGGAAATGCTGTGAAGACACCTGTCGCCGCGCTACCAAAGCGCATAATAAGAGAGTTTGCCAAAACAAACGAACGATATCGTCTGATAAATGAAGGAGATCGGGTGCTTCTTGGGCTAAGTGGCGGTAAAGATTCGCTCACGCTGGCGCATCTGTTGCTGCACACGAAACGCCATGCGCCGTTTTCATTTGACTTCCTTGCCGTTACGATCGACTACGGAATGGGCGAGATGCTCACAGACCTTGCCGCGCATTGCGCCGAATACGGCATCGATCACCACATAGAAAAAACTAGCATATTTGAAAACGCGCCTAGCCATATCCGCGAAAACAGCTCCTTTTGCAGCTACTTTTCACGAATGCGCCGCGGCGCGCTATACGGCGTCGCCGAGCGGCTGGGCTACAGCAAGCTGGCATTGGCGCATCATCTGGACGACGCGGCGGAGACCTTTTTTATGAGCATGATCTACGGCGGCAAACTGCGCTCAATGCCGCCGCGATACAAGGCGGCAAATCGCGGCATAACCGTGATCCGCCCGCTGATCAAGATAAGAGAAGAACAGCTTAGAGAGTGCGCCCGCTCCAACGGCTTTCCTGTGGTAGGCAGCGAAAACTGCCCAGCCTTTAAGATGAAGGTCAAGATGCCCCACGCGCGCGCGGAGATAAAAGCAAAATTGAGGGAGTGGGAGAGCGGCAGAGCGGGGTTGTTTAACCAACTGCGCCACTCTTTTGAGTCGGTGGACGCCGAAAGTTTCGCCGACGATCGGTTTATCGCCTGAAGACCGCCCGCGCCGCCTTCTGGCATAATTCGTGAACATTTTGAAGAGATGAGGAATTATGAATGCAAGAGCATATTAACGACGTAAAAGAGCCTTTTGCCTTTGGAATCTGCCGTGTCGATCGCGGCAGGCTAAACCCCGAAAAGGTTCTTCAGGCGACTTACATAATCGCGAAAAGAGAAGCAAAAGGCGGCATTGTGCTGCAAAAGGCGCTGATCTCGGCGGGGGAAACGCCCGATCCCGCGCAAAGCGAACAGGTCTTTGACATATCGATTGGATTTGTAAACGAGGCGCTCAACCTCTGCGCGGCGGACGATGAAACGGCGGAGATCTCCAACGCCCTTCTTCTGATTGCGAAATACTTTGAGCCAAACCTGTTTAAAGCGGTCTTTCTCTTCGCCGACAAAGCGCCCAAAAGCGTGGAGGCGGTCTATCTCAAACTCTATCTGCTCTCAAACGGGCAGGCGGAGCTAAGAAGCCTCGATCTTACGGGCGCTTTTGGCGTACTGCCGAACGTGGCGTGGGTGGGCGGCACGCCTGTAGAGTTGGGATATTTAAGGGCGAATGAAGCAGAACTCAAGGTGAAGGGAGAGTTTCCAAAAATCGACTTCGTTGATAAGTTTCCGCGCTATCTTCAACACATTATCCCCGCCGACGACGTGCGGATTCTGGACGGCTCAAAGGTGAGAATGGGCGCCCGCCTCGCGGAGGGCACGACCGTTATGCCGGGCGCCAGCTACGTAAATTTCAACGCTGGCACAACGGGCGCTTGTATGGTTGAGGGGCGGATCAGCTCCAGCGCGGTTGTGGGCGCGGGTAGCGACATAGGAGGCGGCGCTTCTATCCTTGGCGTACTCAGCGGCACAAGCGGCAAGCCGGTTTCGATCGGGAGGAATACGCTTCTAGGCGCGAATTCAGTTACGGGCATTCCACTAGGAGATGGCTGCGTCGTGGACGCGGGTATCGCCATTTTGGAAGGCACCAAAATAACAATCGCCGCGAAGGACGCGGAGGAGATTGCCAAGATCAACCCAAATTTCAACCTTTCTGGCGAAAGTTTCCAGATCGTCAAAGGGATCGACCTAGCGGGAATGCACGGCATACACTTCCGTCAAAACAGTCAGAACGGACAGATGCAGGCGGCGCGCTCAAAAAAAGATGTCCGCTTAAACGCAGAACTTCACTAGACTAAATGCAAAAAGAGATTCGAGGGCTGCTTGCGGCGCTTTTAGGCGCGCTTATCTGCTATGCCCTCTCCCTTCTTTTTTTATCCGATCCGCACTCAAGAGCGCTCGCGGCGGTATTTTTCCTGCTGTTTCTATGGACAAACGAGGCGCTTCCTCTAGGGGTGGTTTCGCTGCTGCCCATCGTTCTCTTCCCCGCGCTGGGACTTCTGGACACGGCAAAAACCGCCGCAAACTACGCAAACGGGATCGTCTTTCTTTTTCTGGGCGGCTTTATGCTTTCGATCGCCGTTGAAAAAACGGAGCTGCACCGCCTTTTCGCGCGAAAACTTCTGACGCTTTTTCCGCCCACGCCGAAAGGGGCTATCTTTGCCCTCGCCAGCGCATCCGCCATATTGAGCGCCTTCCTCTCAAACACGACGACTGCCTTGCTACTGCTCCCGCTCGCGCATTTTCTGGCAAGTCAGAACGCCTTGAAAGCCCGCCTTGCGCTGGCGATCGCTTTTGGATCGAGCATAGGTGGCATCCTCACGCCTATCGGCACGCCGCCCAACCTGATCCTTATCGGCTTTCTGCATCAGCACGCCCTGAGCGCGCCGCACTTCATAGGCTGGATCGCCATGATGCTGCCTCTGGCTACCGCGATGGTTCTGGCGCTGGCGTTTATTCTTTCGATCAACACTTCGGGGCTGACGGTCACCTATCAGATTAGCGTTTTTTCGCCCGCGTCCAACGATCAGAAGCGGCTTGGCGCGATGATCGCGGCGCTTGGAGCTATGCTGCTGCTCAACAACTGGGTGGGGTTGGACGAGCGGGCGCTAATCCTCTTTTTTGGGCTACTGATGTTTTTCCCAAAAATCGGCTTTTTGGAGTGGCGGGAGAGTAAGGAGATACCGTACGACATCTTTTTCCTGATGGGAGCGGGCTTTGCACTGGCGGATCTATTCAACGAAAGTAAATTTGCGGAACTGATCGCCCAAAGCCTTACCGCTCTTACCGGACAAAGCGATCTTGTCGTAATGATCGCCATGATCGCGGCGATCAGCGTTATAGGGCTGGCGCTGAACAACACGACGAAAGCCTCTATCGCCTATCCGATCGTCTTTTCGATCGCGCAAAGCGCTCAGGCAGACGCGACGCTGTTTTTGCTCGCTGCGGCGGCGACTGCAAGTTTTTCCTTCATACTGCCCACCTCCACGCCGCCAAACGCGGTGGCGTTGAGCAGCAAAGCGGTTACGATCAGAGAGATGATCGCTTACGGCTCTCTTATGACGCTCGTCGGCGCTCTGCTCGTTATCCTTTGCGCTTTCTTCTATTGGAGGTGGTTTTAATCAGAAAACGCACTCCTCGTACTCAAAATCGCTTACCATAACGCAGTTTACGCGAATGGGATCGAGAACGCGCTTTCGCTGGACGTAAGGCTGAAAACGATCGGGAAAGCGCAGTATAAACAGGACTTTGGTGTTTTCTATAAAGCGTCCGCCCATAAGCGCGCACGGCAGCGCGTTACACCCCGTGCGCTCAACCTGCCCGCTGATGCTCACGCGCCTTGAACGCAAAGCGGCGCGATCGAGATTGCCCAGAAAAATATCGACCGTTTCGGCGCAAAAGAGCGAGGCTGTTACAATAATTGCCAAAAATAACGATTTCATATCTGTACAAATCGGAAGGGACGATATGAATTTTACCTCTGAGTTTGGAGTTGGCTCGTCTATCCACCACATGATTCTCTCCGAAAACGTGGCGGCGTTCCTTGATAATGAAACCGTTCTTCATTTCATCAATCCGTCGGTTAATAAATCAAGCGGAACGCAACAGTTTGGAGCGAAGGTTGACTACGCTTATTACCACGGTAACTCCTCCAGCGAAGACGGTAGATTCTTGTGCCTTTATTTTCCCGAAAAAATAGAAACGAAACTCTTTGCGTTCGACGATACGCTAAAAGAATATACGCCTGTCGCAAATTTAGAGTGGTCAACCTCCAATACGGAGGTGTCGCATTTTTCTGCCGACGGATCGCTTTTGGCAGTTGGGGGCAATAACGGACAGGTGTGCATATACCGCACGGACAATGGCAAGCTTCTAACGATAGCTCCGCGATTAAACGAGTATATTTCAGCCGTCTGCTTCAATCGCGATGGATCGCTTATATCATACGCAAGTTTCAAAAAGACGCTGATCGTATTCGACCTGAGCCGCTTTACAGTATTGAGCGCGTACGGATACAAGGAGGTGATATGCGCGTTGGCTTTTATGCACAAAACTTCTCATATGATCGTGGGCGCGAGAGATAATAAAGTATTTATATTTGACCCTATAGGCGGTTTCGCGGTGCGCGATCTGCTGGTTGCTGTCAATAGACCGATGGCGATCTATATTGATACGAACGATCAGTATTGCTTTATTTCCGATAAAGCCGGCTACCTGTATTTGCTGGATCTAACGACACCTGAGCCGGATAAAGAACCTATTTTTAATTCTAAAGCTGTTATTGTTGACATAAAAAAAAGAGGCGAGTCTATATATTTCGCGTTTGAAAACGGAAAGGTCGGCGTACTTGATCTAGCTTATGAGCGCGAAGCGTTTAAGGAGGCGACAGCCAATCAGGATATGTCGGTTATGTACGACATGATGCGGGCAAATCCCATCTTAAAATTCAGCGCTTCAAGCGCTGTTGATAGTATGGACAGCAAATTTGCCGCGGCTTTTGAAAAGGCGGTTTTGCATATAGCGATGGGTAATAATAGCGCGGCGGAGGCAGATATGGGAAAGCTGCTTACATATCCTGTATACAAGAACAAATTCGACGGCGTAATTAGGCACGCCTCAAAAGTCGTAACTTTTTGGCAGCTTATACAAAACGGACAGTATCCGGAGGCTTACAAGCTCGCGCAGGAGGGAGATTTCTACACAAAACTACCGCTTTACGACATTGTGGAAAGACGTTATCAAGAACGTTTCAAAGAGGCGATCAGAAACCTAAATTCCGCCGCTCCAAATCCGCAAAAGGCAAAGGATGATCTACAGCTATTCTCCAAAGTGCCATCCAAAGACCTTCCGATAAAAAATATGCTGAGAAATCCGGAAATTTTCAACCGCGCGCTTAACGCCTTTGAAAAGGAAGATTGGCACGATCTCTCCGCCTTGATCGACAAGTTCAAGATGCTCAAAGGCTCGCCCATAGTACTTGCCTACCAAGATATGATCAAAACAAAATCGGAACTTTTTTTAGTGCTTATGGGCGCCGGAAAATACGAAGAAGCAAAAGAGATCGCCGACTTTCTGAAAGAAAACGCAAGCACAGAAACTGTATCGGTAAAAGCTGAATTTGAGAAATTGGAAATTATTGAAAATTTTAGGGAAATCGTTAAAAATAAACAGTATGGGCTTGCTATGGAAACCGCGATAAAAAATCCATTTCTAATATCCAGCCGACCATATAAAGAACTTGACGAAATGCTTACGATACGTTTTCGAGCGGCGCACTTATACGCTATAAAATGCCAGTTTGAGCCGATGGATAAAATGCTCCGACCGTTCATCAAAAACACTTTTACGCAAAACCGCGCCATATCCGTTTATAAAGCGCTCTATCTGGAGCAGATACGGCTACTTGGCGGCAAAATGGCGCAACCGCACTGGATCAACGCGCTGAAAAACTACGTCTGCCGCTTTGGAGTTGACAGCGAGTTGGAGGTGGTCGTAAGAAAATTTGATCAGGACAAGCTGCTAGAGCCGTTTAGAGATTTCTCCAGCGCAAATTTTCTGCGCTATCCGCTTATAACAAACATCGTTACGACCCCTTTCCACAACTCGGCGGGCAAACCCAAGACGCCGCACTAGTCAGCGGCTCTTTGATAGAATCGCGTCTTTACTTACTTTAAGAGGCACCATAATGATCACAGCGCTATTCAACAAACTGCTAGGCACGCGCAACGAGAAAGAGCTGAAGCGCTACCGCAAACGGCTTACCGCTATCAACGCGCTTGAAGAGGGCTATAGCGCGATGAACGACGAAGAGCTTCAAGCGGCATTCAACGACCTGCGGGCGAAAGTACGATCGGGCGCGCCGATTGAAAGCGTGCTTAACGAGAGCTTTGCGATCACCAGAGAGGCGTCGCGGCGCGTTTTGCATATGCGTCATTTTGACGTGCAGATTTTGGGCGGACTCGCGCTACACGAAGGGCGAATCGCTGAAATGAAGACCGGCGAAGGTAAAACGCTTGTTGCCACGCTGCCAGTCGCGCTTAACGCGCTGAGCGGCAACGGCGTGCATATCATAACCGTGAACGACTATCTCGCCAGACGCGATGGAACCGATCTAAAACCTCTGTACAATTTTCTTGGCTTTTCCGTAGGAGTATTAACAAGCGATCTTGATTTAGGCGAAGCGCGAAAAGCAGCTTATGACGCGGACATTACCTACGGCACAAATAACGAATTTGGCTTTGATTATCTGCGCGATAATATGAAGTATTCACTAAATGAAATGACACAGCGAGAGCATAACTACGCGATCGTTGACGAAGTGGACAGCATATTGATTGACGAGGCTAGAACGCCGCTAATAATCTCTGGCGCAACCAATCGAAAGATGTCGCATTACGCGCAGGCAAACGAAGTCGCCAAAAAATTAAAAAAAGACGAAGATTTTACGGTCGATGAAAAGAACAGAGTTGTGCTAGTAACCGATAAAGGCATAGAAAAAGCGGAACAGCTTTTCGGCGTTTCAAACCTTTACGATCTGGAAAACGCCATTCTAGCGCACCATCTTGATCAAGCGTTAAAGGCACAGAATCTATTTGAAATAGATGTTCACTATGTAGTAAAAGATCAGGAAATCGTGATTGTAGATGAGTTTACAGGCAGACTATCAACCGGCAGAAGGTACTCCGAAGGACTGCATCAGGCGTTAGAAGCCAAAGAGGGCGTTTTGATTAAAGAAGAGAGTCAAACTCTTGCGGATATAACTTTTCAAAACTATTTCAGACTCTACAAAAAACTCGCGGGAATGACGGGAACGGCGCAAACCGAAGCGAGCGAATTTAGTCAGATATACTCGCTGGAAGTTATCTCTATCCCTACAAACGAACAGGTTATCAGAAAAGATCATCAGGATTTAATATATTCTACAGAAGAAGAGAAGTTTGAGGCGGTAATAGAACATATCATCAAGCTATACAAAAAAGGTCAGCCTGTACTGGTGGGAACCGTCAGTATTGAAAAGAGCGAAGTTCTGTCAAAAAAACTATCAGCAAAGAAAATCCCCCATAATGTATTAAACGCTAAACAGCATGAAAAAGAAGCGTTTATTATATTAGAAGCCGGTAAGAAAAGTATGGTTACGATTGCCACCAATATGGCTGGACGCGGCGTTGATATTAAACTCGATGACGAAACGAGGGCGCTTGACGGTCTGTTTATCATTGGCACGGAACGGCACGAATCAAGAAGAATCGACAATCAGCTAAGGGGTCGTTCCGGTAGGCAGGGCGATCCGGGCGAAAGCCGTTTTTACCTTAGTCTGGAGGATAATCTATTAAGGATTTTTGGCGGCGATCGTATCCGATCTATTATGTCAAAACTTGGGGTAAAACGAGGCGAATATATCGAGTCAGGGATAATAACAAGAGCGGTTGAAAGGGCGCAAAAAAAGGTTGAGTCACTCCACTTTGAAGCGCGCAAACATCTCTTGGAATACGACGACGTGGCAAACGCGCAAAGAAAGGTGATTTACGCGTTTAGAAGAGACCTATTAAAAACTGATTTTGACGTTGCTAAAAAGATAACAGAAAATAGTGAAATATATTTGAATAACCTCTTTAATGAATGTTCTATAGCAGAAGGGTTAGCATACGAAGACTTTAACATCGATCGACTGATCGAAACACTTAAAGAGGAACTTAAAATTATTGTTAAAAAAGAAGAGATCGCCAACTTGAGCGCTTCTGATTTGCGATCTCGCGTTACCCAATACGCCCTTGATGTATATACTGCTAAAATGACACTTCTTGGCAGCGAACGAAGAAGCGAGATAGAGCGGATTTTATATCTGCAAAACCTTGATGAGCTTTGGCGTGAACATCTATATCAAATGGACGTATTAAAAACAGGTATTGGTTTAAGAGGCTACAATCAAAAAGATCCGCTTGTTGAGTATAAGAAAGAGAGCTTTTTGATGTTTAATGACTTTAGTGAAAGGCTTAAAAGCTCTGTCGTAAAAACTATGTTCAGTCTGCAATTGAGAGTCAGTCAAGACGAAGAACAGGCGATCGCACGAATGCGCGAAAAAATGGAAAAAGCCTCCGATGATATGCGCCTTCTTCACCAAAATTCATCAACCAGCGGCGCGGACGCATCAAAACCAGTTAAGATAGAAAAGAAGATTCCACGCAATGATCCCTGCCCATGCGGAAGCGGAAAAAAATACAAAAACTGCTGCGGACAGTCCGGCCCGAAAAGAGGTGTTTTTGCGGGAGAATAACCGTTGAAGTCCGTCGTTTTATTTATCGCCGGACGCTATCTAAGGTTTGATCCAAATCAGCCGTTTATATCCATCTCCGCTATATTGGCGTTTTTAGGGGTGGCAGTTGGCGTAATGGTGCTGATTGTGGCGATGGCGATCATGAACGGTTTTGACAAAGAGTTTCGTGAAAGGCTTTTTGTTATGAACTATCCAATAACCGTTATGCCAAACTATGGACATACGCTCGACAAAGAAATTTTGAGCGCGCTTGAAACCGCGCTGCCCCACCTGCGCTTCAGCCCGTTTCTGCAAACCGGCGCGGTAAGCCGCTATGGTTCTCTTATGGAGGGGCATATCGTTTTTGGAGTGAATTTTGAGGCGGAAAAAAAGGTCAACCGCATTTTTGCCAGCGCCGTAGGTGATCGCGAATTTAAGCCGTTTGAGGCGGTGATCGGCAAAACTTTAGCGGCAAAGTTCTCCGTGAGCGAAGGGGATAAACTGCTGCTGATCTTCACCCGCGCTCAGCCCGCCGGACTCTCGCTTTTCCCCGTCATAAAGCGCTTTAACGCCGGCGGTACCTTTTACTCTGGGCTGAATGCTTATGACAAAGCCTATATTTATACGCGCATGGAGGACCTGCGATCTGTTCTGCAAGCCGAACCCGAAAGTTTTGATGGCATACATATTGATGCCGACGAGCCGTTTGAAGCGATCGAAAAGGTCAGGGAACTGCTGGGCGATCGGGCAATGGCGGTTGGGTGGTGGGAACAGAACTCCAACTTTTTCTCCGCGCTGGAATTGGAAAAACGCGCTCTTTTTCTGGTGCTGATGCTTATCATTTTAGTAGCGGCGCTCAACATTATTTCAAGCCTGATGATGACCGTCTTTAACCGCCGCAAGGAGATCGCCCTTTTGATCTCGCTTGGCGCGGGTGTAAAAGAGATTGAAAAGATTTTTTTTGCTATAGGAGCGGTAATAGGCATAGGCGGTATAGCGCTTGGTAGCGCTTTAGGCGCGCTTCTGCTGTGGCTGCTTGCGAACTTTGATATTATCTCTCTGCCCGCCGACGTGTACGGTACTTCACATCTACCGCTTGAACTTTCGGCATTGGATTTTCTGCTAACATTGCTTGGCGCGTTTATAATTGTCATATTTAGCTCGTGGTATCCAGCGAGAAAGGCGGGCAAAACGGATACGTTAGATACGCTCCGCCACGAATAGGAAGGCAGAATGAGAAGAAAAACAAAGAAGAAAGAACAAAAACAACAGATCGTAAAAAGAATCTGGCGAGAACACACAAGAAAATACTTAACAACGCTTATTGGCGTAATCATATTAACGGCTCTAATAGGTGGTGCTGAAGCGTACTCGGTCTCTCTGCTTAAACCGGTGTTTGACGATGGTTTTTTCAAGCAAAACTATGAAATATTGAAATTTCTGTGCGCTCAAATTGTCATTATATATATAGCCAAAGGTATGTTACAATATATCCACTCTCTAGTTATGACACACGTATCTACTAAGACAATACAGTCAATTCAGAAACGTGTATTTAGACATCTTTTGACACTTGATTTGCAATTTTTCAATAAAAACTCTAGCGGGCAAATGCTTGCAAGAATTCTAAATGATTGCGGCGCTATATCAAATATCGCAATAACCTTTATCACGACCGTTTTCAAAAATATAATAACCTGTTTGGCAATGTTTGGACTAATGATATACTATTCGTGGGAGCTTTTTTTGATCATCGTCATATTTATTCCCATTGGAGCCATATTTATGGAGAGTATAAAAAAACGCGTTAAACGGCAGGCGAGCGCTTTGGCAAACAGCAATGCCGCAATGGTGTCCAAACTTTCAGAAAGCCTGCAAAGCGTAAAGATTATCAAATCGTACAACATGGAAGAGTATGAGAGAAAAAACTTGGAATCCATATATGGAGAAGTGTTCAATCTCGTCATAAAGAACAACAAAATAAGATCGTCCATAACACCGTTTATAGAATCTATGTCGGGGTTTATTCTCGCAAGCATTATTATGATTGGCGGCTATCAAGTGTCTGTTGGAGGAATAACAACAGGAGCTTTTGTTACTTTTTTAGGCGCATGGGTGGCGGCATACGCTCCACTGAAATCTATTATGAGCTTTAGAGCCTCTTTCCAGATGGCTCTGATAAGCGCGGAAAGGGTCTATAGCGTGATCGACACGCCGCCGAGTATCACAGATATTCCAGATGCGAAAGAACTTAAAGAATTCAAAAATGCCATAGAGATAAAAAATGTTTCATTTAAGTATGAAAATGGCGCGGAAGTATTAAAAAATATTACAATGACAGTCAAGCGTGGAAGCACCGTAGCGCTTGTAGGAGCCAGCGGCGGCGGCAAAACGACCCTTATCAGTCTTGTGCCACGCTTTTTTGATGTAACTGAAGGCACGATTTTAATCGATGGCGTAGATATAAGAAATATTACTCAAAAGTCGCTTCGATCGCACATATCTTACGTCAGTCAAGAGACAATTCTATTTGACGATACGATCGCAAAAAATATAGCATACGGTAAAGGGATAGACGCCGATGCGGTTAGTGAAGACGATATCAAAAAAGCGGCAAAAAATGCGTACGCAGATATATTTATTGAGCAGTTTGAAAACGGATATCAGACAAAGATCGGCGAAAAAGGCGTGCGGCTCTCCGGCGGGCAGAAACAGCGAATATCAATAGCCAGAGCGCTCATAAAAGACGCAGAGATTTTACTGCTTGACGAAGCAACAAGCGCTTTGGATTCGGAATCAGAGAGAGAGGTTCAGTCGGCGCTTGACAATCTGATGAAAAATCGAACGACGATCGTAATCGCCCATAGGCTCTCCACCATTATAAACGCTGATCGGATTTTTTTGATCGATGGCGGCGCAATTGCCGAAAGCGGAACTCATCAAGAACTGCTGGCTCTCAATAAAAAATATGCGAAACTCTATAATGCGCAATTGAGCAAAAAAGATAAAGAAGCGGTCAGCGCTTAGTGTATGCCCCTCCCCTATTAAACCGCACTCTCAAGCGCACTTTTTTCGCGCTTTATCCATTCGCTGTAAATGTTATGGATCGCTTCCGCCGTTTTACCGCTCGTATCAATTGGCTTTCCAATTTTCATTACAATGACGCCCTTTTGCTTCCATATTGTCCGCGCAGGCCAAAATTTGCCGGAGTTATGTGCTATTGGCAATATCGGCACCTTCGCGTTGTGGGCAAGCGCCGCCGCTGTGCGCTTAAACTCCGCATCTACCCCAGCTTTAGTGCGAGTGCCTTCGGGAAATACCAGCACGGATATTCCATCCGCTAACCGACTTTTGCCTACCTTGAGTACCTTTTTTGACGCGGCTATAGCGTTGGATCGATCGATCGCGATTGGTTTCATATATGCAAGCGACCAGCCAAAAAACGGAATGAACAGAAGCTCCCTTTTGAGCACGGTGCAGAGCGGCGAAATAAATACCTGTAACGCATATGTCTCCCACGCGCTCTGATGATTTGACGCGATGACGCAAGGATAATCAGGTATGTTTTCTAGTCCTTCGACACGGTAAGTTATACCGCATATAATTCGTAACCAAAAAGAAGTAACATGAAATGTAATTCTTGGGAAAAAAAACCGCTGTTTTTGAGATAGAAAACACCCCAGCGCCCCGCCGATCCCTGTTGTTATTATTACGGTAATCACGTAAAGAGGAGCAAATATAATTGATCGAAAAGCCATCGCTTACTCCAAAGTCGCTAAATCTTTTGAGATGATCAGGACATTAAATAGTTTGCCCCGATCGTCCTTTACGTCAACCGTCTCGCCGATTGACGCGTTTTTTTGTACGGTCGCGTAAAATGTGACCGTTACCCCGCCGCTTGCCGTTTGTACGCGGATTTTGCTGTTCTTTCGCACGTCCGGCACCTGCGACACTCTGGACTCTATTATAACGTCGCCGGCTTGAATGCGCCCCTTCGCGCTTATACGTCCCAGCGCCTGTTCGTCAATAGGCTTATCGGCAAGGCTCTGAAACACAATCCGTTCCAATACAGTATTGTGATCGGAAATGAGCGCCGCATTATTGATCGGTTTAGAGGCTTTTAACACTCGTAAGTATGCGCTCACTTCATACCCAAAAAACAGCCGTTTTACCTTAGAATCCGTTCCAAACCACACGGCGAAACTGCCACTGCTTTTTCTGATCGCGTTTTTGGATATATCAAGCTGCATAATTTTCAAATTAGACACATCGCTGAAAGATATAGGATATACCCTGATACTTTCTACACTCATCGTAGGATAGTAGAACAGAAAGTGCTCCTTCAACATACTAGCTATGGCGTCTAAATCCAAATCCTGCGAATAGTAGAAAGTAACGATCGGAGATTTTGTCTCAACCGCTATGCCGTGTGCGGCAAAAAGTTTTTTAATTTTATTGGCTGGCATCTGAATGCTGTTTCTTGTATTGAAACTTTCGACGATAAAATCATCATCTTCCGCCACATTTACGATCATAGAGGCGTATATATCGTTTGTGCTGAAAACGTAACTCTCCGATAACACGCTGGGAAAAGC
>JAIRKM010000019.1 GCA_031260125.1 Helicobacteraceae bacterium | reverse complement strand
GCGTGAGAGCGGTTTAATCAAATTCGTTATAATCCGCCCTATGAAAAGCGTTGTTATTGGGAACGATCACGCCGCTGTCGATTTTAAACGGGAAGTGGCGGACTATCTCATACGCGTCGGGTACGAAGTGGTAGATGTGGGTTGCAACGACACAAAGAGCGTGGATTATCCGGACATTGCCGAAAAGGTGGCGGCATACGTTCAAGAGAATCCCGACAGTTTCGGCGTACTTGTTTGCGGTACGGGGATTGGCATGAGTATTGCCGCAAACAAGTATGAAGGCATTCGCGCCGCTTTATGCCACAATGCGTATACGGCTCAGATGGCGCGATCGCACAACAACGCGAATATCTTATGCATGGGATCAAGAGTGATAGGAACAGGTGTGGCGCAGTCTATCCTTAAAGCGTGGCTGGATACCGCGTTTGCCGGCGGACGGCACGGAGATCGGCTGGCGAAAATCGACCAGATTGAAGCGCGGAAAAGAGATTATGATCTTTCTTGATTGGATACTTTTGACGATCGTGCTGGTAGGGGGCGGGTTCTTATTTTTCAAGACTTTCTACTACAGAAACCTGATGGAAAAAGAGCATAAGAGCAATATGATCCTCAAAGAAACGCTCAGAGAAGCGGAGATTCTGATACGAAAATATCAGTTGCAACTCCAACGCAGTCTGGGCAACACCGATATTCTCAATGAAGAGATGAACAGGTTGCGCAACGACGTAAAGGCGTTTAAGGCGAGAAACGCGCAATATCGCATTGAAAATGAACGGATCAGGCACAAGATAAAAGGGCTGGAATCGAAGATAGAGGCGTTACTTTAATAGTGGGAGAATCGGAATATGAAGCTGTCTGAAAGTCAAAAACTTTTTTTGCTAGAAAGCATTCGCAATGTGCCGGACTTTCCAAAAGCCGGCGTTCAGTTTAAGGACATCACGACGCTGACGGGCGATCCGAAAGCCTTCAAGATGGTGATCGACCATTTCGCCGAACGCTACGAAAACGCGAAAATCGATTTCGTCGTCGGCGCGGAATCGCGCGGTTTCATTTTTGGCGCGCCGCTGGCTATGGCGCTTGGCGTCGGTTTTGTGCCAATTCGCAAGCGCGGCAAATTGCCTTATACGACCATTTCAGAGAAGTACGCGCTTGAATACGGTTTTAACGAAGTGCAGATACATATGGACGCTTTTAGCGCGATCAAGAACGCCAGAGCGTTGTTTATAGACGATCTGATCGCTACGGGCGGCACGGCGGAGGCGTCGATCAAGCTGGTTGAGAAGGCAGGCGCGAAGTGCATTGAGGCGTGTTTTGTTATCAACCTTTTTGCGCTTGGCGGCGCGGACGCGGTGAAGAGGCATACCAGCTTTTACTCCATATTAGATATAGATGGCGAGTGATGTACATCCCCGCTCCATCTGCTTTTGATCCCGATGAGAACGGGCATTTCGGCGTTTTCGGCGGGCGATTTGTGTCCGAAACGCTTATGCCGCTTCTTATCGAGCTTGAAAAAACCTACCGCGAATTAAGAAGCGACGAAGCGTTTTGGAGCGAAGCGAACGATCTGCTTAAAAATTACGTTGGTCGCCCTACGCCGCTTTATTACGCCAAAAACCTAAGCCGCGAGCTTGAAGCGGAGATTTTTTTAAAGCGCGAAGATCTCAACCACACGGGAGCGCATAAGGTCAACAACACAGTCCTTCAGGGCTTGCTCGCGCAAAGAATGGGCAAAAAAAAGGTGATCGCCGAAACGGGCGCGGGGCAACACGGCGTCGCGACGGCGACGATCGCCGCTTTATTGGGGTTGGAGTGCGAGGTGTTTATGGGCGCGAGGGACGTGGAGCGTCAAGCGTTGAACGTGTTTAGAATGGAGCTTTTGGGCGCGAAAGTTCATTCGGTTCAGAGCGGCTCTAAAACGCTCAAAGACGCGATGAACGAGGCGATTCGTCATTGGGTTACAAACGCTAGAGAGGTCTATTATATTATCGGCACGGTTGCGGGACCTCACCCGTATCCAATGATGGTGCGCGATTTTCAGGCGATCATCAGTTACGAAGCGCGATCGCAGATATTGGAAGCTTGCGGCAAACTGCCCGATTATGTAATCGCCTGCATTGGCGGCGGCAGCAACTCGATCGGCGCCTTTCATCACTTTCTGGACGACGCGCAAACGCAGTGTATCGGGATCGAGGCGGGCGGCTTGGGGCTGGACAGCGGCAAACACGGCGCGAGTTTGGCGCGCGGATCGCGAGGCGTTTTGCACGGGCAGTTAAGTTACTTGTTGCAAAACGAAGAGGGGCAGATTTTGGAGGCGCATTCGGTTTCAGCGGGGTTGGACTACCCGGGCATAGGTCCCGAACATGCGGCGCTCAAGGAGTCGGGCAAGGTCAAATACGATTCGATTACCGATAAAGAGGCGCTAAACGCCTTTGTGTGGCTCAGCCGCGTGGAGGGAATTATCCCCGCATTTGAATCGGCGCATGCGGTCGCCTATCTAAAAAAGATAAAAGACATCTGCGGCAAAACGGTGATCGTCAACGTATCCGGACGCGGCGACAAGGATATGGATCAGGCGATGGATATGCTCAAATTTGAGTAACCGCGCCGCCGTAGTCAACGCCATCAGCGGGCATTAAGCGCATATTCGATCATCAGGCGCGCCGCCTCGTGGTACTCGTCCACCATACTGATATTCGGCGCGTCAAAAAACAGTTCATTTTGCGCTCTATTGTTTGTTTTCAGCACGATATTTATATCTGGATTTGCCTCCAAAGCGTTATCAACGATCAGGCGTATCTCATGCTCGCGATCAATCGCCACTATAATGGCGCGGGCGCTTTTAAGCCCCGCTCCTTCCAATATGCTTAGCTGTGTGGCGTTGCCCAGCATTACCGCGTGTCCGCGATCGATGCCATCCTCTACTCTATTGTACTGCCCCTCAATACATACATACGGCACATCTTGCTCTTTTAGCATCTGCGCCGCCTGCTGTCCCAGCGCTTCGCCATAACCCACGACGATCACATGATCTTTCACTTTGGCGCTGTCAAACGCAATTGCCGCCGCCGCCGCGCCGCCGCGTTTCTTTTCAAAAAGTGAAGCTATATTTTCCATTTTCTTGAGCATAAATGGAGTTAATACCATCGAAATAGCCACCGCGACTGTGATCATTCCAAGCAGATCGTTTTGCGGCATCATAGCCGATGAAAGCGCAAATATGGCAAATGAAAATTCTCCCATCTGCATCAGGGATACAGCGCTTCTGATCGCCGATTTTTTATCGCTTAGCGCGCGTGAAATAGCATAGACGATCAGCCCTTTTAAGATCATCACTCCCACGACGAAAAGCAATATAAAAACGACGTTGTCGATAAAGAGCCGCAGGTTGATCTGTAAGCCCACAGTCACAAAGAAAACGCCCAGCAGCAGATCGCGAAAGGGCGCTAGATCGGCTTCAACCTGATGTTTGTAGCGCGTCTCCGCGATCATAATTCCGGCGATCAACGCGCCAAGCGAGTAGCTGAACCCAAACTCGTGCGCCAGCAGAGCCGCCGCAACTACCACTAGCAGGACGGTGCCTACAAATATCTCGTGCGTCTGCGAGTTGCTGGCGTACTTTAGAAGCTGCGTCATCGCGTATTTGCCCACTGTTGAGAGAAGCACCAGCACGATCACCGCCGATACGCTCATTTTTACGATCAGCCTCATCGGATCCATCATGCCATCCGGCTGCGGCGAAAAAAGCGTAACCATCAGAAGAATGGGGATTACGGCGATATCTTGAAAGATCAAGATTCCCAATACCTGTCTGCCAAACGGCTTGCTGATACTCCCGTTATCCTTCAGGATTTTCAATACGATCGCCGTTGAACTCATCGAAAGGGCGCTGCCGATTATGACAGCGATCTTCAGTTCGATACCGAACGCAAAAAATCCAATCGCGCAAAAGAGGACGGAGGTGATCGTTACCTGCATAATGCCGAAGAGAAAAACCTCTCTTCGCATCGCGCGCAGGTAGGCGAGCGAAAATTCCAGCCCGATCGTAAACATCAAAAAGACAATTCCAAATTCGCCAATCTCATCAAGCGCCTCTGAGCCTTTGTTGACGGAAAAGATCAGAGCGGCGGTAACGCCGGCGGCGATATAGCCTATCACCGGCGGGATATCAAGTTTTTTGAGGCAGAGATTGTAAACCACCGCGATCAGCGCCGTGATTACTACAACAAATAAAATATGATCCATTAGAGCAATCCTGTTTTAGTATGCGATTTTCTACATAGATTCTAACGATAACCGCCTATAAAAAGCGGCGGCAAGGGGTAAAGGGCGGGCGTAGTGCGCCGCGATGTGCTAAAATTGTCTTTTGTAAGGAGTACGCTTGCCTCTTGTCGATCTCAAAGAGATAACAAAACAATTTGATAACAATACGATCTTAAATAACGTTGAATTTACCATTGAAACGGGCGAAAGAGCGGCTGTTGTCGGTAAAAACGGTAGCGGAAAATCGACGCTGATGAAGATCGTCGCCGGCACGCTAGAGGCGGATAGCGGAAGCAGAATGGCACAAAAAGCGCTCACAATTGAAACGCTCGATCAGTCGCCCGCGCTGGACGAAGCGTTGAGCGTCCGCGAGGCGATCGAGAATTCGCTTTCAACTCTCAGCTTGGCAAAGAGCGAGTATGAGGCGCTCAGCAGGCAGCTTGAAGAAAATCAAGACAGTCAAACGCTAAGCCGCATAACGGCGCTTGTGAATCTGCTGGATTTTCATAACGCATGGGATTTAACGGCGCAGGTGGAATGCGTATTGACAAAATTTGAGCTAAAAGCGCTTGAAAACGCGAAAATCTGTACGTTAAGCGGCGGTGAAAAACGGCGTGTCGCGCTTGGTATTTTGATATTAAAAAAGCCCGCTTTACTTTTATTGGACGAACCGACCAACCACCTTGACGTTTATATGGTTCGCTTTCTCGAAGAGACGCTGCTAGAAAGCAGAAGTACGCTTCTTATCATTTCACATGACCGATATTTTATCGATCGTATAGCTACGAGAATCGTTGAGGTAGAAGATGGGACGCTGCGATCGTTTCGCGGAGGTTATATGTCGTATTTGGAACAAAAGACGTCAATTTTAGAAAATATGATTAAAAGCCACGAAACACTGGTAAAACGGCTCAGAGGAGAAATTGAGTGGCTTAACCGCGGCGTAAAGGCAAGGCTAAAGCGCAATGTTGGAAGAGTCGAAAAGATTAAACTAATGAAAGAGGAGGCGAAAAAAAATCCCTCGATTATCAGAAAGATCAAACTAGAGCTAGAAAGAGAACAAAAGGCGTTCAGTAGGAAAGAGAGCATAAACAAAAAGAAGATTCTATTTGAATTGCAAAACGTTTCGATCGGAATAGATAAAAAAGTTTTAATTAAACCGTTCAGCGCACGAGTAACACAGCAAGAAAAGATCGCCATAACAGGAAGGAACGGCAGCGGGAAAACAACCCTGCTACGAAGCCTAATCGGGTTTAATAAACCACTTTTCGGCACAATTGATAAAAAAATCGATACGATCGGATATTTTGATCAGCACAGGTTGATGCTCGATGATAGCAAAACGCTTTTAGAAACTTTCTGCCCAAACGGCGGCGATCACATAGAGGTGCAGGGGCGCAGCATTCATGTGTATGGTTATATGAAAAGCTGGATTTTTCCTAAAGAGTTTTTGGATAAAAAAATTGGGATTTTAAGCGGAGGGGAGAAAAACAGAGTTGCGCTTGCACTGCTGCTGTCAAAAAAATATGACTGCTTGTTCTTAGACGAGCCTACAAATGATCTGGATATTCCCACGATCAACATAATGGAAGAGTATCTGCGAAGTTTTCTAGGGGCGCTTATTTTTGTAAGTCACGATCGTTATTTTGTAGATAAAATTGCGCAAAAACTCTGGATCATCAACCCCGATCAAACAATAACGGAGCGCTACCAAAGCTACTCCGATTTTCTGGATGACGAAGCGATTATTCAAAAGATAGAAGAGATATCCACAGATAAAGCGCACAATGATAGAAGAGAGGAAAAGCGCCAGAGTTTTAAGCTCTCATATAAAGAGCAAAAACTATTGGAGCAGCTTCCGCTTCTGATAGAGCAGCAGGAGAGAGAGGTAAAGGAGCTAGAAAGCGCTATATGCAGCCCTGTTTTCGACCGTGGCGAGCTGATTAGGATAAGCGAGCAGCTTTCAATGATAAAAACTTCTTTAGAAGAAAACGTAAATTGCTATCTCACACTTGAAGAAAAAAAGGAAAGTTATGCATCGTAAACATATAACAAACGCAATGTCGCACATCTTTGGGCGCATAGCCGATAAGAGACACTACCCCGCGATTCAGCGGCAGATAAACCGTTTATACGCGTTTTTGTTCAAACTAGATATGAGTGAATATGAGCCGCCAGTAAACTACCGATCTCTAAATGAACTTTTTACCAGATCGCTTATAAACATGAGAGAGATGCCGCGTGATCCATTCTCAATAATAAGCCCTTGCGATGCCCTTATAACAGAGTGCGGTAGGGTAACGGATAAGACGATTTTTCAAATCAAAGGCGTCTCGTACTCCGTCGATCCGCTTCTGCTGAATATTGACGCAAAGATATTTGAAGGCGGAAGCTATCAAAATTTTTACCTTTCACCGCGCGACTATCACCACTATCACGCGCCTTGCGATCTGAAACTTATAAGAGTCGTCCATATCCCCGGTCGGCTCTACCCTGTAAATAAACTATTTTTACGCAATAAACGCAACTTATTCTGTTTGAATGAGCGCGCGATTTTAGAGGCGAAAGATCATAATGGTAAACGCTGGATATTGGTTTTTGTCGCCGCCTTAAACGTGGGAAAAATCTTTTTTGAATTTATGCCGGAGTTTGAAAATTTGATCAATGCAGAACACAGCAGTGAACACAGATTAAATATGTCGGTCAAGCGAGGCGATTCGCTTGGTTATTTCAAGATGGGTTCGACAATCGTAATGATCTCTCAGGAAGGCGCCGCCGACTTCAATGTTGCGAGCGGGTGTAAAGTAAAATTTTCCGAAGAGATCGGAATTTTATCAAAGAGTTAAAACAATGAACAAGATATTCTTAATAGTAGCGTTGCTGCTTTTTTCCTATGCTCAAGAAGAAGATTCCAATATCACGCGCTATTACGATGGAAGCGAATGTGAATGTGATTATCTGTCGATCGTTTATTTTGAATCCGGCGCGCTCAAAATGGAAACACCCTTTAAGGACGGCAAAAAGAACGGTATCGCAAACGTCTACTACGAAAACGGCAGTATCTTTTCTCAAACCCCCTTTTCAGGCGGTGAGATAAACGGTACATTAAATCTATATTTTGAGTCCGGCGAACTCTGGTGGGAAACTCCATATATCAATGGAGTAAAAAACGGCTTAGACAGACAGTTCTATGAGAGCGGCGCCGTATGGGTAGAAACGGCATTTGTTGATGGGGCGATCGACGGGTTTGAAATAACCTACGATTCCGATGGTAACATCCAGACAAAAACCCAATATAAACTCGGCAAAAAAGACGGGATAGAAACGAGATACTATAAATCGGGCATCATAATGAAAGAGACCCCTTTTGTCGATGGCAAAATAGCGGGAGAGGTAAAGGAATATCATAAATCCGGCGCTTTATGGAAGGCTAAGCCCTATTCAAATGGATCGCCGGATGGCGTTGAAAGGGAGTATTATGAGTCCGGCGAGTTGAGGATTGAGAGGACGTTTCGAGAGGGCAGGCAAGAAGGCGAGGCAAAAGAGTACTTCCGATCGGGCGAATTAAAGACCCGCTGACCGACGCTAATAAAGGTCGGACGTTATACAATTAGCCCTCTCACTTAATTAACTGAGGTGCATTGTGGCGATTGCCGTTTTTTTGCTGGCTGTATTTTTTTTGTCTGTTGTTGTTTCGATTGCGCTTTCCATTATGCAAATTCGCTATGTGAAAAGACTTCAAGGGCAAAAGGCGGAGATTTTAAGCGACGCGGTGTGGCAAAGCGCGGCTGAGTATAGCAAGGTTCAAGAGAAAGTATCCATATTTTCTACCATATATAATGCCGTTATCTTTCTATGGTGGATCGCGTTTGGGTTACGATTTTTGGATTTCATATATATTGAGAGCAGTGCGTTAAAAGCGGTTTGTTTAATGGCGCTTTTCGTATGTTTTAATGAAATTTTAACGTTGCCGATAAATTACTATAAATCCTTTATTGTTGATGCAAAATATGGCTTTAACAACACCACAAAGTCTATCTTTACCGCAGATTGGGTTAAATCGCTGGTTATAACGCTTTTGCTGGTTTCGGCTATTGCGTATATTTTGTCCGAGATCCTCCTTGACTACGCCATAAGCAGATGGATAGCTGTCTTCTTTATTTTGATGATCATGCTTATTGCTATCAATATGCTGTTTCCAGTTATTCGCGCAAAATTTTTTGATAAATTTACTCCTATCGATCAAACGGAACTAGGCGCGAGCATTATCGCGTTACTTGAAAAAGCCGGCTTCAAATCGAAAGGCGTCTTTTGCGTTGATGCCTCAAAAAGAGACACGAGACTCAACGCGTATTTTGCCGGCATAGGGGCGACTAAGTCTGTGGTTCTTTACGATACTCTTGTCGAGAAACTTTCAAAAGACGAAATACTAGCTGTTCTTGGGCATGAGCTTGGGCATTTTAGGCACAAGGATATATACAAAAATATAGCCGTAATCGGCGTTTTGCTCTTTGCTTTTCTGGCGATTTTTGCTAACCTGCCTTCTGGTTACTTTGAGTTTTTTGGTTTACAGAAATCCTCACATGTGATTATGCTCTCTTTTGTACTGTTTTCCTCTCCTCTCTTTTTCTTTGCCGCGCCGCTTTTTAACTTTATCAGCCGCAGAAACGAGTTCGCCGCCGACCAATTTGGGGCAGAACTGACAAGTAAAGAAGCTCTTAAACTTGCGTTGATCAAGCTGATAAATGAAAACAAGAGCTTTCCTAAAAAGCAACCGCTTTACGCGCTTTTTTATGAAACTCATCCAAACATCATTGAACGCTTGGATCGTCTACAATGATCGAGAAAGAGCTTATAGAGTATATTATCTTTGGAATACTCGCCGTAATGGGATTTATCGCCGTTTGGATAGTTATTGAGAGACTTATCTATTATAAGTTTGTCCGCTTGAACGAATTTGACAGTAAAGAGTTATTAGAGATTGCCCTAACCAAAAATCTCTCTCTTCTGGCATCGATCGCGGTAAACGCCCCTTATATTGGACTGCTCGGCACAGTCGCCGGTATTATGATGACATTTATAGACATTGCCGCCGACACTACCAGTATAGACCCAAGCGTAATAATGGTCGGACTCGCTCTTGCCCTCAAAGCTACGGCTTTTGGCTTGATTGTCGCAATTCCTTCGTCGTTCGTGTATAACCTGCTGGTACGCAAGTCGGATATCTTGCTGACGCTCTGGGAAACGCGTGAAGCTAAAAAAGATTGAATCCATAAACGTTCTTCCGTTTATTGATATTATGCTCGTTTTGCTTTGCATCGTTCTTATTACCGCTTCTTTTATATCAAGTGGAGTTATCAAAGTGGCGCTTCCGGAGGCTAACGCAAGCGTACCCATTGTACCTGCAAGCGGGCAAAATAAAATTGAGATTACTATAAGCGAAAACGGCGAATTCTTTTTTAACGGTGAATCGGTTAATTTTTACACACTGCTTCTGAGGCTCGATTACGTGCATAGGGAAGATATGATCATCATTAGAGCGGATCGTTCCAGCCGTTTTGAAAATTTTATAGAGCTTATCAACGCGCTCAAGGAGCGTTCGCTGGAGAACATTTCGATTGCCGCGCAAAAAGGGTGAGGATTGCCGCGCTATAATTCGCGCCATTTTCCCTTTTATAAGGACGGAGCTGAATGCAAATAAGAAATATCGCCGTGATCGCCCACGTAGATCACGGCAAAACCACAATGGTCGATGGGCTTTTAAGGCAATCGGGCACCTTCGCCGAGCATGAGCGGATCGAGGAGTGTGCTTTAGATTCCAACGATCAAGAGCGCGAGCGGGGCATAACAATCCTCTCCAAAAACACCGCAATTCGCTATGGAGACTACAAGATCAACATCATAGACACGCCCGGACACGCCGATTTTGGAGGTGAAGTGGAGCGCGTACTGAAGATGGTAGATGGCGTACTGCTGCTTGTGGACGCGCAGGAGGGCGTTATGCCGCAAACGCGCTTTGTCGTCAAGAAGGCGATTTGGTTTGGGTTGCGCCCCGTCGTCGTTGTCAATAAAATCGACAAGCCCGCCGCCGATCCGGATCGCGTGGTCAACGAAGTTTTTGATCTGCTCGTACAGATGGAGGCGAGCGAACGCCAGCTTGACTTTCCCATCATCTACGCTTCGGGCGTAAACGGCTACGCTAAATTGAAACTTGAGGACGACGGCAAAGACCTGCGGCCGCTTTTTGAGACGATCGTGCGCGAAGTTCCGCCGCCAAGCGGCGACAGCGCAAATAACGTACAGGCGCAGGTATTTACGCTTGATTATGATAGCTATGTGGGCAAGATTGGAATAGCGCGGATATTTAACGGCAGACTGCGTAAAAATCAAACGCATATGCTTGTGAAATCGGATGGAGACAAGGTAAGCGGGCGAATCACAAAACTGATCGGTTTTTACGGGCTTACACGAATGGAAATCGAGGAGGCGCACGCAGGAGATATCGTGGCGATCGCCGGTTTTGAAACGATCGATGTCGGCGACAGCCTTGTTGATCCGGCAAACCCTATGCCGCTCGATCCGCTGCATATAGAAGAACCTACGCTTTCCGTACTATTCGCCGTTAATGATTCTCCCCTTGCAGGCACAGAGGGAAAACATATAACGTCAAATAAACTACGCGATCGCCTAGAGAAAGAGATGCACACGAATATCGCCATGAAGATGGAAGAAGAAAACGAGGGCAGATTCAAAGTTTCTGGACGTGGAGAGCTGCAAATTACCGTGCTTGCCGAAAGTATGCGCAGAGAAGGCTTTGAGTTTTCAATAGGCAGACCAGAGGTGATTATCAAAGAGGAAAACGGCATTAGGCTGGAGCCATTTGAACATCTTGTTGTCGATCTTCCCGAAATGTTTTCGGGCGCTATTATTGAAAAACTTTGCAAGAGAAAAGCGGAGATGAAAACGATGATACCTATGGGCGCTGGATATACACGGATGGAGTTTGAAATTCCAGCTCGCGCTTTGATAGGACTTCGCACACAGTTTCTTACCGACACTAAAGGCGAAGGCGTTATGAACCACTCATTTTTAGACTACCGCCCATTTAATGGATCGGTTGAGAGCAGAAGCAACGGAGCGCTTGTATCGATGGAAAACGGCGAGGCGGTGGCGTATAGCATTTTCAATTTGCAAGATCGCGGCGTAATCTTCATAAAACCGCAGGATAAAGTTTATGTAGGAATGATACTCGGCGAACACTCCCGCCCAAACGATCTGGATGTAAATCCAATCAAGGGCAAACAGCTTACAAATATGCGGGCGAGCGGATCGGACGATGCGATCAAACTTGTACCGCCAAGAGAGCATACGCTGGAAACTGCCCTTGAGTGGATCGCCGATGATGAGATTGTGGAGATCACTCCCAAATCTATCCGAGTACGCAAAAAATATCTCGATCCAAACACACGTAAAAAAATGACGCGGGAAAGTGTGTGACTCTGCTTGTGTGCCTCTGTTATCCCGCACGGTATGACAGGGACGCCAAGCGCATCTTTTATTGCGAACCAATAAGATCGGCGGGTGGTTTGTGAAATTTTGCACCGCCGCGTAATTGGTTTTCTAGTAAAATCGGCGGGTAGCTTGTAAAATTTTACACCGCCGCGGCGAGAAAGGAGCTTCAATGAAGCAAAAAGCGTTTATTTTCGGTTCTGGTGGAACCGCAAAGTCGATTATGTCGAGCGTAGAGCAAAAATACGATGTAATCGGCTTCCTAGACAACGATCCCAAACGTTGGACAGATGTTAATGGGGGGGGGCAAATACTTATAGCAAGAAAATATACCCTCCGAAAGCGATAAGCGATCATAATTACGACGTTGTGATAATCGCAACCTTAACGGGCATAGAGTCCGTTCCCCAACAACTCATTGATCTCGGCGTAGATAGATACAAAATCAACATTGAATACGTAACGGTTCCCGTTCGCGCAAGGATAGTTTTTCTTGAAAAATTGGGCGAAATGCTCAAAGAAAGAAAGACCGAAGGTTCCGTAGCCGAAGGCGGCGTTTTTCAAGGCGATTTTGCAAGAGAGATCAACCGCGTTTTCCCTGACAAAACGCTATATCTTTTCGATACCTTTACGGGTTTTGACAAAAAAGAGGCGGCGAAAGACAATATCAGCGGATTTTCCGAATTTGCGGATAAAATCAGCTACTTTGAAATGACCTCTGAAGATATTGTAAAAGCCAAGTTACCCTATCCGAATAAAGCGGTCATAAAAAAGGGATTTTTTCCGCAGACCGCGCAAGGAATCGACGATCGTTTTTGCTTTGTGAATCTCGACTTCGATCTATACGATCCGATTTTGGCTGGATTAAGATTCTTCTATCCAAAGTTGGTCGAGGGCGGAGCGATATTGATTCACGATTACTTCAACCCCGAGTATGGCGGCGTAAAATCGGCGATCGCCGATTTTGGTAAAGAATACAAAATCAATCCGACGCCAATAGGCGACGGATTTAGCGTAGTCATCTACCGCTAACGGACTTATTACGCGCTACCGACTAAAGTTATTCCCTAGCTTTTAGCGTTAGCGCGTCCTATGCGCCTATCGCTCCTTCGTTCCGCTTCTCGTCATTCCCGCGACTTTTGCGTAGCCCCGCTTTTTCCTAGGTTTAAGGCTTGTGGTTGTATGGTGTGTGTTTTTTGGGGGGAATTTATATGGGGCATTTTCAGAGCGCGCCGCTGTATGAAAGCAGGGTGATTGCGCTCGCCGCCTATAGCGTGGCGGTAGCGCCCGCAGAGACGATCTCGCTACCAATGGCGGCGCTTCCCGCTATGCTCCTGTTTTTCTGCGATCCGTTACTTGTCTTTAAGAGGCTGATCCTGCTGAATCTGTTTATGGTCGTCGTAGCCGCCAGCCTGCTCTTAGCCGATCAGCCGCGCCTTGCCCTGTTGATCTTTGTGCGATCAAATCTTGTGCTTCTAACGGCGTTAGCACTCTTTTCAAAGGGCGATCCATTCGCGCTCGCCGCCGCGTTTCTACGCCTTCGCGCACCCCAAAAGCTGACCGCTTTACTCTACTTTCTTGTCAAAATTTCCACGCTCATTCGCGCCGAATTCGCGCACTTCCGCCGCGCGTTGCTTCTGCGCGGCTGGCAGCTTCGCGCCAATCTGCAAAGCTACCGCCTGATTGCCAGCTTTTTAGGGGCGCTGATCGTCAAAGCGTTTGCGCGATCGCAGGCGCTTGAAAAAACTATGCGCGCGCGGGGGTTCAACGGCAGAATATACGCGCTTTCCAGCCCAAGCCCGTTCGCGCTTGCCGACTACGCGCTGATCGCGCTCGCCGCCGCCGCGTTTATTCCAGCGGGGACTTTCCTGTGAGCTGCTCCGTCGAGCTGACAAACCTGTCGTTCAAGCGTCTCGATCGCGAGATTTTCAGCGGCATCAATCTGCAAGTGGGGCATAAGGAGAAGATCGCGATCATCGGTCCAAACGGCTGCGGCAAAACATCGCTCCTCGAATGTGTGGCCGGTTTGGAAAAGATCGACGGCGGCGAGATACGGCTTTTTCATAAACACATGGCAAGTATGGAAGATTACGAGCCGATACGGGTCAAAATCGGCTATCTTTTGCAGGACGCGGACAATCACTTTCTCTGCCCGATCGTGGAGGACGACATAGCGTTCAGCCTGCTTGCCGCCGGCGTAGATCGTAGCGAGGCGCAAGAGAGGACGCTTGCGATGATGCGCGAGCTTGACATCGAAAATTTGCGCGGCAAAGTGGTGTACCACCTCTCCGGCGGTGAAAAAAAGCTGGCGGCACTCGCCGGAGTGCTGATCAAAGAGCCGAGTTTGCTACTGCTCGACGAACCGACAAACGCCCTTGATTACGCGTATCAACTGCGGCTTGCGGAGATTTTGGCAAAGCTGGACAAGAGCGTTATTATCGTGTCGCATAATCAGGAGTTTATTGAGCGCGTCGTCGATAAAATATACACGCTCAGTAGCGGCGGATTGACCCTAGCCGCCAATCTGCGGCTGGAGATATTGCACTCGCACGGCGATCTGCCGCCGCACACCCATCCTCACAGCCATCTGTCGTGAAACTTTCGCGCTTTCGCACGCCTAGCCGGATGGCGTCTGCTTTCGGCGATCCGCCGCCGCGCCCTTTGCGATTACGGCGAGGTAATCAAGCGCCTCTGACATATTCCTCTCTCGATCAAAGCGCTCACAGACTCTCAAACGCCCGTTTTCGCCCATCTTCGTCCGTAGGAGAGTATCTGCGATCAGTAGCTCGATCTTATCGGCAAAGCTCTCCAGCGCGGCGTCAAAACCTCCCTCCGGCAGATCGATCAGGAAGCCGTTTTCCCCGTTTGAGACGATTTCGGGCGTACTGCTGACATTAAACGCCACGACTGGAACTTGGCACGAAAGCGCTTCCGCCGTTACAAATCCAAAGCCCTCCCACCGCGAGGTGAGGGCAAAAATATCCAGATCGCGCATAAACGCCGACGGTTCGTCCACGAAGCCCACGAATTCCACCATATCCGCGATCCCCAGACTTTTTGCCTGCCGCTTTAGGCTATGAAGCAGTTCGCCGCTACCGCCTAGCCTAAAACGGCATTGGACGCCGCGCCGTTTCAGCACAGCGGCTATTCGCAGGAAAAGATCGTGCCCCTTTTGATAGACGCACCGCCCCAGCGTTCCTACCACAATCTCGCCTCCGGTTCTTTTTTGCGCGGCGGGTGTAAATTTTGCCGTGTCGATCCCGTTGTATATGAGCTTGATGCGATCGTTGGGGAAAAGCGTTTTGTTGTTTTTTAGAAGAGATGCTTTTGTGGCCAAAGAGTTGACGATCACGCCATCGAGAAAGCGGCTGAATATAAGGCGGTTATAAAAGCTGTTTTTGAGTGCCGCCGCAAGTCCGCGGCGGTAGACGACACGTATCTTTCCGCCGGATCGGGAGGCAACTTTGGCGGCAAGCGCGGCGATCTTTAGGTCTTTGGAGAAGTTTAACACCACCACGTCAAAGCCTCTGAAAAAGCGGGCAACCTCAAGAAGTTTGAAGGGATTTAAGAAGCTGTAGTTACCAATCGCAAACGGCGCGGTCTCTATCCCCGACTCCTTTGCGCGCAGGAGCAGGACGCCTTTTTTGTGGGCGGCGACATAGGCCGTATGCCCCTCTTTTTTGGCGGAGATCGCGGCATCTAAATGCCATCGCTCGCCGCCGCCCCATGCGAGCGCCATATTGAAAAAGCAGATTTTCATCAGAGCGGACAACCGGCGAACCGCGCCAGGGCGCTACCCCATGTCAAGCCGCCGCCGAAGGCGTCTAGCAGCATTAGATCGCCTGTTTTGAGCCTATTTTCCTCGTAGATATGGTTAATCGCCATTGGAATAGAGGCGGCGGAGGTGTTGCCAAAGCGATCGACCGTCAAAACGATCCGCTCGTCTTTAAGCCCAAGTATCGCTCCGACAGCCCGTATGATCCGCTCGTTTGCCTGATGCGGGATAAAATGATCGATCTCTTCGCTCTTAATACCGTTTTTTTTGCAGATCGCGGCTGCGGAGGTGCTGATCGTGCGTACGGCGAGCTTGAAGGTTTCGCTTCCTCTCATCTTTATGAAGGGAACGCCGCCCGATTGGATCGTGTTGCTGCTGCCGCCGTCGATCGTCAGAAAATCCCATTTTTTGCCGTTAGTGGCAATTTCAACGTCGATCACCGCTTTTTGGGGGTCGTCTGTGGCGGCGAGGACGCACGCGCCCGCGCCATCGCCGAAGAGAACGCATGTGGAACGATCGGTGTAGTCGATAAAACGGCTGGCGGCTTCCGCGCCGACGAGTAGCACGCTTTGAGCCATTCCGCTTTCAATGTAGGCTTTCGCGGCGCTTAGCCCATAGACAAACCCACTGCACGCCGCCAGTAGATCGAAAGCGGGGGTATTTTTTGCGCCAAGTTTACCCGCCAAAACACAGGCGGTGGATGGCATAGAATGAAAATCGCCGGACAAAGAGGCAAGAATGATCAAGTCGATATCTTTTATGCGCCTATTTGCCCTCTCCAGCGCGATCTTTGCCGCGCAGACTCCCAAATCGCTTGCCGCCTCGTCGTCCGCGGCAATACGGCGCTCTCTAATTCCCGTGCGCTTAAAAATCCACTCGTCGCTTGTATCGACCATCTTTTCCAGATCGGCGTTGGTGAGTACCTTTTTTGGGGCGTACGCCCCTACGGACACTATAGAAGCAAAGCGCCTCATATACCTTTTTCCACGCTCTGATAACGTTCAAGATAGACGGAAATTTCGCTGTTTACGCTCGATTCTACAAAGCGGATCGCCTGCAAGATGGCGTTTTTTATCGCCTTAGCGTTGCTTTTGCCATGGCTGACGATTGCGCAGCCGTTTATGCCAATTAGCGGCGCGCCGCCGTACTCCGCATAGTCCATCTGCCGTTTGAGCGTCTTGAAAGCCCCTTTGAGCAGATAGGCGCCAAGCAACGCCGCCGGAGATTTCGCCGCGCTGTTTTTAAGTACGGAAAAGATCGCCTCCGCCACGCCCTCGCTGGTTTTCAGGAGGATATTTCCGACAAAGCCGTCGCATACGATCACGTCGAATCCGCCTTTGAAAACGTCCGATCCTTCGGCGTTGCCTAGAAAGTTAAAGCCGTCCTTGCGGATCGCGCTTAGCATCGCAAAGGTATCTTTTACCAGCTTGTCCCCTTTGGAATCCTCTTCGCCGTTTGCAAGAAGCCCTACACGTGGATTGTCCAGCTTGAGAAGTTTCTTTGCGTACGCCTGCCCCATAACCGCCGACTGAAAGAGGTGCTTAGGCTCGCTATCCACATTCGCGCCCACGTCCAGCACCAGCGTATGCTTGTCGATGATCTTTGTGGGCATAAGCGTGGCGATCGCGGGGCGATGCACTTTTTTGAGCCGTCCGATCTTCAGCGTCGCCAGACTCATTGTCGCTCCGCTGTGTCCCGCGGAAACAACGGCGTCTGCCTCCTTTTTCGCCACGAGATCGACCGCCTTAAAGATGCTGCTCTCTTTACGTTTAAGCGCGTCCGTAGCCGCGTCATGCATAGCGATCATATCTTCCGCTTCGACAATGCGCACCGCGTTGTGGTATTTAGGCGCGAGAATGTCTAGTATCTCCGCCTTCCTGCCGACAAGGATCGGTTCAAACCGCACGGCTTCCAGCGCCTGCGCGGTTCCTTCGATGATAGGCTGCGCTCCTAGGTCGCCGCCCATCGCGTCAATTGAGACTCTAATCATTAACTATTTCGCGCCGCAGCTAGGGCATACATGGTGCGGCAGCTTAAACGCCCCGCACTTGCACTTCACAGGCGATTTAAGCGTAACCGCGTAGTGCGTACGCCGCTTTGCCGCTCTCGTGTGCGACACTCGTCTTTTTGGTACTGCCATTTTGTTCTCCTTTTGTTACGTTAGATAGCGCTACACTTTTTGCAGCGGTGATAGTCGCATATAATCGACTGAACTTCACTCGCCAGAATCGCCTCCATATCGATCATGCCATCGGACATTTCGACAACCGCCAGAGGCTGCTCCTCCTCCCCTTGCGTGTCAAAAATGCCGTCTGAGATCAGAAGCTCAACCGGCTCGTTCAAGCGGTGTTCGTACTCTTCCGCGCACCGATCGCACGTCAGCCGCAATGAACCCTCGATCTCACCGCTGAACAGAACCAAACTCCCCTTTCTGACGAGAGAGCCTATGAGCGAGATACCGCCACTTCGCACGCATGCCGCGATTGGCGAATTGCCCGCGCGCGCAAATGCAATGCGCATCAGAGTATCTCAAACGCCCCGAAAAACTGCGCTATCTCTTTTTCAGCGTTTTCCGCGCTGTCGCTTCCGTGTACGGCGTTTGCGTCGATACTTTCAGCAAAATCGGCGCGTATAGTACCTTTTTTTGCCTCTTTAGGGTTGGTCGCCCCCATCAACTCGCGGTTTTTCGCAACGGCGCCGCTACCCTCAAGCACCATAACGACGATTGGACCGCTTGTCATAAATTCGACGAGATCGCCAAAAAACGGGCGATCTCTGTGAATGGCGTAGAAAGCCTCAGCCTGAACGCGATCCAGACGTATCTTTTTCAACGCGGAGATCTTCAATCCATTCGACTCAAAGCGATCAATTATCTTGCCTATAACGCCCTTTTTTACGGCGTCTGGTTTTATGATAGAAAGGGTTTTTTCCATCTAGCAAATCCCCCCAAAAAATTGTAAAAACGGGGGATTGTAACAGAAGCCGGCTAAAGCCGGCGTTTCAGGCAGTTACGCGGCGACGGGAGTGCCTGCCAGCATGCCTCTTTTGTTGCCTTCGGAATAGACGATACATCCCTCAGTAGGACACTGTGAAGCACAGGCGGGAGCGTCGTAGTGCCCTTCGCACTCTACGCATGCTTTCGGCTGCACGTAGTAAGCGGCTTCCCCTTCGGGGTTTTCGCTGTCGTCCAAAATAGCGCCGACGGGACACTCGTCCACACAGGCGCCACAGCAGATACAGGCATCGGTGATCTTTACAGACATGACTTTTCCTTATGTTTTAAGATATGAAATGCACTACAAACTCTAACTTATCTGCTCTTAAATGAACCGCTTGATTTCAGAGGCAAGATCGGTTTCTTCCCAGCCAAAACCAGAGCGCCCAAAATGACCGTAGACGGCGATTTTGCGGTACTGCGCCTTGAGCAGTTCAAGCCGTTTTGCCGCTGTCCCGCTTGTAAGGTCGATCTCTTTTGCTATTCGAGCCGATAAGGCTTGATCGTCAACGCCGCTGTCGGATGCCGTATGAACGGCAACGGCGATCGGCTCCGGCGCGCCAATTTGATAGGTGAGCCGCACCTCTGCGCTCTTTGCCGCGCCAGTGGCTACGATATTTTTCGCCAGATAACGCGCCAGATACGCGCCAAGCCGATCGATACGCATAGGGTCTTTGCCGCTGAGCGCTCCGCCGCCGTGCGGCACTCTAGCGCCGTAGCAATCGTCGATACTTTTACGCCCTGTCAATCCAGTATCGCATTGCGGGCCGCCAATTACAAAAGTTCCGGCGGGATTAACCGCCATCTCGCAATCAGATAGCAGTTCCTTTGGCGCCGTGGTTTTGATCACCTCTTCGATCACCGCCTCTCTAAGCTGTTTGAGCGGCGTTTGCCTCGCGTGCTGTACGGATATGACGATACGCTCAATCGCCACCGGTTTATCCCCGTCAAAACGTACTATTACCTGCGTTTTCCCATCTGGAAGCAAAAACGGCAGCAGACCGCTCTTTCGTACTTCGGCTAATTTTTCTGCCAGATTGCGCGCTAAAGAGGTTTCAAAAGGTATCATCTCCGGCGTTTCGTTGCAGGCAAACCCCACGACTTGGCTAGAGTCGCTCGCGCCGATCTTGCCATCTATCATCACGCCTTCGGAGAGATCGCTTGTGCGCTCATTGACAGCGGTGATCACGCCCGCGCTGCGGTAGTCAAATCCGTACGCGCCGTCTGTGTAGCCGATCTCGCGGATCGTGTTTTTTGCGATCTCCACGATCGGCACATAGCTGTCTGTCGTCATCTCGCCCGCCACAATGCAAAACCCATTAGAGATTAACGTCTCACACGCGACCGATCCTTTTATATCCTTTTGCAGAACCGCGTCCACCACGGCGTCGCTGATCTGATCGGCGATCTTGTCGCTTTGCCCCTCTGTAGCCGATTCGGCTGTTCGTAAAATATACATAGGCGTTATTGTATCTCAACCTCACGACGCGTTCGAATACCATGAAGTACTTCAAGATGACGACATTGACAGCATACAAGATCATATAAAGAGACTCCAATAATTGAGTCTTCTATGATTTTGATTATTGTTTTCTGTCAGTATCCCCGAACTTAAATCTTAACTCTTCCATATGGCGCTTAAAGACTTAAACCCTGCCTTAATCCGAAAACGCGCTTCCGCCGCCAAAAGGCGATGGAGCGCGAAATAGGCGGCGCTATAGCAGTTCAGTCGCTCCCTTTAATGTGTCAAACGAAAGAACCCCATTGTTTTTCAGCAGATCGAAGCCCTTTTGCAGATCGCTACCGCCAAGCATTACGGGAATCACGGGCTTTTTCCACTTCCTCAGCAGAAGTTCCGCGATCTTGTCGCCATCGGTCATAAACTGCGGTGTAACGACCACGTAGATCAGATCGACGCCATCAAACTCCTGCGTGATTTCCAGCGTCTTTTCGTAGCGATCGCTCATAGCGTCGCCGATAATGTCCACTGGATTGGCTTTGGGCCAGTTAAAAGGCAAAGCCGCATCCAGCACTCTGATGTTCTCGTCGGTAAGTTTATAAAGCGACTTGCCGTGATCGACGATGTAGTCCGTGAGGATCGAGGCGGGACCGCCCGCATTGGTGATAATCAGGATATTTTTTGCCTTCGCAAGCGCAGGTCGGAAGATAAGCGCTTCGATATTATCAAGCATTATGCAACCTGCGCTTTCAAGCAATCCCTTAAACATCTCGTAGTTGCCGCTGAGGTTGCCGGTATGGCTGAACGCCGCCGCCTTAGACTCATTGCTGCGCCCCGTTTTGAAAACATAGATCGGTTTTTTACATCGCCGCGCCGCCTCAAGAAAGGTTTTTCCGTTACTCATGCCTTCCACGTAGAGGCTTATTGCCTTGCACTTAGGATCGCTTTCGAGCATGCCGATCAGGTCGCCGAAGTCAAGGTCTGCCATGTTGCCTACGGAAACGATATGGCTGAAGCCGATCTTGTACTGAAACGCCTTATCCATCAAAGCCGCCAGCACTGCTCCAGACTGGCTTACAACGGCGATATCGCCGTCGAGTACGTTGTTTGATCCAAAGGTGAGGTTCAGGCTGTCTTCGCCTTTGTAGTAGCCTAGGCAGTTTGGTCCTATCATATTTAGGTTGTGCTTGTTGACCAAATCGATCAGCTTCTGTTCGCCCTCCAGATCGCCGACCTCTTTGAAGCCCGCGCTGATCACCATCACGTTCTTCACGTTTTTATCGACAAGTTCCTCCAGCGTTTGCAGAATAAATTTGCCGGGTATGCTAATCACGGCGGCATCAACATCGTTCGGCAGTTCCGGCACGCTTTTATAGAGCTTTTTACCAAATAGCTCACCGCCTCTGGCGTTCACAAAGTACGCCTCGCCTTTGAAATTAAGCGCGTTTTTTGCTATTGCGTATCCAACTTTGCTCGGATCGGACGAAGCGCCGATCACGGCGACGCGCCTATTGTCAAAAAAGTTGGAGCGTCCGCGCGCCCGCGTTTTCACGTCCGCTTTGTCGTCAAACGTTACGCGGGCATCAACGGCGATCAACCCTTCGCTGGTAAGCAGCACAGGGTTTATGTCCATTTCGCTGACCGTCGGGTTTTTCCTGATAAACTCTTGCAGTTTAACGACAAAATCAACCGCGCCATCGATCGAAAAGCCCAGTCCTCTGAAGTTATCCAGCAACTTGGATATTTTGGTCGATCGTAGCGCCCGCCCGATCTCCTCTCTCTCGGCATCAAGGCTGATATAGCCAACGTCTTTATAGAGTTCCAGCAGAACGCCGCCTTTGCCAAAGAGGATCGTCTTGCCGAATACGTCGTCATTAACCATGCCGAAGTACAACTCCTCGCCGCGCATCATCTTAGTGGCGATAAAGCGATCGCTTGCGTCAAGCTTCACGCCGCGGCTCTCCACGTTTTTGATAATCTCCGCTTTTGCCGCTTGAAGCTGCTCGTTACTTGCGATATTGAGCTTTACCGCTCCATATTCGCTTTTATGCACTACCTTTGGTGATTCGATCTTCAGCGCAGCCGGAAAGAAGTCAATCTCCGGCTTTTCATCAAAGGCGATCGATTTATACGGCGCAACGGTGATTCCATGCGCGCTCAATAGGTTGTAAAGTTTAGATTCTGTCATTAGAGCCTCCTTTTTTTTAGGGTGCTGTCATTGTAATATCTGCTTCCTTTGGAACGTGTTATGCTTTATTGCTAAAAACTTATAAAAAGGGGAGGCATGGCGGTAGTAAAGCGAAACTTGCGGGTTGGCAAGCCGCTGATACAGGTCAGGCACATCAATGACGGCAGGCTGCTGGTGCTTACGAACGGGGGCGGCTTCTGTCTCGTGCGCGTTTTGGAGGCTTCCACGCAGTACGTAACTGACGCGTTTAACATCGATATAGACCCAAAGCGCCCATTTGAGTTCGAGGTTTCCAGCGACGCGGTGTTTGCCATAAATATGGCAGAACGCGCCGTTGAGAGGTATTCGGTTGACGATCATCAGAAGACGAAGGCGTGCGGTATACCGGCCGATCGTGCCGATATAAGCGCCTTTGCCGTAAGCATGGACGGAACGCTCGCGGCGCTGGGAGACAGCGCTGGAAGATGTTCAGTGTGGGACACAAGGGACGCTTCCGTGCTGCTGGAGTTAAAACTGGACGCTGCCGTTTCTTCTCTTGCGTTTGACGACGAGAATGAGCATATCGCGGCGGCTGACGCGCGCTTTGGCGTTACGCTTGCAAGCCTGCGCGGATTTAATCGTGAGAAGTTAGAGTTGCACAACGCGGCGATTACGCGGCTTCTTTTTTGCGGCGGCTATCTCTTTAGCGCGGACGAAAGCGGGCGGATCGGAGTGAGCGGCAGGGAGAGCCGCAAAGCGCTGCGGGTAATTACGCTGGGAAAAGGCGCGATCACACAGATGCGCCGCTTTGGAACCGATGGCGTGCTGATCTCCTCTATGGCAGGGGAACTTGTACTGCTAAATCTGCTGAATATCAACCGTGAGCCGCTGATCATAGACAAGCTCGGAGACGCTATTACCGCCTTCACGTACGACAGCGCGTCGGGACAGCTTGTTCTCGCCACCCTTTCGGGTAGTATGCTTTTTTTTGATCTCTCCGGCGATAAACGCATTGCCGGCTATTTAAGCGCCCAATCGCAGGATGGCGAAAGCGTGTTTAAGATCATCGTTGCGGACGACTCGATCACGATGCGCAAGGTGATTATCGGCGCAATCAGGTACTCCTTTCCGTCCATCATGGCGCTTGAGGCATCCAATGGCGAAGAGGCGCTTCTTCTGCTGGAAAAACACCCTGACACGAAGGCGATGTTTCTTGACTGGAATATGCCTACTATGAGCGGAGAGCAGGTGGTCAAGAGTATCAGGGAGATGAAGATATACCCGCACCTGCAAATCATAATGGCCACAACCGAAGGATCGCACAGCAAGGTGGTTCAGATGCTCAAGATGGGCGTGGCGGGCTACTTGGTGAAGCCGTTCAGACAAGAGGCGGTGATCAAGATAACACAGAAACTGTACGAGCGCTTAAAATGAACACCAATCTGCAAAAAATCGTTAGCAGCATGACCGAAAGCCATCTCAACAACATCATGCAGCTTGCCTTTTTTTATACGGGCAATATGGAGATATACGCGGTAAACGTTTCAAAGGTACAAAATTTCGTGATACTAAACGAGATTGAGATCGTTCCAAACCGCGATCCGTCGTCCATCATTATCGGAGTGGCGGATATACGCGGCGAGGTTGTAACCTTTGTCGATCTCGACAAGTGGCTTGGCATGCCCGCATGCGATCCGAGCGTGTACAGCGTGGGAGTCGTCTGCAATGTAAACTTTAAGCGGATCGGTTTTTTTGCCAGAGAGATCATCGGGATCGAGGATCGATTTAGCTACGAGTTGAAAAAACTCTCGTCGCACATGCTCAAAATCCTCTACGAAACGAAGATCACAATTGGCGGCAGAGAGCGCCCCGGCTCTATTTTTGACATTGAGCGGCTGATGAGCGAAAGCGGCTTTCCGCCGGAAATGCCGCCGTTTGTCGTGCCGGAGCCTAAGCCAGATCGCTTCATTCACAAAAAGGCGCTGATCGCGGAGGACAGCGCGACGGCTGCGAAAAAGCTCGCGGACTTTTTTGGGTCTCTTAATATCGAATACGAAATATACGGCGATGGCGCGGAACTGATCGATCGTCTTGACACGATCGATCCGGGCGACATCGGCATGATCGTTACCGATCTGGAGATGCCGATGAAAGACGGCTTTCAGGTGATCGCCCACATGAAACAGAACGCTAGGCTCTCGTCCCTGCCGGTAATCGTCAACTCCAGTATGACCAGTAGCGGCATCGCGGAGAAGATCAGAGGGTTGGGCGTAACCGATTTTGTCAATAAATCCGACACGCACGCGCTGTTCGCGCTTGTGGAGCGGTACATGAAAAACTCAAAGGAATGATCAATGGTTTTAGTAGATGAGAAAACGCTTCTTATATCGGAAACGGATAGATACGGGAATATACGATATGTTAATGACGAAATGTGCCGCGTATCGGGCTTTCAGGAGGCGGAACTGCTGGGCAGGACACACAAGCTGATACGGCACAGCGATATGCCAAAGAGCGTCTTCAAACAGCTCTGGGAGACGATTTCAAGGGGCGCGACGTGGAGGGGCTTTATAAAAAATACCACGAAAAGCGGCGAATCGTTCTGGGTTTTCACGACGATCTTCCCGATCGAATCCGCCTATGGAGAGGGCTTTCTGGCGGTGAGAAACAGAGCAAACGAAGATGAGATCAATCGTTATGAAAAGCGTTATGAACAGTTGAGAAAGGAGGAAGAGTCGTGAGCAGGAGGGTATCGGCGGTTTACTGGATCGCGATTGCGGCGGCGCTTTTTGCTTCGTTTGCCTATCTCAGAGCGCAGGTTATACAATCGGGTGCAGTGGCGGAGCGGCGCGCGGGGCTAGAAAGGGCGCATAGCCATCTGAAATCGCTTTTTTCTGCCGCGATCGATAACGGGTGGGAGCTTAAAACAGAGGCGGAACGTACGTTTGTGTGGTCGGCAATAAGCGCGATCGAACAGGAGGACAAAGGCGCGGGAACGCGCCTGAAAGGTAAATTCACCGCTTTTATGGATAAAGGCGGAGACGAAGACGCGCTTTTTGATTTTAACGGCGAGATTACCGCTTTGCTTGCGCAGGCGACGGGCGAGCTGAAGACGGTTAAGGATCTTTGCCGCAAAAACGACGTGAAAATTTTATTCGCGGGAGCGCTCACGTTTATAACGGCGCTTACGATATGCGCAGCGCACTGGTATCTGGGAATCTACCGCAGGCGGCGGTACTTTTTGGAGATTGCCGCGCACATTGAGCGGCTTGAAGGGTTTGTTACGGGTGAATCCAACGAGTTTGAGCGCCTTGCGGAGCTTTCGGGTAGTGAAGGAGCGATCTCCAAACAGATAAACAGGATTGCCAGTCTGCGCGAAAAACAGCGCGATGAAGACATCAAAACGCTTGGCGAGGTGCTGCTTTTATGCGCGCAGGTGGACAGAGGGCATATAAACCGCCGATTGGTCGGCGAACCTGAGACTCCTCTGAACGGCGAGCTTGTAAAGGCGTTTAACCGCATGATGCAAACGATCGGCGCTCTCATTCAAAGCGTGCTAGAGACGCTGGAACTCTACCGCCGCGGGGAATTTACGAGGCCGGTGGAAAGGGGCGCTCGCGATGGAGAATCGGCGCGGCTTATAAACTGCGTCAATGGCTTGGGAGCGGCGCTAGGTCAGATCGCGTCGATGAATCTCAAGCACAGCGTGGCGTTGAGCGGCGCTTCAGAAGAGTTGATCGGCGCCGTGGCTTCTTTGACAGAGGTGTCGGCGAGAGAATCTTCTAGCGTTGATCGGATCACCGCTTCCGTGCGCGACATCATTCAAGATATTGAGGAGACGACGCACAAGGCGGAGCAGATGGCGGCAATCGCGATCGAGGCAAGAGAGTCGGCGGCAAACGGACTCGTCTTTTCTCACGATACCGTTAAGGCAATGGAGGAGATTAACGCCTCCACCGCGCTGATCAAAGAGGCGACCGCCGTAATCGACTCGATCTCGTTTCAAACCAATATCCTGTCGCTTAACGCGGCGGTGGAAGCGGCGACGGCGGGTGAAGCGGGCAAGGGTTTTGCTGTGGTAGCGAGCGAAGTGCGCAGTTTGGCAGGCAAGAGCGCGGAAGCGGCGAAGCGGATCAAGGAGCTTGTTGCCCAGACGCAGCTTAAAGCGAACGAAGGCATGGGAATATCAAAGAGGATGATCGAAGGGTTTGAAGACCTTTCCAATAAGGTTTCAAGCACGCACGATCTGGTAAACGCCGTAACCGCCGCTATGCACAGCGGAATGAACAAGGTGGGCAATATAAACCAATCAATTGAGGAGCTTGTAGCGGTCAACCACCAAAGCGGTGAAACGGCGGCGCATACGGGCGGGATTGCGCGGAGAGTTTCGACTCTTGCCGATCAGCTTATGAAAGCGGCGCGCGGCGGGCAGGCTACGGGCGCGGACGTATAGATGACCGAATATCAGGAGCTATTCTTAGGCGAAGCGGCGGAGCTTTTTTCAAACGCTTACGAACGGGCGCTGGCGGCGGAGGAGCAGGATTCCCTCGACGCCGAATCGCTCGCTGAGCTTTTCAGGATTCTGCACACGATCAAGGGTAGCAGCGGGGGAGTGGAGTTTGTGTATTTGAGCAGATACGCCCACGCGCTGGAGAGTCTGCTCGCCAAGCTACGGGATAACGAGATTGAATACAAGAGCGGAATGGCGAGTTTTTTAGTCGATTCGCTGGACGTGATGCAGGAGATTTTGGAATGGGAGGCAAAGGGCGAGATCGACGAGAAGAGTTTTAACACGAAGCTGGAGTACGTAGAGGCGCAGCTATCGCAGTTTGGTACGCAGCCAAGCGTTCAGGCGGTTGAGGAGCGGATAGGCGAAGACGGGTTTGTGTTGTTCAGTGAGGCGGATATTGAAAGAGCAAAGGGTGAATCGGAGTCTAGCGACAAGCCGATCGCGCGAGAAGAGAGCGACGAAAAGAGAACCACCGAAAAGATCCAAGCCTCTAGTATCCGCGTCGATCTGGACAAGATCGATCTTTTGCTTAACCGCGTGGGCGACCTTGTGATCACCAACGCTATGCTCTCTCGTATCACAGAAAGGCTGCCAAACGGCGCGCCCAAAGAGGAGATTGCGGAGCGTTTGGAATCTTTGGAACGCCACATACGCGATCTTCAGGACGCGGTAATGAGCGTACGCATGGTGCCGCTAGAACAGATCTACGCCAAACTGCCGAAGATCGTGCGCAATCTGGCAAAAAAACTCGGCAAGCAGGTGCATTTTAAGCACAGCGGCGGCGGCGTCGAGATCGATAAGATCATGATTGAGGGGCTTAACGACCCGCTTATGCATATTTTAAGAAACGCGGTAGATCACGGCGTGGAAAGCGTCGAGGAACGAGAAGACAAGGGAAAGGACGCTTCGGCGCTGATCACCATATCGGCGGTGCAAGAAAATGGACAGATCATCATATCCATCTCGGACGATGGGCGCGGGATCGACATAGAAAAAGTTGTACAAAAGGCGGTGCAAAAGGAGCTGATCACGGCGGAACAAGCCGAGAGACTCTCAGACGACGACAAGCTCAACCTGATCTTTTTGCAGGGTCTGACGACTGTCGATCGCATTTCGGATATTTCCGGACGCGGCGTTGGCATGGATATTGTAAAGAGCAACATTGAAAAGCTCGGCGGCATGGTGCGCCTTTACTCGGCGGCGGGGAAGGGTACCCGTTTTAGCATTGTGCTGCCGCTTACTCTCGCCATTTTGGACGGGCTTAACGTTTCCATCGGCGAAAATCGCTATATACTTCCGCTTTCGGCGGTCGTGGAGTCTCTTCAACCGACGGAGGAGATGATCCGATCCAGCTCCGATGGCAGCCATAAAATTTTGATATTGCGGGATCGTTTTATCCCGATCATCATAATGCATCGGCTTTTTAACATAGCGGCAAAATACACAAAGATTACAGACGGCATGCTGATCGTCGTGCGCGCGGGCGAGGGGTGGGCGGCGCTCTTTGTGGACAGCTTTGGGGCGCAGCAGCAGGTGGTGATTAAATCGCTGGAAAAGAACTTCCGCCATGTCAAGGGGATAGGCGGCGCGATGGTGCAGGGCGATGGTACGGTGGAGTTGATTCTCGATCCGCTTGGAATCGTCAGTAAAGAGTTAGAGCGGCAGCTTAATGCGGGATCGTACTACCAATGAACAAGGAAGTTTTTCTGATCTTCTCAATGCTTGGCATCTCATACGGCATTCGTCTTTCGAGGGTGCGGGAGATTGCGACCGGCTTGACGCAGGTTACTCCTGTGCCGGATTGTTCGGAGTGGGTGCTGGGAGTTATTAACCTGCGCGGAGAGATCACGCCTGTGATCGATTTTCGGCACAAGTTTTCCACGATCAGCCCGCCATATAACAACGAGACGATCGTCATTGCGCTCAAATTTGGCGACGATCGGACGATGGCGATCACGGTTGACGCGATCGAGACGATCGAGACGATCGATCCCGCTCAAACACAGGAGCCACCGCCGATAGGCAACGCGATTGAACCGCGCTACATAGAGGCGCTTGTCAATATAGACGGCAAGATGATTAACCTGCTGAACATTGACGAGTTGATGAATCTTAGGGAGATTTAGCCCCGCCTTTTCTTGAACTCGTCAAGAAACGCCTCAAGATTGTATTTATCCCGCGCGTGCTGCGCCATTATGTGAATCAGAATGTCGCCCAGGTCAATGACGATCCACTCATCGCTGGTGTCGGCGTGGAGTATCTTTTCATATGGCAGGGCGCTTTTGACGTTTTCCAGCAGCGCCTGTAGATGGCGATCGGCAAGCGCCGTAGCCAGTACAACCCCATTTACCATATATTCGCTGTTTTCAAGGTTGAAGATCTCTATCTGTTCGGCTTTGTTTTGATCGAGGACTGTTCTAATCTTCTCCATACGATCGTGCAGATTCACATGGTTTCCTTTCGTACATTAAAAGCCGAAAGTATAGCAACATAAGCGCTAAATGCTAAAATTCGCGCTTTTATTCTGGAGCGAATCGGGTGGCTTTAACGGTGGCGATTAACGGTTTTGGGCGTATCGGCAGGGCGTGCGCTAGAATGATCGCCGCTGAAGAGAGACTAAAAATTATCGAGATAAACGATCTTATCGATCAAGATGTTCTGCTCTATCTGTTCAGGCACGACACCGTTCACGGCGGCTTTGACGACAGCTCTATAAGGCAGGCGCGTTTTACGCAGGCAAAAGAGCCGGAGGAGTGCCGCTTCAGCGCCGAGCTTGTACTTGAATGCACCGGTATCTTCCTGACAAAAGATCGGCTGCAAACCTACATCGATCGCGGCGCGAAAAGGGTGATTCTTTCCGCTATGCCAAAGGACGACATTCCCACAATTGCTCCGTTAGCTTCATCTAAAGAGTCTATTATCTCCGCGGGGAGTTGCTCCACAAACGCCCTTTGGCTTATGAGCAGTCCGCTTGAGAGGGAGTTCGGCATAGAGGCTCTCATCGCATCCTCCATTCACAGCTACACGAGCGATCAGCGGCTTTTAGACGCCAAACACGACGAGGCGAGGCGGGGCAGGGCGTGCGGGAGAAACATTATTCCCGCCATATCCAACGCCGCGAGCAACCTGTGGCGTATCGATTCTGCCTACAAAGCAAAGGCGAAGGCGATCGCGCTGCGCGTGCCGATACCCAACGGCTCCATTATGCAGGCGACTTACCTATTGAAGAAAGCTGCGCGCGCGGCGGAAATCAACGCCGTTTTTGAGAAAGAGTCGGAACTTCTCGGCAGAGACCTCTTTGATACGGCGGAGGATCATAAAGTTTTGACGGATATAATCTCTACACGCGCAAGCGCAATTATCGATCTCACGCTTACGCTATGCAGCGGCAGACTCGTGTCTGTTTCAGCGTGGCACGACAACGAGACGGGCTATGCCTCGCGGGTCGTCGATCTTGCGTTAAGCGCAATTTCAGTCCAAAGGAGAGGCTATGGAACTCAAGCAGATTAAAGATATTGACATCGCGGACAAAAAAGTTTTTATTCGCTGCGATTTTAACGTGCCACAGGATGAGTTTGGCAACATCACCGACGATCGCCGCATACGGTCGGCTCTTGCCACGATTAACTACTGCGTCGATCACAACTGCGCGGTGATCTTAGCAAGCCACAATGGGCGTCCCAAAGGCGAATTTGACGCGAAATATTCGCTCGCTCCCATAGCAAAACGGCTGCAAACGCTGCTAAAAAGAGATGTGATTCTAGCCGCCGATGTGGTTGGCGAAGATGCGGCCAAAAAGGTAGCCGCGCTTGAAGGGGGCGGCGTACTTTTGCTGGAGAATCTCCGCTTTGAGAAGGGGGAGACGAAAAACGACGAGACCTTTGCCAAACGGCTTGCGGACATGGCGGAAATTTATATCAACGACGCGTTCGGCGTCAGCCACCGCGCTCATGCTTCAGTGGAGGCGATCACGAAATTTTTCCCTAACGATAAGAAGGTGGCGGGCTTTCTGTTGAGCAAGGAGATCAATTTTTTTGATCGCGTTTTGCGCCACCCCACACGCCCGTTCATAGCGGTGATTGGCGGCAGCAAAGTTTCAGGCAAACTTCAGGCGCTGGAAAATCTGCTACATAAGGTGGATAAGCTCATTATCGGCGGCGGCATGGCGTTTACTTTTTTGAAGGCGCTAGGCGAAGACGTGGGGGATTCGCTTGTCGAGGACGATCTCATTCCGGATGCGCTGCGTATCTTAGAAGAAGCCAAGAGGCACAATGTAAAACTATACCTGCCCGTTGATGTGGTATGCGCGCAGAGCGTGGACGCGGGAGCGGTGATCATCTACACGACGACAAAGGAGATTCCGGCTGGCTGGAAGGGTTTGGATATAGGACCTGCTACCACGAGGCTTTTCAGAGAGGCGCTTGAAGGGGCGCAGACGATCCTTTGGAACGGACCTATGGGGGTATATGAGATCGAAAAGTTTGCCAAAGGCAGTTTCAAAATTTCACACAGAATAGCCGAAAGCCATGCCACCAAAATTGTAGGCGGCGGCGATACCGCCGATGTTGTGCAGCGAGCCGACGACGCGGACGAGATGACCTTTATCTCTACCGGAGGCGGCGCGTCGCTGGAACTGCTGGAAGGAAAGATATTGCCGGGCGTTCAGGCGCTGATGAGCGAGGAGGGGCAATGATCATAGCAGCAAACCTGAAAACAAACCATACCCGACGGAGTACGGCGGAATATCTGGATAAGGTTGAGCGGTATATTGAGACAAACGAAATAATCGATCGAGCCGTAGTTTTTCCGCCATCAAGCGCTCTAACTCCATCGCGCAGGACGATAACTGTAGGCGCGCAGAACGCCTACCATGCTTCTAACGGCTCTTTTACAGGCGAGATAGGCGCGGATCAGCTTGACGAGTTTGGAATAAAGACGATATTGATCGGACACAGCGAACGGCGGCATATCATAGGCGAAGGGCTTGATGTCGTGAAGCGCAAGTTTGACTTTTTTGCCAACATTGGCTACGAGATATTTTTCTGCGTGGGCGAACCGCTGGAGATCAAGGAAGCGGGGTTTGATGCCGTAATGACATATATAAACAAGCAGATCGCCGACATTAACCTGACCTATGAAAATCTTGTATTGGCGTACGAACCGGTATGGGCGATAGGCACGGGCAAAACGGCGACAAGCGGCGACATTCTTGAGGTTCACAAAGCGATCAAAAATATCGCGCCCAAGCTGCTTTTATACGGCGGTAGCGTAAAACCCGAAAACACGGCTGAAATCCTGTCGCTTGAAGGCGTGGACGGCGTATTGGTGGGAACGGCAAGCTGGCACAGCGAAAACTACTGCCGTCTTTTAGAAGAATCCAAAAAAGTATCAAGGAGTAAAGTGTAATGCTACGGGGCAAAAAGGGGCTGATCATTGGCGTTGCCAATAGCAAATCGATCGCGTACGGTATTGCGGAAGCAATTAAAAAGCAAGGCGGCACGTTTGCGCTTACCTATCTAAACGAACAGATCGAAAAACGCGTGCGTCCCATTGCCGAGGAGCTGGGGTGTGAACATACATATAAGCTGGACGTTTCTCAGCCCGAGGAGATCGACGCTGTACGCGAGGCAATCGAAAGAGATTTTGGAAAGATAGACTTTTTGGTTCACGCGGTGGCGTATGCCCCCAAAGAGGCGCTTGATGGCAGATTTATCAATACCTCCAAGGAGGCTTTCGACATTGCGATGCGGACATCTGTGTTCAGTTTGATCGAAGTTACGCAAAGGCTGCTGCCTGCGCTGAACAGAGGCGGCTGTGTCCTAACGTTGACCTATTATGGCTCGGTTGCCGTAATGCCGCACTACAACGTTATGGGAGTGGCAAAGGCGGCGTTGGAGGCAAGCGTCCGTTATCTGGCGGCGGACTTGGGAGCGGATGGCATAAGGGTAAACGCGATTAGCGCCGGACCGATCCGCACGCTTGCTTCCTCCGGCATAGGCGATTTTAAGATGATGCTGAAGTGGAACGAAGCGAATTCGCCGCTTAGAGAGAACGTTACGATTGAGCAGATCGGCGGTTCAGCGGCGTATCTTTTGAGCGATCTTGCCAGCGGCGTTACGGGTGAGATACACTATGTGGACAGCGGCTATAACATCGTTGGTATGGCGGCGATCGAGGAGATCGACGGCAAATCGACGCTTGTATGGGATCGATTGAAAAATCAATGATACGTTCAAGAGGCATTAAAACGGCTTTAGGCAAGTTTTTATACCTCTTTTGCATGTTACTGATCATTTCGGTTCTCAGCTTTGCCGTTATAAATGCCGCTCCAAACAATTTTTTCCCGGGCGGCGAGATAAACCCCGATATCAGACCGGAAGATATTGAGCGGATGAAGATAGTTTACGGGTTGGATAAGGGGTTGGTTGAGCGCTATTTCTCGTGGCTTTTGGCGCTGGCGCGCCTTGATTTTGGCATATCGTTTTCCAGCGGCAAGAGCGTCCAAAGTGAGATCGTTTCGCGAATTGGCGTAACGATGGCGATCAGTTTGATCTCAATGTTTGTGATATTCGCCGTTTCTCTCTGGTGGGGCATAAGATCGGCTCTAAAACAAGGAAGTATTTTCGACAGAATATCCAAACAGGCGGCGCTGATCAGCTACGCTTTTCCTTCCTTTTATTTGGCGCTTCTATTGATTATGGTTTTTTCTGTGTGGCTTGGAGTGTTTCCTATAGGATCGCTAGAATCCGCAAGCGCAAAAACTGGTATCTGGCGGTTGTTTGACATAGCATGGCATCTTGCGCTGCCGATCATTGTTGTCGTGTTGGGCGGGTTTGGATCGTTTGTACTCTATATTCGCGCGTTGACGATCGACATTCTCAAAAGCGACTATATCTTCTTTGCCCAAGCGCGCGGTTTAAGCGATAAAATTGTGGCGAGGCGCTACGTCCTGCCAAATCTCTATCCGCCGATTATCACCATACTGGGATTGTCTTTACCGTCGGTGATCGGCGGAAGCGTGATCTTAGAGAGTATATTTTCAATCAACGGAATGGGACTTCTGTTTTATCAGAGCGCGTTAAGCCGCGACTATCCCGTTATAATGGGCATACTGATTATAGGCGCGTTTCTGACGCTACTTGGCAATATAATCGCCGATCTTGTATTGATGAGGCTCAATCCATACTTTAAACGCGAGGCGGCGAGATGATAAAAGACGTGCAACTTCTTCCGTTAGAAAAACCGCGTTTTGTTAAGCCGATAAAGATGGTTTATAACGAAGATGGCAAAGAGAGAATCTGGGAGGTTGTGCAATCAAGCGACAGCGTCGCCGCGCTTATATATAACGCGGATAAGGACGCTTTTATACTTGTAAGGCAGTTTCGCCCCCCGATCTACCTGCGCAACAGTGACGGATACACATATGAGCTTTGCGCCGGCATTATTGATAAAGACAAATCGATCGAAGAGATAATGGCGGAGGAAATTAGCGAGGAGACTGGCTATAAAGTAGACGCTTCAAGGCTTAGAAAGATCACCAAGTTTTACTCTGCCGTCGGTTTTGCGGGAAGCTCTCAGATTCTATTTTTTGCAGAGGTGACTAACTCGCAGAAAGTGGGGGAGGGCGGCGGCGTGGATACGGAAAAGATCGACGTGATAGAGCTTCCTGTTAAAAAAATGCAGGAGTTTATGTACGATGAATCGATCGTTAAGACATCTGGTTTGCTGTTTGCTTTTATGTGGTTTGTAAACGTTTACAAAGGAGAGAAAAGATGCTGAAGTTTATTTTGATAAGAGAGCAAAAACTGCTTGCGGTGCAATTGGTGGTTTTTACCGTTATATTAACGATCGCCATTGTAATGGGCGCATTTGTCTATAATAAAACCTCCATCTTTGATAGGGATGACTCTATCGATCAGAGCCAATCAATACAGGATGGATTTAATAACCTTCAAAAATTACGACAATAATGGCGCTAAAAGAGTGGCGGGACAAAAAACGCGCCGAAACGACAGCGGAGGCTTTAAGAGCGTTGGAGCGGCTCAAGGAGAGCGGCAGAGCGGTAAATTTTCGATCTCTTTCGGAAGAGGCTAATGTTTCGCGCAAGACGCTTTATCAAATTGAGGAAATTCGGGCTTACGTGCGCAAGGAGCGCGGCGAAGATGACAGCGAAACGAGGCTTTTTCGGCAGATAAAGGAGTTGGAAAGCGAGAACAGATCGCTCAAAGCAGCGCTTAAAGAGATAAAGGTTCAGGCGCTATCGGCACTTTCAGGTTAAAGCGATTAAAATTCTGCTCTGCAAACGTGCGGTCGTGGTGAAATTGGCAGACACACTGTCTTCAGGCGGCAGCGGGGCAACCCTTGGAGGTTCGAGTCCTCTCGACCGCACCAACTCCAGAACAAAACTCAAAATTGCCGCTTTTTGCGCCTTCTAAAGCAATCATAATTTTGCCTGTCAAAGGCAGGCTCAATATGTGAGAGGTAAGATATAATTAAATATGATAAAAGAAATCGAAAAATACTTAAATACGATTATCGTCGGCGATTGTATCACCAATCTTTCACTTATCCCCGATAAATCGGTTGATTTGATTTTCGCCGATCCGCCGTATTGGATGCAAACAGAGGGTGAATTGCTGCGAACAAATGGCGCAAAGTTTGACGGGGTTCAAGACAATTGGGATAAGTTCAATACCTATAAAGAGTATGATGAATTTAGCCAAAAGTGGTTAAAAGAGTGCAAGCGGATACTAAAACCTAACGGCTCAATTTGGGTTATCGGCGCTTTCCAAAACATCTATCGGCTCGGCTGCATTATGCAAAATCTTGGGTTTTGGATTCTTAATGATGTCGTGTGGAGTAAGCCAAATGCTGTGCCGAACTTTGGTGGCACGAGATACCAAAACTCCCACGAAACTTTGCTTTGGTGCTCTCCAAGCCAAAAATCACAATACACTTTTAACTACAAGACAATGAAACATCTAAACGGCGGCAAGCAAGATAAAAGCGTTTGGGAGATAGGCATTTGTATTGGGAGCGAACGCCTAAAAGACGAAGACGGCAAAAAAGCGCATTCAACTCAAAAACCAGAGAAACTGCTTTATAAAATTATTCTTTCTACAAGCAAGCCAAATGATGTTGTTTTAGACCCATTTTTCGGCTCAGGCACAACGGGAGCGGTAGCGAAAAAACTTGGGCGAAATTACATTGGGCTAGAAATGGAGCAAAAATATATTGACATCGCCAAGAAACGAATTGAAAGAGTCAAGCCGGAAAATACAGATTTACACAATTTAGCGTTAGAAGTAAAACCGCCGCGAGTAAGCCCAAAACAGCTAATTCAAAGAGGTTATCTTAAAGATGGCAAAAAACTTTATAACAAAAAAGGCGACTTTATAGGAACCTTAACAAGCAGTGGTTATGTAGATGACGGCAAAGATGTTTTGTCTATTCATAAGATGTCAGCAAAGTACCTTAACTTGTCCAACAATAACGGCTGGAACTATTTCTTTTATAAGAATAGTAATGACCTTAAACCAATGAACGATCTACGGTATGAATATATAAAGCAAAACAATAGATAATAAAGTCAAAATCTTATCTGTGAACATTTTAGTCAGCTACTTATTTGACGGCAGTTAAAAAAACATATGCCGCGGCTTTGCCAAACGCTTTAAGATTCTTGCTTGACCGCGCCCCTCTTGTCGATCAAAAGCAGTATATTAGACGGAAGTCCCAGAAAATATGCGTAGCTAACGCTAATTTTCATCGGCTGGCTATTGGTCGGGGGGGGGGGGGGGGGGGGCGGGGCGGGGGGGGGGGGGGGGGGGGGGGGGGGGGGGGGGGGGGGGGGGGGGGGGGGGGGGGGGGGGGGG
>JAIRKM010000002.1 GCA_031260125.1 Helicobacteraceae bacterium | reverse complement strand
ATCAATGTTCGGTCTTAGCAAAAGCCCGCCTCGTCGAGCGCGCAAGTTACGGAGGCTTTCCCGCGTTTTGAGCATATCACCTTTACGCCGTTTTTCTTTGCCTCTTTCTTGAAGCGATTCATAGCGTTGTGGCTAAGGTAGTCTATCATCATCACGACGCACTCCGCGCACTCTGGAAGCTTACGATCGCAATCTCTTGCCTTGCGCATATCCCAGTGCATCACGCGATCAACGCCGCGGGAAATAAGCACCTCTTTGACGCAGTCGACGCGATCCCCGCCGATCACCAACACCGACATCTTAAATCCTTAATCCAGATAGATTTAATCAACATTTGAATGATACCACATCCTTTCCTGAAATGTTGCAACTTTAACGCTCGAACGAATTTGACCTTTTTGACCTTGAGGTAAAATTGCAATGATAATCATTATCTATTCTTCCTTAAAGAACAATAAAATCCGTGAAAAATCGGAGTTTTTTGCGTAAAATCCCACATTTCATGCGGGCGCGTAAGGAAGATGCAGTTTTTGCGCGTACAGGCTCAAACGAAGGCGATCCGCCCAAAAAATCCACGCGGCGCGCAAAACGCCAAAGAGACGCCAAGCAAACCGTTAAGCTAGCGTGGCTTTTGCGGCATTGGGCGGCGGCGCGCCGGTTTGGTATTCAAAGAACCAAAATGTGAACTTCTCAACTTCCACCGTAAGGATATTTTCTATTTTTGCGTTCTATCGTGAGGTCTATGAGCAGCGCACTTAAAAGCGCGTTTTGCCCCTTCTGCGGCAGGCGCCTACTCGCTTCTAATCCCTATTCTTACCGCTTCGTCCATGCTGGTTACGCCCGCGATTACCAGCTCCTTTAGCTGCTGCTGGAGCGTCTGCATCCCTTTGCGAATCGCAAGCTCTCTGATCATATGCTCCTCTATCGTCTCCTTAAAAAGGGCGAGCATCTCATCATCCGGTATAAACAACTCGCCGATCGCCCGCCGCCCCTTGTAACCGGTGTGGTTGCACTCCGGGCAGCCCACCGCCTTATATATCTTGGTACCCCGCCGTATGCCAAATTCAGTTTCATAGGTTTCCGCAAGCTCGTCCTCCGTTCTGCACCGCTCGCACAGCTTGCGCACAAGCCGCTGTGCCAGCACGCCAAGCAAAGACGAGCTGACCAGAAACCGCTCCACTCCCATATCGACAAGGCGGGTAACGGCGCCGGTGGACGTATTGGTGTGCAGCGTAGAAAAAACCAGATGCCCTGTAAGCGCCGCGCGAATGGCGATCGAGGCAGTTTCGTTATCTCTGATTTCGCCAATCATAATCACATCAGGGTCTTGCCTCAATATCGATCGCAATGCGGAGGCAAAAGTAAAGCCAATGTCGGCGCGCGCCTGCACCTGATTGATATTATCCGCCTTATATTCGACGGGGTCTTCAACCGTGATGATGTTCTTGTGCGGTTCGGCAACCTGCTGTAAAAAGCTGTGCAGCGTGGTGGATTTGCCGCTTCCCGTAGGCCCCGTTACCAAAATAATGCCATGGCTGTGTTCAAGCAACCCCTCTAACTTAGTTATCAACGCGCCGCTAAATCCCAGCTCTTTTAGATGCGGAATTGTCTCTGATTCCATCAAAATCCGCATCACTACGCGCTCACCGTAGTATGTGGGGAGTATGGAGACGCGGATATCCAGCGTACGGCGGGCAATGTTGACCTGCGTACGCCCGTCCTGCGTCTTGCGTTTTTCGGCGATGTCGAGATTGGATATAACTTTGATGCGGCTAATGACAAGGTTAATGATCCTCAGATCAAGATCAACGTAACGCACCAGCGCTCCATCGATCCGAAAGCGCACTTCGCCCTTGTGTTCGTGCGGCTCAATGTGAATATCGCTCGCTCCCTTTTTGATCGCCTGATAGAAAAGCGCGTTGACAAAGCGTATGATCGGCGCGGACTCCTCGCTGCTTAGGAGATCGGCTTTGTTGCGCAGAAACTCGGCGAGAGAGAAGCCCTCCTCCTCTTCGGCAACTTCCGCCATGGGATCATCGGCGCCGCCAAGTTTGCTAAGCTCATCGTCCGTCCTCTGCTCTAGGAAACGGTTGTAGAGACGATCAAACGAATCCTGATCGAGTAGATATATGGGCAGATCGAGGGAGTATTTGCTCAAAAAGCCAAGCGAATCGGCAAGATACGCCTCTGAGAGGCAGATGGCGGTTTTCCCGTTGACCGCCGCGAAAAGCACGAAATACTTCAAAGAGAGCGCGCGATCGATCCCTTCGCACAGCGTCGGCTCAAGGCTCGCCCCGTTTAGTCTGGGAAATCGTTCAATTGCGCTTCGGCTCACCCGCCGCCTTGATGATCTCTTTGGCGTAATGCTGGCGGAGCGTTTCCAGCCTGCTCAGCCTGCTTCTCAGCGCCGCTAAATCTTCGCTCTTTTCCACGATGTAGGGCGTTACTATCACCACAAGGCTGGTTTTGTTTGTGCCTTCCTGCGTGTTTTTGAAAAGCTGCCCAAAGAAGGGGATTGCGGATACGAACGGCACCTTCGTCTCTGTAACGATCTCCTCGTTTTTGATCAAACCGCCCAAGATCACCGGCTCGCCATCGCTTACGATCGCGCTGGTGGTAACCTTGCGCTTTGTCGTCGTCGGCTGCGCGCTGCCATCAACGCCCACTATGCCCTCTAGCTGTGCCTCTATCGTGAGGGCGACCTTGTTGTTGGTGGATAGACGCGGCTTAACCTTGAGCGTCAAGCCGATATCCTGACGAGTGTAGTTTCTGGTGGGAATGCCCGCTGTCGTCGTGGTTTCGCTGGTTAAGATCGATCTCGTTTCGCCCACATAGATGGTCGATTCCTTATTGTTTACACACAGCACCGATGGCTCGCTAAGCACTTCGGCGGCGCTGGAGCTAGTCAGCAGATTCAGCCCCACGCCAACCGCCAGCGCCGTTGCGCTCTCCACCTTGATGTTGCCGTTCGCGTCGGTCGTCTGTAGCTGGCTTAAAATTGCGGAGGTGATGGAGGCGGGGACGCTACCCGTGAGCTGCGCGCCGATCGTGTATATGCCGTTACCGCCTACGGACGCGCCTTCAACGCCGTATGTTAAGCCAATCTGATCTGCCAAATTATCGCTGATCTCAACGATCGCCGCTTGCACGTAAACCTGCTGGCGCGGAACGTCAAGGGAGTGAACCAGCGCGGAGATTTTGGCGATATCCTCCGGCATTCCCGCTACGATCAGCACGTTCATCTCCTCGTCGGCGCTCAGCGTCGGGCGTAGCTTCGGATCGGCGGTCGTCGTCTTGTCCAGAATCGCGCCGATAATTTTTACCAGCGATGCCGCTTCGGAGTTCTGCAAGAGGATCACCTCCGCCGTAGTCGCGGCTTGGTTGTCCTCCACGTCCAGCCTTTTAACCATCGTTCTGATCATGCGGATATGCTCCGGCCGCCCCGTTACGATGATGGAGTTGGACGCGTCGTCCTTCAATATCTGCACCTCGTTGTCCACTACCCGCGGGTTAAGCACGCCCTTGACGATCTGCTGAAGCGGAACGACAATTGAGGCGGCTTTCACATACTTTAGCTGTAAAAACTCTACCGTTAAGGCGCGTTTATCGACAAGATTGTCAATGACCGTACGCACCGTGTTGATGTTGCTGGGGTAATCCGACACCACCATAGAGTTGGACTCCCTCATCGTAACGAGTTTTGCCGCGGGAGAGAGAAGGTGGCGTATCTTCTGAACGACAATATCGACATTTTCTTCTTCTATGCGGATCGTCTGCGTTACCATCAGCGCCCCCTCGGCGTCTCTTCCTTTTACGACGGGAATGTTCTCCTGCGCCGCCTCCGCGAGCCGCACCAGTTTGTAGTAGCTTCCCTCCTCGACCAGAGTCAACCCCCGTGTGGCAAGCACGCTCAACGCCAGCTTTAAAATCTCTTCTTTGTAAACGGGTTTTGAGCTTATAAAATCCACGTTGCCCTGCACCCGCTGCGTGAGTAGCAGATTTTTGCCCATAATCTTGGAGGTCATTTTGAGAAACTCCTCGATCGGCAGATCGCTGAAGTTGATCTCCACCGTCTCCTCAGCCGGCAAAAGAATTAAAAACAGCGCCAAAAACAGGCTAACGAATCTCATAGCTAAGCTCTCTTGTCTGGCTGTTTCGTACAATTATCAGCCTTAAAAACTCTATTGTACCAATGTCGCTATAAAGCTTCATTGCGGCGGCGTAGCTGTCTAGCTCGACGCCGTTTACCGATTTGAGCGTGTCGCCCGCCCGTAGACCGAGTTCGCTGAAAACGGAGTTCGGCGCCACAAAGGTTACGAGAAACTCCTTGAATTTGCCGTTCTCGCTTACCGGAGTGATCCCGATGTTGTTCCAGATCATCGACGGTTCTTCCATATACCGCCTGATCTCGTCTCTAGTAACGACCCGCTTCGTCTGCGGCGCTTGCGCCTCTCCCACCTGCGTCGTTCTGACCTCCAGCGCCTTCTCTTCCATCCGCAGTTCGTAGATGATGCCGCCTAGCGAAAAAATAGCGCGGCGCGCCTCCACCTCCGTCAGGGTATAACCGCGTATCGACTCGCCCACGGAAACGAAAATGAGCGATCCGCCGTCGTTTAGCACGATAAAGCCGCTCTTGTCCTTTTCGGCGTAAATTGCCTTGATCGTAAGCCCCGTGAGTGTCGCCGCGCCCGTTTGAGCGCCGCTTGCAACGGGTGCCGCCGCGCCCGCCGCGTTTCTAATGCCAAAGGCGCGATCGACGGGATACGCCCTAAAAAAGTTAAACGACTCGGCATTCGCGGTTTCAATCGAATCCGCCGGCAGAAATACCCGCGCTATTGAGGAGCAAAGCGCCATTGCCGCCGCCATATATCCAAAGAGTAAAAAGCGGGTTCTCCACTGAGGCGCTATTCTGTCAAAACGCACGTTCATAGACGAACCCCTCTTGTGTTTTATTCATCTCCCTAAACAGCAGCGGATAGCGCCCCTGTATCTCGCTTGGCGACTGAAGCAGGATGCTGGCTCTGCGATCGAGCAGATTGATAGTGCCGCTGAACTCCCCAAACGCCCCCGCTCCGTCTATGTAAACCACGTGCGGCGCGAAGATCGTATGGCGGACGCGAAGCGAATCGACACGCGGCGGCAGAAAGGAGAGGCTACTTGAGAGCGTAAACGGCGAAACGCTCAGCGAGCTGTAAAAGAGCGACACAAACAGATCGGCGCTCTCCACGGTGGCGATCGGAATTTTGTCGTAGATAAATTCGGGATTTTTCAGCGAAAAGAGTAGCCCGTAATCTTTTGGAACCTCGTAGTTGACCGCGATCTTCCACTCCTGCAAAATCCGCTCCGCCAAAAAGTAAATTTCCCGTTTTGGCAGAAAGAAGATCGCGGTATGGATAAAAATGATCAGCCATACAAAAAAGATAAATATCCTTTTCACCAGACGATCTCCAGCGTGAGATCAACCGCCTCGTCGCCTCTTCGATCGACGCGCATCGCCTTTACGATCGTCCGCGATTCAAATATCTGCCGCATAAGATAGGCGAACGTCTGCGCGTTCATGCCCTTGAACTCCGCCTTGATCCCCTGCGGTGTCTGCACGAAAACGCCCAGTTTTTTGTAGGATTCGGAGGCAAACAGGTTGGAGACGCTCGATCGGGAGGCGCCGCCGCCTTCCCACTCAAGCCTGAGCCGCGTAATCGACCGCACAGCCGCCTCTACCGCCTGAAAGCGTTCGGCGGTCTCGTCTAAAGAGCTTTGCATTGAGGCGCGCACGATAAAGAGCGCGCATAGGAGCAGCAACAGAGCGATCAGTATCTTCGTAAACTTTCCTATCACCATCTCACGACCGCCATCTGGTTGAGAACTTCCGTCTTTGCACCGTTAAGCGCAGCCCTAAGCTGACCGGCAAGCGCCTCGCTGTTGTCTGGAAAGTTGGGACGCACCACCGCCTCGATCGTGCCGTCCTTGACCTCAATAGACTCAATGCGGGCATTTTGAATCGACCCCAACAGCTTGGAAAGCTTTTCTCTGATCGCGTACTGCCCGGAAGCGGTGGCGCTGAGCCTCTTTTCTATGCTCTCAAGCTGCAAAAGCGTCGATGGCAGCTTGGCGCTTGCAAGCATCTCCTCCTGCGCGGCTTGAAGGCGGGAGTCTTGCGCTTTGATGCGGAAGATGTCGACAAGCAGGGCGGAAAAGAGCAGGATCAAAAGCGCCGCCGCGTAGATAAAACTTCGCTGCTCCATATCCTCCACAGCGCCGCTTGGCTCAGACAGAGATCGGGAAATGCGCAGAGACGGCTGTTTTCCTATGTCAGTCGGCGCGAAAAACTCGTTTGCGCTCTCCACCGTTGAAGATGGCAGCGCGACCCACGCGCCGTTGACGATCGCCAGAACAGAGGACGCCCCCGCTTTGACCGGCGAAAGTTCCGCATCGATCGTGCGCTGGGCAAAGTATATGCGCCCGATCATGTCCAGATCGAACCCCTGCGCAATCAAGCTGTTTTTAACGGCGTCTGGATCGCAGGCGATAAAGCCGTATCCTTCCGTCTCTTTGAAGACGTAGTAGCGGTATTTGCCCTCAGGAACCCACGAAAAGAAGATAGAGGGCGCAAACTTTTTCGCCGAAAAAAGGCTTTTAAACGCGATAGTGGAGCGCTTGTACCAGTAGTAGGCGGGTGAAAGCACGATATTGACCTTGTGATCGAGAAAGTCGTACCGCTCCGCGCTATGCACGATGATCGTATCAAAGGCGCCTGCGCCAAACGACAGGGAGGGCAGGGTAAAACGAAAGGGGCGGCTTGGGCGTTTGATCCTCTCTCTGATCGCGAGCGGCTTGATTCTCGCAGGCGCGATCGGGCGTTGTTCCAGTAGCGTTCCTAACAGCAGGATAAGGGCGCCGGCGGCGGCAAAGACAAACATCGGGGCGCTTTTGGGAAAGAGGTAGAGCGACACAAAAAAAGCGACAAACGCCGCGCAAAACGAAACCGATTCGCTCTCGTGCGCGTTTCTCATTGCGACGATCGCCAAAACAGCCGCCGAAAAAACGGAGCTAATCAGCATAGCCAGAGAGGCTTGAGCGGCCTGAATCTCAAACCCGAAATAGATAGACGCCGCGGGCAGAAGCACCGCCGCCAAAAGCTCCAGCAGGACAAAGAGAATCGAGTACGCGCCGCCGATTGAAAAAAGCGGCTTGGGCGGCAACACCGCGAACACCATGAGGTTAAAGGGCATGATCACCTGCGCGCATAAGGCGCACAGCAGCGTCATATCCGCCCCAAGCGCGGAGGTAATGTATGGATTGGTCAAAAGTGGCAAAAAGAGCGCCATCAACAGCGCCGCGCAGAGGAAATTCGCCCTTTTGCCTCCGAGCGAAAAGAGCAACAACGCTCCGAATGAAGCGCAAACTCCCCAGAAGAGATCGCTCTGCGCGATCTCTAAAACGCCCAGCGTCAGAGAGTGCGCAACCGCCGCCGCTAAAAGCAATACGATCGAGAAAAAAGCAAAATATCTCAGGGCGACCAAATATGCCTTTCACAATGCGGATACTATAATTCTAGCCAACACCCCCTCAAAATTCTTCGCGGTTTCGCGCCCGATTTTTCTGTGTTTTTGCCGCGGCGGTTTAGTACCCCGCATTGGTATATCCGAGATCGCCGTGCGCAATCAACCAAAAAACCATTTTCGTGCGCCTTCGCAAAAAACGTTTTGATCGATTTTTGAGATTACTTAATGCGATGGCGCTGTTTAGTTCTTGCCGCCGGCCGTAGTGCCGCGGCGACAAGGCTAGATCGCGTAAACGCGCGGCGCAGAGATCGGCGACCCAAACACCTTCAAATCTCCGTTTTCAAGACCGCGCCGCAGCTGGCGTTGCTCACAAGCAGACTGTAGCGCTTGAGCCAGCTTGAGTCGATCGGCTTGGCAACCGGCGTAAAGTGTGCGCGGCGTGCGGCGATCTCTTCGCCGCTCAAGCGCGCTTCGATCAGATTCGCGTCGATGTTGATATAGATTTCGTCGCCATCTTGCAGCAGAGCGATCAACCCGCCTTCCGCAGCTTCCGGCGAGATGTGCCCGATTGCGCCGCCGCGTGTCGCGCCCGAAAATCTGCCGTCGGTGATCAGCGCTACCTTATCGCCCAGCCCCATTCCCATGATCAGGCTTGTTGGGGACAGCATCTCCCGCATTCCCGGTCCGCCCTTTGGTCCTTCGTAGCGGATCACAACGACATTTCCAGCGTGAATTTCGCCGCTTATGATCGCCGCGCTTGCCTCCGCCTCGGAATTAAAGCAGATCGCCCTGCCGGTAAATTCGCGCATTCTCGGATCGATTGCCGCCGTTTTGACCACCGCGCCCTGTTCGGCGAGGTTGCCAAACAAGATCGCCAGCCCGCCGCCTTGCGAATAGGGATTCTCCAGCGTATGAATGATCTGTGTATCCTTGATGGCTTTGTTCTTAATCCGATCTCCGAGCGTTCCGCCCTCAACTGTGATCGCCTCAAGGTGGAGCGTTCCTAGTTTGGATATTTCGTTCATGATCGCGCTAAGCCCGCCCGCGCGGTGGATATCCTCAATATGCACGCTGCTAAGCGCGGGCGCTATTTTGGCGATATGCGCGACCCTCCTTCCGATCTCGTTAATCTTCCGCAGATCGAAATTGGCGCCCGCCTCCCGTGCGATCGCCAGCATGTGCAAGACGGTGTTGGTGCTGCCGCCCATAGCCATATCGACGACAAAGGCGTTATGAATCGCCTTTTCATTGACGATATCCCGAATTTTCGGCGCGTTGTCTTTGGCCATCTGCACGATCCTCCGCGCCGCTTTGCGCAAAAGCTCCTCGCGCTCTTCTGTCAGCGCCAGTATCGTGCCGTTGCCCTCCAAAGCGATCCCCATCGCCTCACACAGCGCATTCATGCTGTTGGCGGTGAACATTCCGCTGCAACTGCCGCCATCCGGACAGGCCGCGCACTCGATCTCTTTAAGGTCGTCGTCGCCGATCTGCCCCAGCGCCTTCTTGCCCACCGCCTCAAACGCGGAGGTTAAATCGACGATCGTCCCGTTTTTGAGCCGCCCCGCCCTCATAGGCCCGCCTGAAACAAAGACCGTCGGAACGTTTACCCTCAGCGCGCCCATCACCATTCCCGGCACGATCTTGTCGCAGTTTGGAATACAGATCAGCGCGTCAAGCTGGTGCGCGTTCGCCATCGTTTCCACCGAATCGGCGATCAACTCGCGACTTGGAAGCGAATAGCGCATTCCGCTATGCCCCATCGCTATGCCATCGTCCACCCCGATCGTGTTAAATTCAAACGCAACGCCTCCCGCTTTTTTGATCTCCTCTTTTACAATGCGAGAGTATTCGCGCAGGAAAAAGTGTCCGGGGATAATATCGACAACGCTGTTTGCGATGCCGATAAACGGCTTGTCAAAATCCTCGTCCGTCAAACCCGTCGCTCTCAGCAGCGCGCGGTGCGGCGTCCTCTCGTAGCCTCTTTTGATGATGTCGCTTCGCATAAACCCTCCTCGGCGCCGGATAAAAAATCTTCGCGTATTTTACAGCAGCGTTTTTACGACAGCGCCCGATCAAGATCGCGGATAATATCTTCCGCGTTTTCTATGCCGCACGACAGGCGAAGCAGCCGATCGTTTACGCCGACGGCGTTTCGCATCTCCTCCGGAATCGCGCCGTGTGTTTGAACGAGCGGATAGGTGATCAGCGACTCTACCCCGCCCAAACTTTCCGCAAAAAGGATCATCTCCACCCTCTCCAAAACGCTTTCAGCTTTTGCCCGATCCTTCACGTAAAAGGAGACCATTCCGTTGCCGCCACGCGACTGCTTGTGCCTCGCCGCGTAAAAAACCTTTTCCACCTCTTTGTGCCCAAGCAGAAACTCGCTGACGGCAACGCCGTTTTGATGGTGCTTTTCCATGCGAAGCGCCAATGTCTTGATGCCGCGCATAACAAGCCACGCGTCAAAGGGAGAGAGGCTCGCCCCCTCGCTTTTTTGCGCCTCTCTCAACTGCGCCTCCAAACCTTCATCGCAAAGCGCGATCAGCCCCGCGAGCGTGTCATTGTGGCCGCTTAGATATTTGCTGGCGGAGTGAACGACGATATCCGCGCCAAATTCCAGCGGGTTTTGGAAATAGGGGGTTAAAAAGGTATTGTCCACGATCAAAATCCCGCCCAAGTGGTGGATCAAGTTCGCGCACTCCTGAATATCGCTGATCTTCATCATCGGATTCGACGGAGTCTCTATAAAAAACGCCTTTGTGTCGCGCCTGATCGCGCTTCTTAGCATCTCTGGATCGCTGGTATCAACAAAGCTGAATTCGATGCCGTACTTTTCGTAGTACTCGTGAAAAAGGCGGTATGTGCCGCCATAGAGATCGCTGCTGACAACGACGTGATCCTTAGGGGCAAAGAGTTTGGCGATCGCGCTGATTGCGCCCATCCCGCTCGCAAACGCCAATCCATATTCCGCTCCCTCCAGCTTCGCTATGGTCATTTCCAGCGTGGTTCTCGTGGGATTTATGGAGCGTGAGTAGTCAAACCCCGTCGAGACGCCCAGCTTTGGGTGGCGAAACGGCGCGCTTTGATAGATCGGCGCGCTCACAGCTCCCGTCTTTTCGTCAAAATAGTAAGCGCCGTGAACGCACAGAGAGTCTTTTTTCATCGTAATGCCCTTTCAAAATCTTCCAGCAGATCGTCGATATTTTCTAATCCAGCCGATATTCTAATCAATCTTTCGCTGATGCCCAACTTCTCCCTTTGAGCGGAAGGCATCGCCGCGTGGCTCATGCGGACGGGATAGCTGGCTATCGTCTCCACACCGCCCAAGCTGACAGCGCGTGCGCATAATCTGGTTTTTTTCAGGAAACCAAGCGCGCGATCGAGCCTCTTTGTCTCAAACGAAAACACCGCGCCGTATCCTTCCGCCTGCGACAGGTGAAGCTCTTTTTCATCGCCAAGCTCCGGGTAAAAGACGCGATCGATCTCTTTGTGAGATTGCAAAAAGAGCGCAAGCCTTCGGGCGTTTTGCTCCTCGATAGAAAGTCTCGCCTTCAAAGTCTTGATCCCACGCAGTACGAGAAAGCAGTCAAAAGGGGAGGGTACCGCGCCAAAGCCGTTCTGAACGGCATAGACCAGCTTGCCGATCTTCTCCGACGCGGTTACCGCCAGCCCAAAAACCACGTCGCTGTGCCCTCCTAGGAATTTGGTCGCCGAATGTATTACGATGTCCGCGCCAAGCTCGATCGGGCGCTGTAGCAAAGGCGTCATAAAGGTATTATCCACAATGGTTAAAAGCCCCCTTTCCTTCGCAATCGCAACCGCCTCTCTCAGATCGGTTATTTTCAGCAGCGGATTGGAAGGCGTCTCCAAAAACAGCGCCTTGGTGGCGGGTTTAATCGCGCGTCTGATCGCCTCCGCGTCGGAGGCGTTTACAGCGGTATGATCCAGACCCCACCGCTTGTAAAAGGTGTTTAATATGCGGTAGCTTCCGCCGTAAATATCTTCCGCCGTTACAATATGATCGCCCGCGGCGAATATGCCAAGCACGCTGGCGACAGCCGCCATGCCGCTGGAAAAGGCATATCCCTTCGATCCTCCTTCTAAAAACGCGATCGTCTCTTCCAATGCTTTTCTAGTCGGGTTTGAGCTTCTCGCGTAGTCGTACTCCTGCTCCTGCGTAACGTCCCTCTGATCAAAGGTGGAGGAGACGGAGATTGAAGCGTTGATCGCGCCCGTTACCGCGTCGCGGTCAAAACCGCCGTGAATGAGCTTTGTGTCCTGTTTCATGCTGCCCCTGATATGTCGGCGAAACGCCTTATGCTGTCGTTATTGTCCAGAATCTCTCTTGAAAAGGCAAAATCCTCGGCGCGAATCGCCCCCATGCTCTCATTGTTTACATCTTCCAAAAACGCCTGAGCGTAACCGCTTTCGGTCTCATGAACGATCACGCTGTAAACAGAGATCTCCCGCTCTTGCGCCAAGGCGCGGCGGGCAAACCAGAAGATCACCCGCGCAAACTGCTCGGCGCTGGGATTGACGCCCAAGATCACCCACCGGCTGCTGAATTTTTTCATCGCCTCAATAAATTCGGCGCGATCGTCCTTCCAGAGGGCGATCGAGTGATCAAAAGCGTCGATAAAAAGCTCGATCATCTCCTTTACGTGCGTAAAATCAAGGACAAGCTGCCCCTCCTTGAAGCGGTTCGACGCAAGCAGCAATTCCACCTTGTAGCTATGCCCGTGAATACTCTCTCTGCACCGCACGTCCTGCGCGCCTCTCAAGATGTGCGCGCTTTCAAACCGGAAAAGTTTTCGTATGATCATCTACCTTCCTATCGCAATCCGCTGCGCGTGCGTAATGGCTACGGCGATCGCATCGGTGATATCAAGCGGTTTAATCTCCTGCTTGATCGATAAGAGAATTTTAACCATATATGCCACCTGTTCCTTAGCCGCCTTTCCCTTGCCTGTTACCGATCTTTTCACCTGTAGGGGTGTATATTCGTGAAAACCGCCGAATTCCTGAATAATTTTTAGCGCCAGCGCTCCTCGGAACTGCGCAAGCTTAATCACAGTTTTGGGATTATAGGCGAAGAAAATATCTTCAACCGCCACCTCGTCAATTTTAACTTTTTTCATAACGAGATCGAGTCCTTCGATAAGTTCACAAATCTGTTCCTGAAGGCAATTTGACGAGATTTTTATGAAGCCGGCCTCAACCAGTTTCATCTGTTTTTGCAAAAGCTCTAAAAGAGCGTAACCGCATTTTGCGGTACCCGGATCGATGCCCAAAATCAGCACAGATGTCTCCTTAAACAAATTTTTTTCACGCCGCTTTCACTATGTGAATAAGTCATATGTTATGATTTTTATACTTGAAAAAGGAGAGAGGGTGATTTTTGATCTAGTAAAAAACGAATTAAAAAAGAGCATTCCAGACGACGAATTTTCCCGTTACATCGGTCAATTGACCTACTCCGAAGAGGAGTCATATCCCGACTGCGTCTGCCTGAACGCGCCCAATCCCTACGTTGCTACATGGGTGCAAACGAAGTATTCTTCAAAGATAGCCGGAGCGTTTCAAGAGATAAACGGCACCGTCCCGCAGGTGGTCATCAAAATAAAATATCCGCAGGCAAGAACCGTTATCAGCGTTGATGAGGTGCTTCAAAAAGAGATAAAGACCGCCAAAAGTACGCTCCTCAACCCTTCCTACACCTTTGAAAGTTTTGTGATCGGGCGATCCAACGATCTCGCTTTTTCCGTCGCTAAGGCGGTGTGTGAAAATCCCGACATTCTCTATAACCCCGTTTTCATCTATGGAGGCGTCGGGCTGGGAAAAACACACCTTTTACAGGCTATTGGCAACGCGGCTGTGAAAAACAACAAGCATGTCATCTACAGCACCTGCGATCAATTTACCAACGAATTCATCTTTCACATAAACAACCACTCGATGGAACGTTTTAGGGAAAAGTACCGCTATTGCGACTTTTTTCTGATCGATGACGTCCAGTTTTTAAGTACCCGCGAATCCACGCAGGAGGAGTTTTTCAACACTTTCAACGATCTTCACAACGACAAGAAGCAGATCGTGCTAACCGCTGACAAAAATCCCAAGCTGATCGCGGGGCTGGAAGAAAGGCTTAAAAGCCGCTTTATGTGGGGAATGATAGCGGACATTCAACGCCCCGATCTTGAAACGAAAATCGCAATCATCAAAAAGAAGTGTGAGATCGACCAGATCAAGATCGGCGAGGAGATCGTCAACTATATAGCAACCATTCTCGAGGAGAATGTCCGCGAGATCGAAGGAGCGCTGATCAGGATCAGAGCCTACGCCAACATGCTCAATCAGGCGGTTACAATCGATTTTGTCAAGGATACCCTCAAAGACTACATCAAAGAAAAACGCGAAAACATCACAATGGAGGAGATCATCACCACAGTCGCAAAAGAGCTCAACTGCAGACCAAGCGAAATTCGCAGCAAGGTGAGGACAAAGCAGATCGTAAACGCCCGCAGAATGGTGATCTTCCTCGCCCACAAGCTCACACAAAACTCAATGAGGGTCATAGCGGAGTACTTTGAAATGAAGGATCATTCAGCTGTAAGCCACGCTTTAAGGACAATCTCACAAATCATCGCCAACGACGCCGATTTCAAGCTGCAAATCGACAAGCTCTCCAGCAAAATCACCTCCGCGCACTGATCCATAATGTGAATAATTGTAAAATCTCAAAAACCAAAAATCGCCGAAGCGAACGCGCCGCAAGAGGCTTTTTCACGTTTTCACGCCGTCTACTACGGTTACTATAAAGAATTAAAGGAGCAAGCTTGAAATTCGACATCACCAAAGGCACGCTAGAAACGATGCTGTCATCTCTTCAACCCTTCTTAGAGAAAAAAGACGCGTCTCAAATCACGGCTCACATCTTCTTTACCGTGAACGACAAAGAACTCACGCTTAAAGCGACCGATCGGGAGATGGGGCTGCTTATCAGCACAAACGACTTTAAAAACGGAGTCAACGGCTCTTTTACCTGCAACGGACAAAAAATACTTGATGTCGTCAGAACGCTTCACCCAGACGAAATAAGCGTTGAAAACAGCAATGACGATGTGATAATCAAGCAAAAACGCACAAAATACAAATTACAAAGCTTCAACCCGTCCCAATTTCCAGAATTTGAACAAAATCCGTCGTTAAGCGGCATCAATATAAACAGCCAAAGCCTCATTACGGGATTCAAGCAGACTTTTCCCGCGATTGCCGGAGCGGCGCACAAAGCGGAACTAACCGGAACGCTTGTTGATATAAAAAACTCCGTTATCAACATCGTGGCGACCGATACGAAACGGCTTGCGATTTTCAAAATCGATCAAGGCTCCGATAAAAACTTCTCTTTTATCTTACCTAAAAGAGCAGTTTCAGAAATTCAAAAGGTATTTAATTCTGACTTTTCAGTAGCTTTTGACGATACAAATCTTATCGTCCAAAATAAGGACTATTATTTTTTCACAAAAGTTATTAACGGTCGATTCCCAGATTATGAGCGCATCATTCCGCGCGAAATTAACCATAAATTCAAAGTTAACACAAAGAAAATGATCGAATGTCTCTTGCAAATAAGCAGTTTAAGCAGAGAGGTTAAGATCATATTTTCTGAGGATCAAATTAGTTTTGAAACGCTTGAACATTCCAATGAAGAAGCGACAACCAGCTTTGAAAACGACATAAAAATTGAAAAGCCGTTTTCGATTGCAGTTGACAGCAGATTTTTAATTGAATTTTTACAGCAGGTAAACAGCGATACTTTTTTAATTGGCGTTAATGAGCCAACACTGCCGTTTACGCTTGAAAATGGACAACTGCTTACAATCGTAATGCCAATCATACTGTAAAAAGAGATATTATGAACGAATACGGCGCGAGCAATATAAAAGTATTAAAAGGGTTAGAGGCGGTCAGAAAACGACCGGGAATGTACATAGGTGATACTTCCATAGGAGGTCTTCATCATCTCATATATGAAGTAGTTGATAACTCCATAGATGAAGCAATGGCCGGTTACTGTGATGAGATTAGCGTTACTATTACGGAAGACGACAGGGCGATCGTTGCGGATAATGGACGCGGCATACCGACCGATATTCACCCGGAAGAGAAGATCAGCGCGGCGACTGTGGTTTTGACGATTTTGCACGCGGGCGGAAAATTTGATAAAGACACCTACAAGGTATCCGGCGGCTTACACGGAGTGGGAGTTTCTGTAGTCAACGCGCTTTCAAAACATCTAAAAATGACAATTCACCGTAAAGGCGAGGTCTACGAGCAACACTTTGAAAAAGGTATTCCCGTCTCTCCTCTTGAGGTAACGGGAAAAACCAAAAAGACCGGTACAATAATTGAGTTTGCGGCCGATGATTCTATATTTGAAACAGTTAAGTTCGATCAAGAGACGCTTTCAAAAAGATTTTCTGAACTCTGCTATTTAAACCCACGAATAACAATTAAATTTTCAGATTTAAGAACCGGTTTTCATGAAACTTATCATTTTGACGGCGGCTTATCGCAGTTTGTTGAAGATTTGAATGATAAAAACGCGCTTACAAGAGCGATATTTATCTCTGACAAACTGGAAGATATAGAGGCAGATGTAGCGATCTTGTATAACGATACATATACAGAAAAGTGTTTAAGTTTTGTAAATAATATAAAAACTCCAGAAGGCGGTACCCATGAAGCCGGCTTCAGGGCTGGATTAACCAGAGCAATCACACAGTACGTCGAAAAAAACGCCGGAGCAAAAGAAAAAGGGGTAAAAATATCCGGAGATGATACAAAGGAAGGATTGATCGCGGTAATAAGCGTACGAATACCCGAACCGCAGTTTGAAGGTCAAACAAAAGGAAAACTCGGATCGAGCTATGTTAAGCCTCTGATACAAAGTTTTGTTTACGACAAGATCGTAAGATATTTTGAGGAAAACCCAGCCGACGCCCGTGCGATAATGCAAAAGATTCTACTCGCGGCAAGAGGAAGAGAGGCGGCTAAGCGCGCTCGCGATCTAACGCGCAAAAAAGAGGGGATTTCCACTGGAACGCTGCCCGGCAAACTCGCGGACTGTCAAAGCAAAGATCCGGATATATGCGAACTTTATCTGGTGGAAGGAGACTCCGCCGGAGGCTCGGCAAAACAGGGACGAGATCGGGTTTATCAAGCGATTTTACCTTTAAGAGGAAAGATATTAAACGTTGAAAAAGCGCGTATAGAAAAGGTTCTTTCCACAGAGGAAATCAAAAATATGATTACTGCTTTCGGATGTGGCATAGGCGAAGATTTAAATATCGATAGACTTAGGTATAAAAAAATTATCATTATGACGGATGCTGACGTTGACGGAAGCCACATTCAAACTCTTCTTCTTACTTTTTTCTTTCGTTATTTGAAGCCGGTATTGGACGAAGGGTATATCTATATTGCACAACCGCCGCTATATCGTTATAAAAAAGGCAAAATCGACGTATATCTCAAAGATACGAAGGCGATGGATGAATTTTTAATAGAAAATGGAATTACCGCTTTTTCATTCAAAAATATTGGGGATCGGGAGTTAAAAGAACTATTAAAAATCGCCGCGCATTACAGATCGGTATTAAATGAACTTGAAAAGCGGTTTTCACTGATCGAATTGATAAGATTGTTTATTGAAAACGATTCTCTGCTGGCGCTGTCCAATCAGGAACTGTTTGAAGAATCAAAAAAATATCTTAACTCGATCGGATACAATATATTAAATTCGATCATTAACGATAGGGCAATTCACCTTTTTGTTCAGACACAAAAGGGTTTGGAAGAGCTTTTAATTGATGATAATCTTTTTGCCCACCAGCTTTTCGGCGAAGCGAAGTATGTTTTTGAGCGCCTAAACGAAAGAGAAACGCAAACACTCTTTGATGGCAGAGATATATTGGATATCTTGAACGATGTGGAAGAAAATGCGAAAAAAGGGGCATATATTCAGCGCTATAAAGGTTTGGGAGAAATGAATCCGGAACAGTTATGGGAAACGACAATGAGTAAAGAAGAACGCCGTCTTTTGCAGGTCAAAATTTCCGATTTTGAGGAGGCAAATCGCTCATTCAGTTTATTTATGGGAGATGAAGTAGAACCACGCAGAATATATATTGAAGAACACGCAAAAGACGTTGAACATCTCGACGTATGATCTCTGTTAATCTTATATCAACCATATATAACGCGGCGTCAATACAACGCTGGAACGACTATCCGCGAATGGTTGAATTAACGGAACTTGACAAGCAGGCGCATAAGTTTATCATAGCTTATTTTTTGGCTTCCTACGAAGATAATATATCTCTTGTAAATATGATCGAGGCGGGTATATTTGAGTTTTTGCGCCGCGTGATTGTAACCGATATACGTCCCGATGTTTACAGGCGCGTAATCGCGGAAAAGAAAAATGAGATAAACGAATGGGTTCTTCAAAAAATAGAACCGATGGTAAATAAAGAATTTTTTGAAAAGATAAGTGTTTTTTTTAAGGATGAAAAAATCCACGAAAATGAAAGAAAACTCCTTGCCGCCGCGCACTATTTGGCGACGCGCTACGAGTTTAACATTGTGTATCAAAGCGGTAAATTTCTTTCGGATATCGAAAACTTAAAAGATTCAATTGATTCGGAGATATCGGACTTTCTCCAGTATAAAGGCGTCGTCTATACGGCGCTCGCTACCGACATTGAGCGAATCATTGATCTATGCGGAAGACTTCGCTTTCAGATTAGATGGTCGCAGACGCCGAGACTTCCTAAAACCAGCGTTTTAGGTCATCAACTGATCGTCGCGATTTTCTCGTACTTTTTTTCGGTTGAGGTAAAGGCTTGTCAAAGCCGCCTAAAAAATAATTTTTTCTGCGCTCTTTTTCATGATTTAGCCGAGGTGCTTACACGAGATATTATATCGCCTGTAAAATCAAGCGTAGATGGTTTGAACCATCTGATCGCCAACTATGAAATAGAACTGATAACAAAAAAGATTCTTCCGCTTGTACCGTCTAACATAAGAGAACATTTTTCTTATATACTCGGACTTATAAATGAAGGCGACCACTACAGAAAAGACGAATTTATGAATAGGTTCAAAAAAGAGCATTTCATCTGCTTTGCGGAAGATATAAATCTTTATAACGAAGATCGCTACGAACCGATCGACGGCAGGGCGCTCAAGGCGTGCGATCATCTAGCGGCTTTCTGCGAAGCCGCCCTCTCCATCAGTTACGGCATTAAAAGCAGAGAGTTGGAAAACGGGCTTCGTGTCAAAAACAGTTATACCGAACCGATAAACGGCATCGATTTCGGAAAGCTAATGAGAGAGATTGAACAGCAGATATAGGTGATACAGATCAAGCCAAAGGCTTCTTTCCAGATGGCTGCGGCACACAACACTGAAAGCTGGGCTGCTCGGTTCCCCGCCTGACCCGGTGACTGGCAAAATCGTTGCACAGGTCTGAAAAGAAGCGGTCAATTATATGCAAAACGGCTTTAACGATCGCGCAAGGCAATAAAATCAACTATCTTCTCTTCGATCTCCTCTGCGCGAATCGGCGGCACATTCGCATACTCTCTTTCAAACAGCGCCGTTATAGACCCATTGACGGGAGCGTTAAACTCGGCGCTTATTCTCTTTAGCGCATCTTCGTCGCCGCCCGCGCCGAGATTGAGCGCCCTTTGCAGCGTCGGAGCGAACTTTGTCCATTCAGCGGTGGAGCATATCACCTTCTTTTTGGAGTTTCCAAGCCACGCGGAACGTATGCAAGTAGCGGTGTGGGGATCGATGATATATCCGTTTTTCGCGCTCTCAAAAAGCGCCTTATCTACCATCTCCTCACTTGACCACGCCGCCTCAAAAATGCCCTGCATAACGCTAAGCTCCTCCTCGCTTAAAGCAAAAAACCGCTCGTTTTCCAGCGAAGTAAATATCTCGTTTGCGCGCTCACACCCAAAGAGATCAAAGATCACCCTTTCCACATTGCTTGATTTGAGAATATCCATCGCGGGAGAGGTGGTTTTAACCAAATGCCGTTCGCGCAGATCGTATCGACCGCTCATAATGAGATCGGTTAAGACGTTGTTGCTGTTGCTCGACACGACGATCGTGCCTATGGGAAAACCCATCTTGCGGGCATAGAACGCGCCTAGCGCATTGCCAAAATTTCCGCTGGGAATGATAATGTCGATCGGCTCGCCCAGCGCGAGGGCGCTTCTGACGTGGTAGATGATCTGAAATAGAATCCGCCCGAAATTTATCGAATTTGCCGCGCTTACCCTTATCTTCCGCCGCTTGAGCGCACCCTTGAATCTCTCACTGGAAAGCAGCTTTTTAAGCGCGTTCTGCGCGTCGTCAAAATCACCCTCGATCGCGATTACTTTCAAATTCGGCGCTTTCTGGCTTATCATCTGCAACTCCTGAACCCTGCTTGTCTTGCCGTGTGGGTAGAGGCATACGACATCGATATTGTCCGCGCCAGAGAAGCTTTTCAGCGCCGCCGGCCCCGTATCGCCGCTGGTGGCGGTTAAGATCAGCAGCCTTTCGTCCCTCTTTGCCGCAATCTCTCCTAGAAGCCTTCCAAATGGGCAGAGCGCCATATCCTTAAACGATCGCGTCGGTCCGTGCCACAGCTCGCATACAAAAAGATCGTTTCCAATCTCTTTAAGCGGCGCCGGATCGTTTGGATCGTCGAAGAGCGCGTAGCTTTCAAGCGCTAGTTCTATAACGGCATCGTCAATATCGATCTCCAGTTTTTTGATCACCCGTTTGGCCAGATGCGCGTATGAAAGCGCGGACATATCCCGCTGCTCCTCCCTTGAAAAGACGGGCAGTTCTTTTGGCGCGTAAAGTCCTCCGCGAGCAGACATAGGTTCCAGCACAGCCTGCGAGAAGGTGGCTTCACGATCGTTTAGGCGGGTGGGGAAAAGACGCATGGCGATCCTTAATGAATTATTTTTTTGCGCGATTTTACTACAATGCGCGTTTTTGAGGATACAAAGATGTCGTTGATTAAATTGAGCCGATCGGCGCTTTTTCACAATCTTTCACAGATAGGAGATCGCTGCGGCATTGAGAAGATCGGCGTTGTACTGAAAGATAACGCGTATGGACACGGACTAGCGCAAATAGCTCCGCTGTGCGCGGACTACGGCGTAAGGTTTGCCATCGTGCGCAATCTTGCGGAAGCCGAAAAGATCGCGCCTCTTTTTGACGAAGTGCTGGTGCTTTCCGATCGGGCGCAAAAAGCGCCGCCGCATATCAGCTTTGCCGTAAACGACATTGAACCTCTTGCGCCGGAGGGGTCAAAAGTACACATAAAAGTAGACACCGGAATGCATAGAAACGGTATCGCGCTGCGCGATTTGGAGGGCGCAATCGAGCGCCTGTCGGCGAATGGAGTCCTCATCCGCGCTATCTTTTCGCATTTGCGATCGGCTGATGTTTTGTCGAGCGAATTCTTCTGGCAGGAGAAAAACTTCAGCCGCGCGCGCGATATAGCGCTTAAAGCCGCAGATCGCCTCCGGCTTGAGCCTTTTAAGTTTCACCTCTACAACAGCGCGGGGCTTTTTAGGGCGAAAGACGGCGCGAAGTACGACTCTGTGCGTGTCGGAATCGCGGCGTACGGCTATTGCGATCTGGACGCACCATTTACGCTGCCGGAACTGAAGCCCGTCTTGTCGCTTTGGGCGGATCGCGTTTCGAGACGGCGCTTTGAGAAGGGGGATCGGGCGGGATACGCCGGAGCGTTTCGCGCCGAAGGCGATTTTAACGCCGGAGCGTATGACGTGGGCTACGGAGACGGTTTTTTGCGTCTAAACGGCGGCGAGGGCTACGAGACGCCCGACGGAGAGAAACTGCTAGGGCGCGTCAGCATGGACAGCGTTATCGTACGTAGCGATCGGGAGCAAATCTGCCTTATGGACGACGCGAAAAAACTCGCCGACCTGCGAGGGACGATCAGCTACGAGGCGTTGGTACGCCTTAGCGGCAGCATTCCAAGGGTGGTGGTTTAGAAAATCACCCCTTTGGCGTATTCGCTAGAGGCGCGGCAAAGCCGCCAAATTAAATGTACGCAAGGCAGATTTTGAAATGCCAAAGTGGACGCGAAAAGAATGCCAGTTGATATAAAAGTGCCGCGTTTTTTGTTTCCCGCCGGTTTTATTTGTCTAAAGGCGCTCTGAACTCCTCCGCTACGATCGACAGGTAGAGTTTTCGCAGATAGCTTAAATCCATTCTTTCGGGCGCGGCGGCAAGAGCGTGGAGGCGCGCGATCTCTTCCGTATAGCTCTCCAGCGCATATACCTTAAAGCCGCGAAATCCCCTTTCAAAGTGGGTAACCGATCCCAAAAGCGCGGCGCTTTTTATGCCGACGCTTCCGCCTTTTGCGCCAAGAACGACGCGGGCTATTCCTCCTAGCATACGCGGCTTTTTACTCTGCGCCGACACAAAGTTGCCAAGCGAAAAATAGACCAGCGTCTTTGCGCCGTCTTGCCTCTGCACCCATCTGACCGGCTGTAGAACATGCGGGTGGTGTCCTATGATCAGATCGACCTTGTGTTCCGCCAGAAAAGCGGCGAGCCTCTCTTGCTGTTTGTCTGGAACGTGCGCGTACTCCGTTCCCCAATGCATAGAGACGAGCAAAAAGTCGCACAGCGGGCGCAGGGCGTCAATTTCTTCCGCCATAACGCCCAGATCGATCATCGAAACGAGATACGGGGAGTCCTTTGGCAGCCTTATGCCGTTTAATCCGTAGGTATAGGCCAAAAACCCAATTTTGACCCCTTTGATCGAGACGATACGTTTTTTGGCGCGATCTTCTTTCGAGGCGTGAATGCCAAGCACAATCGCGTCGGGACGTTTTTCCCAAAAATTGATCATCGCAAGAACCGCCCTCTTGCCCTTGTCCATAGCGTGATTCGAGGCGTGGTTGATCACTCTAAAGCCCGTTTCGTAAATAGCGTCGCCAACCGCCGTGGGCGCGTTGAACGCGGGGTATCCGCTGTATCCGAAACTTTCGCCCGCGATCGGGGTTTCCTGATTGATAAACGCCAGATCGGCGCTCTTTACAAGCGGTTTTATCTTTTCGTAGATAGGCGTGAAATCGTAGCCGTCTTTATTTTTCGCGTCCGCTATCAGCCGTGAGTGTATTAGATTGTCGCCCGCGGCGATCAAAACGATTTCGACCTCTTTGGGAGGGGCGGCTTGCTGGACGCTGCAACCTAAAAACGCCGCGGCGATCAGCGCGAAAAAGGCAAGCGCGGCGCTCTTTCTCAAAGAGATGGCGGAAAGATCGGGCATTCCGGCGGGGATCATTACATAAGCTCCGCAGAGACTATAAGCCTCGTTTTGGCGGCGATTGTAGCGCGGCGCGGCTTAGGACAGCTTTGCGTCCACCTGATAAACTACGCGGCGGAAACGAACGTTAAGGAACTTTTAATATGGCGCAAAATCAAGCGCTCACGGCTTTTGCCCAAAAGATCGCCGAAAAAACGCCGCTTTCGCGGGAGGCGCAAAACGCCTTTGAGACAATCGATCGATCTCTTTTTATTCCGTCCGGATTGGAGCGCTTGACCTACTCGCTCGACGCTCTGCCCATCGGCGCTGGTCAGTGGATCTCCTCTCCGCTGACCGTCGCTAAAATGACCTCGCTGCTGAGGGTTGAAAGCGCCGATAGCGTTCTTGAGATTGGCTGCGGAAGCGGTTATCAGGCGGCGATCCTCTCAAAGTTGGTGCGGCGGGTTTTTACTGTTGAGCGCATAGAGAGGCTGCTGAGAGAGGCGAGGACTCGGTTTAAGGCGCTCGATCTGCACAACATCAACACGCGCTTTGGCGATGGCAGTGACGGCTGGCCGCAATACGCGCCGTTTGATCGGGTGCTGATCAGTTGCTCCATTGGCGGCGAAGTGCCAAAAGGACTGCTCGATCAGCTTGCGATCGGCGGCATTCTCGTGGCTCCGGTCGGCGGCGTTATCAGGCGTTTCACAAAGCGCTCGCTGGGTTTTAGGGAAGAAGATATCGAAGAGCGTGCGTTTGTGCCGCTTCTAAGCGGAACCGCGCCTAATTGAGCGCGTTTTAAGTACGGCTATGATAAAAACCCCGCAGTTACTTTACGCACAGGGCATATAATATGGAATTTATAGGCGCAGGCGCGAACCGCGAATGTTTCGTTCATCCGAACGACCCAGCGAAGGTTATCAAAATAACAAAATCGACAAGCGTCATTGAGCAGGACGCGGTTGAGTCGGCGTATTACAAACTTCTGGAAAAACGCCGCGTGCCGTTTGATCATGTCGTGCGCTTTTACGGCGAAGAGACGGTGCTCGACAGCGATGGAAAAGAGCGCCGCGGCTTTGTGTTTGAAAGGGCGCTCAACAGCGATGGCACGCCCGCGATCATGCTCGGCAAGGCAATTGAGGAAAATCTCCTGCCGTTTGAAACCATATATCGGATGCTAGAAGACCTCCACAGGAAATATCTGCTCAAATATGGGATTATTCTCAGCGACTATATTTACGAAAATCTCTTTATAAAGCGCGATTCAGACGGCGCGTACCGTCTCTTAATTATCGACGGGCTTGGCACAATACGCAGCAGTTGGAAGTTCTATCTGCGCCTACGTTTTGTGATTCTGGCGTGGGAGGTTCAGATACGCCGCTGGCAGACGGTACGCCGCGATCTTCAACGGCGCTACTACAGACAAGGACGATTTGCCTTCTTGTCGCGTTTTAACTGGTGGTGGCAACGGCAGTTTTGTCTAGCGCCGCGATCCTCTTCATAAATGTCGCCGACGCCCCGATCCGTTTGGCTACCGCGTTTTACCATCGCCGCGCCGCGCCGAAAATCCCGTCGATACCCGCCTGCGCCGCCGCCGCTATGTCGTTCGATGCCACTAGCACCTTGATGTCCATAACGTAGCGATCGGCAATCTGCTGGAGCGCTTTTGCCAGCTCAAATTCCGCTATCGCGTATTTTGCGCTAGTAGCCGCTAGAAGCAGAAAATCCCGCGCGCAAGCCACTTCAACGGCTATGGGAATTCCTGACTTGACGTAGAACTCCAGATCGCTTTCGTCAAATTTCAGCACCGCGAGCGATCCAGCCCTCGCGCTTGCCGCGTCCTCTTTGTTTTTGCAGAAAACGACATCCTTCTCCGCGTCGATCGCGGGATTTATCCCTATAAAGATCACCCCTTCATCTCCGCGCACTCTTTGGAGCAGTAGTATCTTCCTCCCTTGACGATCGCCTCGCTTCGCGCCGCGTAAACGCCGCAGCGTTCGCATTTGATCGTGTCAACCACCTCTTTGTTGCCCCTCTTTTTTACGCCTATCTTGCTGAAAAACCAGTAAAAAAACGCGAAAGACACGGCGAGCAGCAGTAAAAATTTCGCCATCAATACGTCTCCTTTACACCCGCTCCATACAGCAGATATGACGCGTGCGGCGCGGTGATGGTTTTCGCGCCGATCTCCCGCGCTTCCCGTGCGGTTTTTTTGCCTTTATACAGCAAAAGCGTTGAATGCTCTCCCATAAACGGTTTTGCCAGATCGCGCACATCTTTTGCGCTTCCCATGGCGCGGGAGGTGATCAGATCGTACGCGGCGGGAGGCGTCTGCTCGACTCTTCGATCCAGCACGATCACGTTTTCCAACCGCAGCGTATTCGCCGCAAACTGCAAAAAAGAGGCTCTTTTCGCCAGCGGCTCGACAAGCGTGAAATGAGCGCGCGGCTTTGCCATAGAGAGTATCAGCGCGGGAAATCCCGCGCCGCTACCGATATCCAGAGCGCTTTGAAAGTCCTCCAGAAAGGTCAGCGGAAAGAGAGAGTCGAAGATGTGGCAGGCTATCTCTTTGTCGTTTTTTGCTCCCGTGATGTTGTGTATGCGCCCCCACCCTAGCAGCATGCGGGCAAACTGCTCCGCTCGATCGTAGAAATCCCCGCTCAAAATCAGGCGGTTTGCCAGCACCCTTTCTTTGAGGCGGTTCATAGCAGATGTCCGCCCTTGTCTTTTTTCACCTTTAGATAACCCTTGTTGTACCTATTCGGCTTGACGATCAGCGGCACCCGCTCTACGATCTCCACCTTTGTGAAGCTCTCGATCTTCGCGGGATTGTTGGTCAATAGCCTGATCGCTTTAACCCCCAGATGTTCCAGCATATACTCGGCGATCTCGTATGTGCGCTCGTCCGCCTTGAAGCCAAGTTGGTGGTTCGCCTCGATCGTGTCGAATCCCCGATCTTGCAGGGCGTAGGCGTTGATCTTGTTGAACAGCCCAATGCTCCGCCCCTCCTGACGCAGATATAAGATTGCGCCGCACCCCTCTTGGGCGATCATCTTCATCGCCATACGAAGCTGCTCGCCGCAGTCGCACTTACGGCTGAAAAGCGCGTCGCCCGTAAGGCATTCGCTGTGTATGCGCACAAGCGGCGCGGCGCAGTCCAGCCGCTTCGTTCTGATAAGCAGATGGTCTTTATCCGCCTCTCTAAACGCCTGCGCGCTGAATATGCCGTGTTTGGTTGGCAGAGTAGCCGACTCGGAAATTTCAACGTTCATAAAGAAATTTTAGCAGGAGGCGGTAGAATCACCTCTTTTCAAAGGACAAGCGATGTTTAGACGTTTTAGGCGGTTGCGGTTAAACGGAAATATGCGATCTCTGGTACGGGAGAGCGCGTTTTCAAAGGACGACCTGATCTATCCGCTGTTTGTAACTTATGGCAGCGGCGTCCGCCGCGAGATAGCCTCCATGCCGGATGTTTTTCAGCTTTCGATCGACGAGATGATCCTTGAGGCGAGGGCGGCGTACGCCGAGGGCATTCGGGCGGTTCTGCTCTTTGGCATTCCGGAGGTTAAGGACAGCGTTGGCAGCGACGCTTTGAGCGCGCACGGGATCATCGCCGAGGCGGTTCGCGCTCTCAAGGCGGAAGTGTCCGATATGCTGATCTTTACCGATCTCTGCTTCTGCGAATACACCGATCACGGGCATTGCGGGATCGTCGATCCGAAAACGGGGAGTGTGGACAACGACGCGACACTTGAGCTGCTGTCGAGACAGGCGCTTATTCACGCCGAAGCCGGCGCCGACTGCATAGCGCCATCGGGAATGATGGACGGCGTTGTCGCTCATCTGCGTGCGGCGCTGGACGGCGCGGGATTTGTCAATATGCCGATCATGAGCTACTCCACGAAGTTTGCCAGCGGCTTTTACGGCCCGTTCAGGGACGCGGCTGGGAGCGCGCCGGAGTTCGGCGATAGGAGGAGCTATCAGATGAGTCCCGCAAACGCGAGGGAGGCGATCGCGGAGAGTCTGGAAGACGAGGCGCAAGGCGCGGATATCCTGATGGTCAAGCCGGCGCTTGCCTACCTTGATGTCGTGCGCGCGCTGCGCGAGAGCGCGTCGTCGCCGATCGCGGTATATAATGTCAGCGGAGAGTACTCTATGCTAAAAAATGCGGCGGCGTTTATGGATTACAAGCGCGTGTTGGCGGAGGTCATGGTTGGCTTTAAGCGCGCAGGAGCGGACATAATTATCACCTATCATGCGCGAGAGGTGTGCAGGCTGATCGACGAGGGGTATGCGTGCGCCATTTTTTAAGTCTCAAAGATATAACAAAAGATGAGATACTGGAGATTTTAGCCGTTGCCCGCGGGATAAAAAACGGCACTCTGCGCCCAAAAATGCGCGCGAAAAGTCTAGCGATGATCTTTGAAAAAAGCTCCACCCGTACCAGAGTGAGCTTTGAAATGGGCGCGGTGCAGCTTGGAATGCACCCGCTCTTTCTCTCCTCAAGGGATATTCAGCTTGGGCGCGGCGAGCCTATGAAAGACACGGCGCGGGTGATCAGCAGAATGGTCGATATGGTTATGATCCGCACATTTGCCCATTCGCGTCTGGAGGAGTTTGCCGCATACAGCCAAGTTCCGGTGATCAACGGGCTTAGCGACGACTTTCACCCCGTGCAGTTGATGGCGGACTTTATGACGCTTCAGGAGCTGGGGCTGGATAAAAACCCGATCGTTACGTGGATCGGCGATGGAAACAACATGGCAAACAGCCTGTTGATACTTGCCTCCAAGCTGGGTTTTGAGCTTAGGATCGCCACTCCAAAGGGGTATGAGATCGCCTCCCGATGGATCGAAACCGCATGGGGGTTTGCGAAGGAAAGCGGCGCGAAACTGCGCTTTAGCAACGATCCAAAAGAGATGATAAAGGGCGCGAACGCCGTTTTTACCGACGTTTGGACGAGCATGGGACAGGAAGCGCAGAACGAGAAAAGGATCAGGGATTTCAAAGGATTTGGGCTTGACGACGAGCTGTTTTCCCTCGCCGACAAGAACGCCGCGCTGCTGCACTGCTTGCCGGCGCACAGAGGCGAAGAGGTGAGCGAAAGGCTCTTTGAGGCGCACAGCGGTACGATTTTTCTGGAGGCGGAAAATCGCCTTCACGCGCAAAAAGGCATTATGGCGTGGCTCGATCGCCACGCGGCGGAGCGCGCCTCGTGATCAGAAAATGCCTATTTCCTGCCGCCGGCTACGGGACGCGCTTTTTGCCGGCGACGAAAGTGCTACCCAAGGAGATGCTGCCTATATGCACGAAGCCTCTCATTCAATACGGCGTGGAGGAGGCTATGGACGCGTCGATCTATGCGATCGCCATTGTAACGGGGCGCGGAAAATACACGCTTGAGAACCACTTTGACATCAGCTACGAATTGGAGCATCAAATCAAAGGCACGATCAAGGAGAAGCGGCTTGCGGACATACGGCGAATCATCGATCGCTGTGAGTTTACCTATGTCCGCCAGCGTGAGATGAAAGGTCTAGGGCATGCGGTGCTGACGGGCGAAAGCCTTATTGGAGCCGAGCCTTTCGCCGTTGTACTCGCGGACGATCTCTGCTTTGGCGACGGGAGCGGCGTTTTATCGCAGATGAAGGCTATTTTCAACAGAAGACGCCAATCGATCGTGGCGGTTATGGACGTGCCGCCAAGCGAAATTTCCTCTTACGGGATCGTGCTGGGAGAGGAGATCGGCGACAATCTGGTGCGCGTAAACAAGATGATAGAAAAACCCGTCGCCGGAAGCACGGATTCAACCTTAGCCGTGATTGGGCGCTACATTCTAACGGAGGATATTTTTGCCATCTTAAAGCGCGTAAAGCCCGGCAAAGGCGGCGAGATACAGCTTACCGACGCGTTGAACGCTCAGGCAGAAGGCGGCGGCGTACTTGCCTATCGTTTCAAAGGCACGCGCTACGACTGCGGTTCGTTGCGCGGCTTTGTTGAGGCGACAAACGCCGTTTACAAAATGCTCTCACATGCGTCTGACGATCGTCTCTCCGTTTGACGCCCATCTCCACCTTAGAGAGGGCGATATGCTTAAAACGACGACGCGGCTTGCCGCGCAGATGTTTGCGGGGGCGGTGGTAATGCCCAACCTCTCCGCGCCGATCGACACCTTTGAGGCGATGGAGCGCTACCGCACGCAGATACAGGCGTTAAGCCGCGACTTTGAGCCGATCGTCGCGCTGTTTCTCAACGAAAAGACCGAGGGCGAGATCAAAAAACACGCCGATCGCGCCTTTGTCGTGAAGCTCTATCCCAGTGGAGTTACGACCAACGCATTCGGCGGCGTTGTTTCGCTTGATGAATATGGCGCGCTCTTTGGCTTGATGGAGGAGAGAGGCGACATGCTGCTAGTGCATGGCGAAACGAACGGCGAAGCGCTGGTGCGTGAGGAAGAGTTTGCCCCAATCTACGAACGGCTGGCAAAAACATACCCCAAGCTGAAGATCGTAATGGAGCATATCAGCACGGAGGTTTTGGCGAATCTATTGGATAAGCGCAAAAACCTCTACGCCACGATCACGCTTCATCACCTGCTCTTTACGCTAGACGATCTGCTAGGCGGCAGGCTTAATCCGCACCTTTTTTGCAAGCCTATCGTGAAAACCGCCGCCGATCGCGCGGCGCTGCGCAGGCTGGCGTTTTCGGCGCACGAAAAGGTGATGTTCGGCAGCGACAGCGCTCCGCATTACAGAGGCGACAAAGAGTGCGCAAGCGCGGCGGCGGGCATCTTCTCCGCACCGGTGCTGCTGCCGGAACTCACAAGGCTGTTTGTGGAGCATTCAAGCGTCGAGCGCCTACAGTGCTTTGTCAGCCAAAATGCGCAGCGCGTCTATAACCTCAGCCTGCCTCAAAAAAAGGTAACGATCGAGGATGTGCCGCAGACGGTAGAAATTGAATGCGGCGGCATAGTGCCGATGCTTGCCGGAGAGCTTCTGGCGTACAGGGTGGCGGAGGATTAGCAAAACGCTTTTTTCTCACATATCTCAACCGCGCCCTTTTGGAGCGCCGCGTTTTGCCGCGGCTACACCGCCGATCGGTATAGTTCTTCGTACATGTTTGCTATCAGGCGTATGTCGTAGCGCTTCACAATCCGCTCCCGCGCCTTTTTCCCAAGCTCTTCTCTCTTCTCTCTAGGAAGCAGCGCCATTGCGCCGATCGCTTGGGCAAGCAGGGCGCAGTCGACCGGTTTTACCACTACTCCGGCGGAACCTACGATTCGGGCGCAGTCGCCCACATCGGTCGCCACGCAGGGAACGCCGCAGGACATCGCCTCGCCGATCACATTGGGAAACGCTTCGCCGGAAGAGGGCAGAACCAGCAGATCGAGCGCGGCGTATATTTTGGGCATGTCCATTCTTCGCCCCAGCAGATAGACCAGCGGCTTTACTTCGCCGCCTATCATCGCGCTTAGGGCGGCGTTCTGCGGAGTTATCCCATCGCCGCAGAGGACAAAGCGCGTTTTTGGCAGCTCTTTTGCGATCAGATCAACAGCGCGGAAAAAGTTGTTGTGATCCTTGAGCGGATCAAATCTGCCGATCACGCCTATAAGCAGACACTCTTCCGTAACGCCTAGCTCCTCCCTAAACTCTCTGCCCGCCTTCTGATCGGGTTTGAAGAGATCGGTGTTAAAGCCGTTTGGGATCACCACCGCGCGGGCGCTGTCGTAGCCGATCTTTGCGTGAGCCTCCGCCGATCTGTGGGCGCAATAGATGATCTTTTGCGGAGCGGACATCAGAAGCAGGGCGCACAGCTTGACAACGATCCTCGTCGTCAGCTTGTTCACCTTTTTGTCCAGATTGGAATGACGTATATTCCACAACAGCGGTATGTTCAGCCCTCGCGCCGCGATCGCGCCCATAAAGTTGGCATGGTACATCCACGTCTGGATCAGATCGGGGCGCAGCTCTTTGATCAACCCGCGCAGCCGCAAAAGGGCAAAAGGATCGGGTAGCCCCCTTTTCATATTCAGCGAATAGAGCGCCGCGCCAGCCTCCCGCGCCCTTTGCCCAAGCGCCCCTTCCGGCAATAAAGAGATCACAGCGCTCTTAAACCGGCCGCGATCCGTATTTTCCAGAAGATTGCAGAGCGCGGTTTCGGCGCCGCCCACGTTTAGTCCGGTGATGATATGCATAACGCTTATCATCTCGACAGCTTAATCTCCTGATAGACGGTTTTATACCACTCCACGAATCGTTTCAGCCCCTCTTTCAGCGGGGTGTCGGGCGCGAATATCCCCTTGGCTTTAAGTTTATCGATCGACGCGTAGGTCTCCGGCACGTCTCCGGGCTGCATCGGCAGCAGGATTTTTTGAGCGCTTTTGCCCAAAAGCTCCTCTAGTATCCGCACGAACTCCAGCAGATCGACGGGGGCGTTGTTGCCTATGTTGAACACGCGGCTTCTTGCCGTTGATGTCGTTATCTTTTCGTCTATCGGATCGGGCGGCACGGCGATGAGCGCGGTGATCGCCTTTACCACGTCGTCAATGTATGTAAAATCCCGCCTCATTTTGCCGAAATTGTATATTTCGATCGGCTCTCCAGCGCAGATTTGCTCCGCGAACTTAAAGCACGCCATATCGGGTCTGCCCCACGGACCGTACACCGTAAAAAACCTGACGCCGGTGGCTGGAATGCCGAACAGATGGCTGTAGGCGTGCGCCATCAGCTCGTTGGATTTTTTGGTGCAGGCGTACAGCGACGCGGGGAAGTCCAGCCGCTGCTCTTCGCTGAACGGCATTTCGCTGTTAAGCCCATAGACGGAGCTGGAAGAGGCGTAGATCAGATGATCGACCGTGTGTCGCCTGCAACACTCCAGAATGTTCAAAAAACCGGTGATATTGCTGTCTATGTAGGTCTGCGGGCTTTTGAGCGAGTAGCGCACACCCGCCTGCGCCGCCAGATTGATCACACACTCAAAATGGTGCCGCTCAAACAGATGATTGAGCGTCTCAAAATCCGCCAGATCGGCCTTGATAAAGCTGAGGTTGGGGTATTTCGCGCTTATCAGCGCCCCCTCCTTTATGCCAAGGTCTCCTAATCGGGCATATTTGAGGGCGACATCATAGTAGTCGTTGATACTATCAAGCCCAACTACATCGTCCGCGCCGCTTTGCGCCAGCGCCTTGGCGGTATGGTAGCCTATAAAGCCCGCCGCGCCTGTTACCAGAACTTTCATCGTTTTATCCTTTGTCAACTCTCTACCGCAATTGTGCATATCGTTGCTGAAAGGATGTTGCTTTTTCCATATTTTTTGGGCAAGCTACATTGTGGCATTAACACAGAAAAGGAGCTTTATGAAGCAATATCAGCTATATCGATGCTTGGAGTGCGGCAACGAGGTTGAGGTGCAGGTCGTAGGCGGCGGAACGCTCGTCTGCTGTGGCAAGGAGATGGAGGTAGTGAACGAAAATGTAACGCCCGTAAATCTGCTCAAGGCGTTCGCGGGCGAATCGCAGGCGCGAAATAAGTACAACTTCTTCGCGGATATCGCCCGCAGGGAGGGCTACAACCAGATCGCCGAGTTTTTCAACGAATTCGCCATGAACGAACATAGCCATGCGAGAATGGAGTTTGCGGCGTACAACAAAATAGCGAGCGGAAACGAGTGGGAGAATACGGCGGCAAATCTCTTCAAAGCCGCCAGCGGCGAGAGATACGAACACGCGACGATGTATCCGGAGTTTGCGCAGATCGCCAGAGATGAAGGCTATGGCGAGATTAGCAGGCTCTTTAGCGCGATTGGAAAGGTCGAGGCGGAACACGAAAGAAAGTACCTTGAACTGGAACAAAAGTTAAGAGAGCAAGGTTTTTTTGCCAGCGACAAAGAGGAGGTGTGGGTGTGCGATGTGTGCGGGCATGTCCATCGCGGTAGCAGGGCTCCGGGCGCCTGTCCTGTCTGCAAGGCTCCGCAGGCGCACTTTAAGCAGATCGGATTATAGGCTTGTCTGAAGGCGATCTGTTTTTGCGGCGCGGCATAGCCGCCGCGCCCTTTATCCTCAGCTCAGCCGCGTTTGGCGCCGCCGCCTCCTTGATGGCTGTGTGGTTTGGCTCTGACGTTTTTCTTGAGGGCAGATTTTTTGCGCTCTCTTATACTATATTTATCGCTGTCGCCGCAATGGCGCTGATCGGCTTTTTTTATATCGTTTTACCTCCATTCATAAATGCTACGCGGGAGACTTTTTTTTACGCGATCGTATATCTTTCTCTCACGATCGGATCGCTGCTGATGATAGGCGGTTTTTTCGCAAGCTCTCGGATAGTTCTGTTTTTGTCTCTCTCGGGGTTTGCCGTCGTGATGATATGCAGGCTTTTTTATATAAGGGAGGCAAGGACGCATGCGTTGTTTGCGCGGTTTTCGCTCTTTGGACTCTTGATCGCCGCCCTGCTTGGGATAAACCGGGGAGAAGATGGCGGCGTTTTTGCCTACCTTCACGCCTTGTGGGGGATTGCGGGTTGGACGCTACTTGCGATCATCGGCGGAGCGCGGGAATTTCTGCCCTCTTTGTACGGCGCAAAACCCTACCCTCACATCTGCTGTAAAATCGCGCTTCCCACGATCTATTTCGCGCTGCTCGCCGCCTTTCCTCTCGCCGCCTATGAGATTTTTTTACCGACTAAGATATGCGTTGCATTGGGCGCTTTTACTTTTTCGCTTCTTACGATCTTCTTAATGCTCTCTCGCGAAAAAACATCGGATTCTCCACCGATATGGTATCCGACTATATCCGTTCTATTTTTACTCACTTCTCTTCCATTCGCATTTATTGAATCGGAAGTTTCTCCGAAGATTTTTATCGTTCTTTTTGGGGCTTTTGCGCTCTCATTTATAAACGTATTTTTTTACGGCTCGCTTCAAAAGGTATATCCTTTATCAAGCGGCGCGGTACGGATTAGGGCGATCGGCTTCGCGCTGGGCGCGCTTCTTATCGCCATCGCTCCTATATGCCCTCAGACTGCCAGACTAGGCGGCGCTCTGCTTGCCGCTTCGTATTTGCTGCTTCTTAAAGACGCGCTTCTCTTTCCTCCGGCAACTCTTCGCCGATAGCGTCAACTAGTCCCTGTCCGCAAAAACGCCCCGCCTTAGCGCCGATATTCATTTTTCTAAAAAATAATTATTTACAAAAATAATTTTTGTGCTAAACTATTTTTTTCAAAAATGATTGGGAGAGAGGAGGAGAGTGTGAATTACGCGGAAAAAGTCGTCGATCTTTTCGGCGCGAATCACGAGCTTATGCACGAGCTTGTGGAAGACATGGAGCTGTTCTTCAACGAGAAGGAGATCAAGCGCTATCCGCTGTTGGAAGCGCTTGAGAGAAGCGGCAGGGCGAGGCTCAAAGACATTGCGAAGCGGTTTGGGGCGTCGTCGTCCTCCATGTGTGTCGCGCTCGCTAGAATGGAAAAAGAGGGGCTGGTGATCAGGGAGATCGACGAAAAAGACAGGCGCAACACCTACTACTCCTTGAGCCCAAGCGGACGCGCGGTCAAGGATGCAATCCACGAAAACGTGCGGCGGTACACGCTCAAACTCTTCGAGCCGTTCAGCGAGAAGGAGATTAAAGGTATCGGCAAAGCGTTTATCGCCGTCAATAAGATTCTTGAACTCCATCTGCAAAGAAGGCGGGAGGAAAAGGGGCAATGAAGAAAAAAATCTTGTTCGCCGCGCTCCTTGCCGCTGTACCGATCGCCTATTTCGCGCTTGCCGACAGCCGCGGCGGCATGCGCTATGTAACCGAAAGGGCGCGCATAGGCGATGTCAAAAAGACGATCAACGCTATCGGCGAGATCGGCGCGGTAAAGCTAGTCAGCGTGGGGGCGCAGGTTTCGGGGCAGATCGAGACGATAGAGGTAAAGATAGGAGACGCGGTAAAAAAGGGAGATGTGATCGCCACGATCGATTCGACAGCGCAGCGAAACGAGGTCGCGGTGATCGCGGCTAAGCTCGATAGCTGCAAGGCGCAGATGCAATCTTCACAGATCGCCCTCACGATCGCCGAGCGCAAACACGAGCGAACGAAAGCGCTTTTTGGCAAGAACGCCGTATCCAGACAGGAAGCCGAGGAGGCGCAAAACGAGTATGAAACCGCCAAAAGCAAGGCTGCCGAAAATGCCTCGCTGGTGAAGCAGACAGAAATATCGCTGGAAAGCGCGAAAAAAAATCTAGCCTACGCGACGATTACCGCGCCGCTTGACGGGACGATCGTATCTCTGCCCGTAAAGATCGGACAGACGCTCAACGCGTCGCTGGACACCCCCGTGATCGCGCAGATTGCCGATCTGAGCGCGGTGGAGATACTTATAGAGGTATCTGAAGGCGACATACTGCATATCAAAGAGGGACAGAAGGCGGCGTTTTCCATTCTTTCGGAAGAGCGCGTGTACGAGGCGACGATCAAATCGGTCGATCCCGCGCTGACTTCGCTGACAAACAATCAATATAACGCAGCCGCCGATTCCAATCAGGCGATCTATTATTACGCGAGGATCGAGCATCCCAATGAGGGTGGAAAGTTTCGCATAGGTATGACGACGCAAAATACGATAGAGATAGAGAGCGCACAAAACGTTTTGATGATTCCCGCAAGCGCGATCAGCGAAAGAGGAGGGCGAAAACTCGTAAAAATAATCGACGGTAAAAATAGCGTTGAAAAAGAAATAACAACAGGTTTATCAGACGGCGCGTATATAGAGGTAAAAAGCGGACTTAGCGAGGGCGATGAGGTAATTATAAGCCAGATGACAGTTAAAGAGATTGAGGCAAAAGCCGACGAAGTTCCCGAAGGCGTGGACGCGCTGTAAGAATTATGAAAATGTTGGAGCTAAACGGCGTAAAAAAACTTTACGGAAACAAAGAGAATAGCATCTGCGTATTGAAAGATATAAGCCTAACGATCGACAGAGGCGATTTTGTGGCGATTGTAGGGCAGTCAGGATCGGGAAAATCGACGCTGATGAACATTATAGGCTGTTTAGACGTTCCGTCCCAAGGCTCGTATAAGATAAGCGGCGAGGAGACTGCCAATATGAGCGGGGACAGGCTTGCGGAGCTTAGGTGCAGGACGTTTGGATTTGTTTTTCAGCGATATAACCTTTTGCCGGATTTGAGCGCAAAGGAAAATATAGCCCTGCCGTCGATCTATTATGGACTGGATAGAAAAACAAGAGAAAAAAAATCCACAAAGCTCTTAGGCGATCTGGGGCTTATCGATCGCGCCGACAACAAGCCAAGCCAGCTTTCAGGCGGACAGCAGCAGAGAGTTAGCATTGCCCGCGCCCTTATGAACGGCGCAGATGTGGTACTAGCGGACGAGCCGACGGGAGCGCTGGATAGCAAAAGCGGCGAAAGCGTTATGGATATTATTAAAGACCTGCACAAAAGCGGACGTACGATCATTTTAGTAACGCACGATCAGAAAATAGCTTCCTGCGCCAATAGAATCATAGAGATTAAAGACGGCTGCGTCGTGTCGGACGTAAGGCGAGAGCCGAATATATACGATCAAAACACAAACGCCGCTTCATGCGCTAAGAACAATACGGGTTATTTTACCCGCGGGCTGTCAGAGTGTTTCAGATCGTCCGTCAAAGCCGTAATGGGCAGTAAAATACGATCCCTTCTAACAATTTTGAGCATCATTATCGGCATCGTTTCCATCGTTTCCGTCATGGCTGTCGGCAGCGGATCGAAAGAGAAGATTATGGAGAGGGTAAAGGCGGTAGGAACGAATACCGTTACGATATTTCCGGGCAAGAGCATTGGCGATAAAGACGCGGACAAGATCAAGACGCTTAAACCCAGCGACGCGGATGTGCTGGCGAAATTAGGCTATGTCGAGAGCGCAAGCCCCATCGTCTCGGCTGACGGATTGATAACCTACAAGGGCGTTTCGCTCCGTTCTTCGCTACAAGGCGTCAGCGCCGAGTATCTGGAGCTTAGCGGGAAAAAGCTGCAATCGGGCAGGCGCTTTGACGCTTTGGAGGTTAAAAACGCGGCAAGCGTCGTGATCATAGACGCCAACACGAAAAAGGCGCTGTTTGATGGGCGCGATCCGATCGGCGAGATCATCATCTTCAACAAACGGGCGTTGAAAATCATAGGCGTTGCGGCTCAAGAGGACGTTTTTGGTCCGCCCACTTCCGCTTTGGAGGTGTTGGTTCCGTATTCCACCGCGATGTACAAGATAACGGGGAATCAGGAGATATCAGCCATAACGATAAAAATTTCCGATGAGATCGACTCGCATTTAGCTGAAGATCATCTGATAAAAGTTGTAACCGCGCTGCATGGCAGAAAGGATTTTTTGACCCTCAACAGCGACAGCGTTAGGAAGTTAGTGGAGGATATGATGGACATCTTCACGCTTCTTATATCGTCTATATCGTTTATAGCTCTTGTCGTGGGCGGCGTGGGCGTGATGAATATAATGCTGGTTTCCGTAACACAAAGGACGAAGGAGATCGGCATCAGAATGGCTATCGGCGCCAAGCGCGGCAATATCCTCTCGCAATTTTTGACCGAGTCGGTTATGCTCTCGCTAGTCGGAGGCGCGATAGGCGTCCTTCTCACTCTGGCGCTGGCGTTTGTTTTCAACAGCATCGTCGAGGATTTTAAGATGACGCTGACAGCGGGCGCGATCGTCGCGGCGTTTGCCTTCTCGTCGCTGATCGGCGTATTGTTTGGGTATATTCCGGCGCGTAACGCCGCGGGCTTAAACCCTTCCGTGGCGCTTGGCGCGGACTAAAGTGGTTCGCAAACTACTCGTGGGTTAAGGCGATCAAAGCCGATGGCTGCAAGCGACTGCACACGCAAGGTCGGCGATCATCGAGAGGTCAATAGATCGATTCGCCGCGGCAGACGCTCGCATACCTTTGATCGCCGCCCGCGCGCCTTCTAACCTCATACGATCTCCTCTTTTTTGTCAAGTCGAAACAGCCAAATCTATCAAAAGATTATGTCTAAGGTAGGCTCAGCGACATCATTAAGGCAAGAAACTATATAGTAGTTGTTATGATAATAGTTATCATAAACTAATGCGCAAAAGGAGTATTCAATGGCAGTTTCATTCACGTTCAAAGCCTTAGCTCTTTCTATGGCTTTAGTCCCGCCTATAATGGCGCAAAGCGAATCCGCGGTACTCGCTCCTAGCGATCGATCCGACATACCGGTGGCAAACGGCGCAAGCGAAGCTACTGCGGATCAAGCGAAAGCAAGCGACGCAAATAGAACGCAAACCTATGGCGAAGCGGAGGTACTTAACGAGATCGTGGTAACCGACCAGACGGGGGGGGGGGGGGCTTTGCCGCCTCAACACGCTCTATAACCGATGCGCTTCGGTCTGACTCCAAAATCCAATTCACACAGAACGCCAGAAGCGCGGCGCGAGGCGGCGAGATTGCGCCACCAAAAATCTCCATTCGCGGCTCTCAGCACTACGAGAACAACTTTATGATCAACGGCGTGGGCAACAACAACAACATCGCGCCGGGCGGCATGGAAAGCAACGATCCTACGGGTTTTGCCTCCGGCGAGGCGCAGTCGATCTTTGTCGATACCAGCCTTGTTGAGAGTGTCAAGGCCTACACCGAAAACATCTCCGCCGAATACGGCGGCTTTACCGGAGGCGTGATAGACGCCAAACTTAAAGACGCCCGAATGGATCGATGGCACGTTATGGCGAACTTTAGATATACGGATGAGGGCTGGGCGAAGTTTCACCTGACAGACGCGCAGAAAGATATGGATTATCCCACGAGCGAGAGCTATCAGCCGGAGTTTAGCAAATACGACGGCGCGCTCTCTTTGGACGGACCTATAAACGAATATCTGGGTCTTATGGTCAGCTACGGGCGGCAGTACTCAAAAATCCCGCTCTATTCGGGATACAATCTGGTCAATCCCGACACTAGTACGTACAAAGAAAGGCGCACCCAGTACCGCGAAAACGAGAACTATCTGATCAAGCTAAACGCGCTCCCCTCAGACGGTTTTGAAGCCGATCTAACGGCGATCTACGCGCCCTATACGCAGAAGCTCTTCAGGCCGAACGTCAAAAACTCGGATTATGACGTAGAAAACGGCGGTTTGAGCGTTATCGGCAATATACAAAACTTGCTTAGCTTTGGAACGCTTAAAAACACGCTAAGCTACAAGGAGACGCATACGGGCATAGACAACGCCGAGTACTACGCATATACATGGCGCACGACTCCAACCGGCGCTATAAACTGGAACAGCAGCGGAGCTGACGCCCAAGAGGGATCCAGAGGCAACTCCGATATTACAAAGTCAGATATTGGATTAAAAAGCGCGTTGCACCTCGACGATATAACAGCGGGCATAGCGACGCACGCGATCAAAGTAGGCGCAGAAGCCGAATATACCAAAGCAAAACTCGACTTTGACGGCGGTATCACCTTTAGCAGTCCCGAATTAAACGCCAGCGCGGTCGGCTCTAAAGAGGACGGCATAATCGCAGGCGAACAATACGCAAAAAGCAAGTACGAATACGGCGCTGTCAGCCGATCGAAAGATTACTATACGGCGGCGCTATTTGTCGAAGACGAGATAGAGATCGATCGTTTTACTCTGCGTCCGGGGGTAAGAGTTTCCACCGACAGCTTGACCGACAATGTAGATACCGCCCCTAGGCTGTTTGCCAACGCCGATATTTTTAATGACGGGTTTTTGAATCTATACGGCGGATACAACAGATACTACGGAACGCAAATACTAGCCTACGCGGTTTATGCATATCAGGCGGATAGTTATAGCCGCACCAATTGGGATCAACCGTGGGTTCTTGGAACCGGCTATCCTTCACTCTACGAGTACGAGCATCTAAAAACGCCCTATTCGGACGAGTTTGCCGCCGGAACTTCCGTAAATTTCGCCGATACGCTCCTAAAGATAGAGTACGCGAAAAGACAATATAGGGATCAGATCAAGTCAAGATATACCTTTGGTACGCCGGCGAATACGTTTAATTACTATAATACGAACGACGGCAAAACGGATTACTGGGGCGTTACGTTCAGCGCGTCGAAAAGTTACGATATAGCCGGATCGAAACATATATCAGAACTATCCGCGACGCGATCGGATACAAAGAGCAACATTATAGGATTTAGAGGATTCGACTCACACGTCCGTGAGCATGGCACTCCCGTATCCCCCACCCACGTAACATATAACGGCAAACTGACGCTGCTTGACGATCTCCCCGCCGCGCAGTTTAACTCCCCATGGGTCGTAACATATACGCATATGGCGCGTATAGCCAACGCCTTGCGCGTAAGCGGCGTTGCGTGGTATCAAAAGGGCGGGAAAGGACTGCGGCTGTTTAGCGGCACAGGAGGCGATCTCGATCCTGCCGGTTTACCGACGCGAATCTTTGAAGTCAAAAACTACAGAGACGTATTTAACGTCGATCTGTCGATGCATTACGATCTTAAATTCGGCGAAAATACGATGACATTAGGCGTGGAGATATTGAACCTATTAAATCGTAAAAACGACGCAAGTATGACGGGCAACTCGGGATCGTTTGGTACGCCGCTTACCGAAGAGTATTCGATGGGCAGGCAGTTTTATGCCAGCCTTAGGTATGAGTATTAAAGGCGCGGGCGTTTGAAAAGCCTGCGTCTTAAAAAGATTTTGCGCAACGTTCATCTGATATTGGGACTTGCGTTTTGCGTAACCATAGCGATCGTCGGCGTTACGGGAGCTTTATACTCCTACGCCGATGACATAAGGGATTACGAAAGAGCCGCGTATATAAGCTCCCGCAAAACGGCTAAGCCGCTAAGCGTAGAGGAGATAAGCGCGCGGTTTTTAGAGCAGAAGCCAGACGCGTCGATACGCTTTTTCAGCGTAAGGAGACTGAAAGACGATCTGAAGAGTATAGGCGTGTCGGCGGCGCAAAATGGCGCGTTCGGTTATTATGAGCTAAACCCGTACTCGGGCGAAATCATAACGGACGGCTTAAAAAGCGACAAGTTTTTCGCCGGAGCAATGATATTTCACAGGTTTTTGAACTTTGACGGAATGAGCGTTGTCGGTAAACAAATAGTCGCCGCGACGACGATCGCTATTATCGTTATATCGATTGCGGGAATTCTCTTGTATCTGCCGCTGTTGAGGCGTAACTTCTTGAGAAATCTCACGATCGATTTCAAATCCAAGGGATATAAGTTTTTGTATCAGCTTCACTGCGTTTTGGGAGTTTTTACGCTGATCTTTGTTTTGATAATGTGTTTTACGGGGTTGTGGTGGTCTTACGGGTGGTATAGAGGTCTGCTAAGCTCCCTAGCGGGGGTTGAAAATATGGGTTTTCCAAGAGGCGAACGGCGGGAGATGCAAATAGCAAGCCCGAAAGAGTTGCAAAGGGTGGTGGACACAGCTTCAGAGGCTATCGATGGCGTTAAAATGTACTATATTCGCGTTCCTTTTAAGGACGATCCTTATGAGTTATCGTACTCAAATGACAGATACGGCGCTTACAATCTCTTAAAGATCGACGTTCAAGAGGGCGTAATAGTTTCTCAAGAGCCATACGCAGAGAAAACTACGGGACAGAAGCTGATACAAAATATGTACACCCTGCACAGCGGGCAGTTTTTTGGCGAGTTTGGCAAGGCGGCGATGTGCCTCTCATCTCTTGCTATGGCGCTATTTAGCGTCAGCGGCGCGATGATGTTTTATGGGAGAATGCGAAGGAAAAGAAGGGCTTTGAGGACGCCAAAGCGAGCAACATCAAGTCAATTTTGAAACCGCTCAAGAAGCCCAGCGCTTTATGCTTCCAGAAAGAAACTATATGCCTTGAGAAGCGGCGGAGTTCTAATTCCGCTTGGGCTGAATACACATAACGCGGTGGCGCACATTTTTGAAATCGACGACATGAAGCCCATTTTCAAAGTCATAGGCGTACGCTCCCTCAAGATCGAACTCGTCCGCCGTCCAATAGGTATCCATCGCGTATGGCGAGGTGCCGCTTAAAGATTGATATCGATCGACGAACGCCCGCTCCATCGTGTTGATATCCGGCACATGGGCATTCAGCGATCGGCAGTACTCTACGGCGCGTTCCCAATCCATTTTGCCATTGGCGTTATGGAGATTCATCTCCGCGCCCGAGAGCAGGGCGGCAAAGATCAGGCAGATAACAAAAGCTCGTCGCACCAAATCCCCCTTATTATAGCTGCGTCAGATCGCCCCTCTTTCGCATGCCGTCTTTCATGGCGATGTAGCTGTTAAGCGATCCTACATACGCCTGCGCGGAAGCGGTAACGGTATCCAGATTTAGCCCATGTCCGATCACGGCGGGTTTGGAATCGTCAAACACCACCTTCACCACCACCTTTGCCAGCGCGTCTTTGCCCTCGCTTACCGCGTCAACCTTGTAGTCCAAGAGTTTGCCGGAGAAGCCGCTGATACGGTCGATCGCCTTGAAAACAGCATCAATCGTTCCATTTCCGATCGCCGCGTCGATCTTCTCCTCGCCGCCCTCCTTGCGGATCGTAACGGCGCAGAACGGCATCGTCCCGCCGCAAACCTGTAGATTTACCAGCTCAAAAACGGCGGGAACATTTGCGCTTTCGCTTGTAACGATCGAGCGGATATCCTCGTCATAGACGCTTTTTTTCTTGTCGGCAAGCTCCTTAAATTGACCAAACGCCCGCTTGAAACTCTCTTCGTCCAGCGTAAAGCCCATCTCCTTGAGTTTTTCGCGGAACGCGTGGCTGCCGGAAAGTTTCCCCAGCGTCAGCTTGCTTGTTTCCAGCCCGATATCCTCCGCTCGCATAATCTCGTACGTAAGCGGATTTTTCAGCATCCCGTCCTGATGTATGCCGCTCTCGTGCGAAAAGGCGTTTTTGCCGACGATCGCCTTGTTTGGCTGCGGCTCGATTCCGCAGGTTTCTGCAAGCAAGCGGCTGCTGGCGTATATCTCTTTGGTGTTGATCCTCGTGTCCGCTCCGCCGAAGAGGTCTTTTCGCGTTTTGAGCGTCATCGCAATTTCTTCTAGCGAGGCGTTGCCCGCCCGTTCGCCAAGCCCGTTGACGGTGCATTCCACCTGCCCAGCGCCTGCCAAAATAGCGGCGAGGGAGTTTGCGGTGGCAAGCCCTAGATCGTTGTGGCAATGAACGCTAACGATGGCTCTATTGCCCACAAACTCCACAATTTCGCCGATAAACGGCTGAAATATCTGCGGTATGGAGTAGCCGACGGTGTCGGGAATGTTCAGCGTCCCCGCGCCGGCTTCGATTGCCGCGCTTAAAAGCTCCTTTAAGAACGGCATATCGCTTCTCGTGGCATCTTCACAGCTAAACTCCACGTCTTTGACGAACGATCGGGCGAGTTTAACGGCCTCGTGTGCGCGGCGAAGAACCTCTTCTGGCTTCATCTTCAGTTTGTATTCCATGTGAATGGGGCTTGAGGCGATAAAGGTGTGAATGTACGGCTTTGCGGCGTATTTGAGCGCTTCGCCCGCCCTTTGAATGTCTTTTTCGGTGGCTCGGGCAAGGGAGCAGACAAAACTTTGCGTAACGCTTTGGGCGATTTGAGAGATTGCGTCAAAGTCGCCGGGGCTGGATATGGCAAACCCCGCTTCGATCACGTCAACACCAAGTTTTTCAAGCTGTTTGGCTATGCGCACCTTTTCGGGCGTGGTCATAGAGGCGCCCGGAGATTGTTCGCCGTCTCGCAGAGTCGTGTCAAATATCCTTATGAGTTTCATTGTGTGCCTTTCGTCGGTAAATAGTCCAGAAGACGCGCGCCGGACCCGCGATCAGATACGAGAACGTTATAATCGTCAAAACCTCCAGCGGATAGAGGTAGAAAAACGCAAGCAGGGCGATCAGCGCGATCAGAACGCGTAAAAAATACGGCTTTTTGAAGTCGATCTGCTTGAAACTTGGATAGCGTATGTTGCTTACCATCAAAACGGCAATCGCCGCGCCTAGCGCAAGAACGATCTGCGCAAAGATGTCGTACTGTTTGCAGAGCAGAACCGCGCACACGAGGCTGAGGGCGGCGGCGGGAATTGGAAGCCCGATAAAGACGTTCGGTTCGGTGGAAGAGCTGATGATGTTGAACCGCGCCAGCCGTACCGCGCCGAAGATTGCGAAGATCGCCGCGATCAGCACGCCGAACCGTCCAAAATCCTTTCCGATCGCGAAGTAGAAGATAAATGCCGGCGCCACGCCGAAAGCCACCTCGTCGGCAAGAGAGTCAAACTCCTTTCCAAACAGGCTGGAGGTGTTGGTCAGCCGCGCTACGCGCCCGTCAAGCGCGTCAAAGATCGAGGAGACGACGACAAACCAAAACGCCTTTTCAAAATTGCCGTTCGAGGCGGAAACGATTGCCAAGATCGCCAGAAACATACTGCCGGCGGTAAAGAGGTTTGGCAGCAAGTAGGCGATCTTTGTGTTTCTAATCTCCACTATGCGCTCCTTGCGAAAGCGATGATACTCTCTCCCGCGTACACGCGGCTGCCCAGACCTATACGAAGCTCTGTTTTTAAGGGCAGCTCAAGCTGCGCCCTGCCGCCGTAGAAGAAGCCGATCCTCTCGCCCAGAAAAACGGCGCTGCGCTCGGTATAGATACGGCTTGGCTTCAAAGATGGAAGAAGCGTGAGCTGAACTTTCCCGATTTTAAGCGTCTCCTTTTGCGCCAGATATGAAAGGTTCTCTTTGAAGCTACCGAACAGCCCGCCGCGCTTTGTCAGCGATATCTTCTTGCTTTGAACGGGCGATCGGATCAGATGCGGATCAAAAAAGGAGTTTTTCACCTCCACCACAACGCTGTTTTCTGTACGCAGAATCGATGAAACTTCCCCGTCGATGGGGGCTATAAACACGCCGCTGTCCCGCTCGTCGGGTATGCGCTCGGCGTTTCGGAAAAACGCGATCGAGATCGCGGTAAGCAACAAGGCGATCGTCGCGGCGGCATAGAGACAGAGCGCGTAGAAGACGATTGCGAGAGCGCCGCACAGCAAAACGCCGCCGAATCCCTCTTTGGCAATTATCTGTGTGGTCGTCTTCATTCTTCTTTTTCCTCGCGATCGGTAGGCGGCAAGCCGTTTGACTCTTCATACGCCGCGATAATCTCCTTTACCTCGCTGCCTTCGATAACCTCGTCTGTCAACAGCCTGTCGCTCATCACATCGATCGCGCCGCTGTAAACACGCAATTTCTCCTTAACCGCCGCGTAGCGCTCCTCTAACATTGCTTTGACAAAATAATCTACCTCTTCGCCGAGCTTTTCGCTGTACTCTTTGGTTTTGCCAAACCCGTACGGCGATCCAAGAAAGCCGGTCGTGTGCTTTTCCATCACCATCAGCCCCGCTATGTCGCTCATTCCGTAGTTCATCACCATCGCCCTAATCGTGTCGGTCGCCCGCTCAAGATCGTTTGCCGCGCCTGTGGATATCTCGCCGAGAAATATCTCTTCCGCCGCCCTGCCGCCTAGAAGCACGTCCACCTCCGCGATCAGCTCATACTTCTGCATCATATATTTGTTCTCTTCGGGCGTATGAAGCGTATATCCAAGAGCCGCCAGCCCGCGAGGGATAATTGATACCTTATTGACCTGCTTCGCCCCATCTGTCGTCTGCGCGATCAAGGCATGCCCGCTTTCGTGGAAGGCGACGATCCGCTTCTCTTTGGGGCTTATGCGGCGCGACTTCTTTTCGAGACCGGCGATCGAGCGCTCTACAGCCTCGCGCAGATCGTCCGCTTCCACCTTATCTTTGCTTTTGCGCCCCGCCAGCAGCGTCGCCTCGTTGACGATGTTGGCTAAATCCGCTCCGGCAAGCCCCGCTGTCATCTTGGCGATCACCCCAAGATCGATGTTATCCGCGAGCTTCACCGCCTTTATGTGTACCTGCAAAATCTCCAGCCGCCCCTTGAAGTCGGGTTTATCCACCAGCACCTGACGATCGAAGCGCCCCGGCCGCAGAAGCGCCGGATCGAGAATTTCGGGGCGGTTTGTCGCCGCTAAAATGATGATCGGTTCGCTTGAGGCAAAACCGTCCATCTCCGCTAAAAGCTGATTGAGCGTCTGCTCCCTTTCGTCATTGCCGCCAAAGCCGGAGGCGGATCGGTTTTTGCCCAGCGCGTCAAGCTCGTCAATAAAAATAATCGCGGGCGCCTGTCTTTTTGCCTGCTCAAAGAGGTCGCGCACCCGCGCCGCGCCAACACCCACAAACATCTCGATAAAGCTGGAGGCGGAAACGGAGAAAAACGGCACGCTTGCCTCTCCCGCGACCGCTTTCGCCAGTAGCGTCTTGCCGGTGCCCGGAGGACCCACGAGCAAAATCCCCTTTGGTATCTTCGCGCCCAGCCTTATATAGCGATCGGGGTTTTTCAAAAAGTCAACGATCTCCTTGACCTCCTCTTTCGCCTCGTCGTTGCCCGCCATATCCTCAAATTTTACGTTCGGCTTCTCGCCGCTGATCATCCGTTTGGCGCTACCCATTCCCAGAACGCTGCTACCGAGATTTTTCTGCATTCTGTTCGTCAGAAGCATCCAAATTCCAAAGAGAATAAACAGCGGAAGCACCCAGCTAAAAAGCAAATCTAAAAGCCAGTTATCCTCGTTTATGCCGCTATACGTTACGCCCTTTTCTTCCATAAGCGGCAGCAGCGTTTCGTCCGGTACAACCCGCTTAATCATATAGTTTGTGCGGATCGTGTTTTCCAGCGTACTTGCCTGCAATGTGGTTTTACCGATTGAAACCGACTCAATCGCCCCCTTTTTGAGCATCTCCTTAAATTCAGAGTAGCCAATCGTCTTACTTACCGTTCTCGCGGCGGGAGCCATAGAGCTGTCGATAATCTCCGTGCTTGAGGAAACATAGCGAAACAAAACGATCGCTCCGATGGCGATCAGCGTAAAAAGCAGCAACGGGTTGTTGTTGAAAAAATTATCTTTTTTTGGCTGGTTTGGCGGCATCTCTTTCATAGGTTTGCATCCTTGACTGTGTTTAGAGCGCGTTTTAGGGGCAGCCCGTATGCTATCGTCAGCCACCCGTCTCTTTTTAAGGCGAAAATCTCTCGTAGAGAAAACGCCTCTCTTACTCTGCATCCAAAGCGCTCCAGAATGCCAGAAAGGATCAGCGCGCCTCCCGCCTCTAAAGCGCGGATCAGATCGTCTCTGATCGCGATCAGTACGTCCGAAACTATATTAGCAACGATCACATCGTAACTTTCCTCAGCCCCCGCAATAGAGCCAACCCAAAATTTCCGCGGCGCGACCTCGTTTTGCTCGCAATTTTTCACGGCGGCGCTTAACGCCTTCTCGTCCGTGTCGCACAGATCGACGATCGCGCCCATTTTTGCCGCCGCAATCGCCAGAATGCCGCTACCCGTTCCCACGTCCAAAACTTTTTTCCCATTCATGTCAAATTTTTCCAGCGCCTCAATACATCCTCTGGTAGAGCCGTGATGTCCGCTGCCAAACACCAGCGCCGGATCGATCGTAATCTCCCCGCGCCGACTCAAACTCTTGTGCCAGCTCGTGCGTACTCTGAACCGTCCGCATCGGACTGGCTTGAAGCTCTTTTGATACTCCCTTATCCACTCTCTGTTCTCTTTTTCACGCCAGAGAAGAGCGGCATTCGGCAAAAGCGTGCGTACGCGCCTTTCAACCGCTTCCGTCCTGCCCTCAAAGGCAAAAACGATCGTGCCATTCTCCACCACCGCGGGAGCGCCCACCTCACCCGCAAGCGCAAAGGCGGCATCCTCGTCAAAAACCGTAGGCGTTACCGTAAGCTCAAAATATCTGTTCAGGTGCCTGTTCCCAACACCGCTTCAAGTTTATCTCTCAGCACATCAGGGGTAAATGGCTTTACGATATAGTTGTTCACCCCCGCTTTCAGCGCCGTAATAACCTCCGCTTTTCCGCCCTCTGTCGTTACCATAATGATAGGCAGATCGGCGCACTTCGGCTCCGCTCTTACTTTTTTTACCAGCTCCAGACCGTTCATCTCCGGCATATTCCAATCAGTAATCAAAACGCCAATATCACTATTTTGGTTCAGCACTTCCCACGCTTGAGCGCCGTTTTCACTCTCAAGCAGATCTTTGAAACCAAGACGGTCCAGCGTGTATTTGATGATCCGGCGCATCGTAGAGCTGTCGTCTACAACAAGGATTTTCAATATCGCTCCTTTTTACATATAACCGCAACGTTTCCTAAACTATATAAAAAAGCTGCTTAATGTCGATAGCGCTCTCGTAGATCGCCTTACCTATGATCACGCCGTCGATTCTACTCTCTTTGAGTTTTTTTAGATCGTCTACGTCTTTAACCCCGCCGCTGGCGATCACCGCGCCGCCGAAAGCTCTCTTGATTTCGCACGCGAAGATGGCGTTTACCCCTTCTAGCATGCCGTCTCTGGAGATATCGGTGGCAATGATCGCCTCTGCTTTGCTCTCCCTAAACAACGCGGCGAAATCAACGGCTCTGATCGCGGAGATCTCCGCCCACCCCTCGACCGCGACCATTCCGTCAAGCGCGTCGATACCGATGGCGATCGGGTATTTCTCGGCCATCAAAAGCGCGAAATCGGGGTTTTTCGCCGCGGCGCTCCCCAGTATAACGCGCTTAACGCCCAGATCGAGATAGGCTCTTATCGTCTTTTCGTCCCTTACACCGCCGCCTAGCTCAATTTTGAGAGCGCTTCCCTTCGCGATCGCCTCAATGCTCGCACGGTTTTTAGGGGCGCCCGCGAACGCGCCGTCAAGATCGACGATGTGCAGCCACTCCGCGCCGTTTTCCTCAAACTCCTTGGCGATCGAGAGCGGATCGGCAGAGTAAACCTTCGCCGTATTCATCGCTCCTCTTTTGAGCCGTACCGCCTGATTGTCCTTCAGATCGATCGCGGGAAGTATGATCATCAAGCGCGCCTTTTTGTGAAATAAGTGGCTTAATGATAGCCAAAACACGGGCGGGAGGAAAGTGGGCGCGCCGCTGTCGCCGCAAGGCGGCGCTGTGTTATACTTGCCGCATTTTTACAAAGGACTGCCAAATGATGAAACTTGTATCCCGCTACCGGACAAGGATTTCCAGAGCGATGGGATTTGCGCTTGTTCTTTGCTTTGCCCTTTCCGACAAGAAACTAGCCAGCGGGGGGGGGGGGGGGGGTTTTGTTGGGGGGAGGTTTTTTTGGTTAAGGTTTGCGCGTTGTTTGGCGGGGGTGGTGGGGTGAGTAAATA
>JAIRKM010000070.1 GCA_031260125.1 Helicobacteraceae bacterium | reverse complement strand
TTCTGTTTGCGACTACGGCAGGAACGCCCTTGAACGGCTTATATCGCGTCCTCTCTGCGCTGACGAAAAAGCAATCTAAATCAAGGTGGATAATCATAATTTTATTGTAGTGGTTTTTTCGGTCGCAGGAGAAGGCAAAGAAGAGATTAAGAGCGATCTGTATAGCAAAGGATCGGCAATTAACGGGCTGGGGCGGCTCATAAGCGGCGGCAGACGCCTCTAACGCTTCCGCGCGCTGAGGGGGGCGCGGTTTTGAAGAAGAGTCGGGTTATGATTTCGCTATGATTTTGCGCGTAAGAATTACAGAATACGAGGGTCGGTATGACGGGCATAAAGGGCGTGCGGCGTGATAAAACCACAATGAAAAAAGGTCAAAAGGCGCATTTTATCGGCATAGGCGGAATAGGCATTTCGGCGCTTGCACGGCTGGCGGCGTACGAGGGGTATATTGTGAGCGGATCGGATATAGAACATACGCCTCTGATCGCCAAGCTGGTAGAAGAGGGCGTTAAGGTCAATATCCCGCACAGCGCACGCGCGATAACCGATCAAGATATGGTAATCCATTCGGCGATTATCAAAAAAGATAACGAGGAGATAGTCGAAGCCAAAAGGCGCGGCATTCCGACACTTTGCCGCAAAGAGGCGCTTAAATGCTTTCTGGCGGATAGGGAGGTCTTTTCCGTCGCCGGCGCGCACGGCAAAAGTACGACGACGGCGATCTTATCCGTTATATTGGAGTCTTCCGCCTTGATCGGCGCGGAGAGCAAGAGTTTCGGTTCCAATGCGCGGTTTACGAAAGGCAAGACGCTGGTTTTTGAGGCGGATGAATCGGATGGCAGTTTCCTATGCTCCAATCCGAGCGTGGCAATTGTAACCAATGCCGAACCTGAACACATGGAGTATTACGGCTACGATCTGGACAGATTTCACGGCGCTTATATGGAGTTTTTATCGCTGGCTAAAACGCGGGTAATTAACGCCGAAGACGAGTTTCTGTCCGCTTACAAGGACGAGGCGATCCGTCTGTATCCAAGCGAAGATATAAAAAATATACGCTTTACGCTGAAAGAGGGCGAGCCTTTTACGTCGTTTGATTTGAAGAACTACGGAGAGTTTTATGTGTGGGGCTTTGGCGCGCATATCGCGCTGGACGCGAGTCTGGCTATTTTGGCGGCGAATCTACGTCTGCCGATCGATACAATTCGCCAAAGACTGCGCGGTTATCGCGGCATTAAAAAGCGTTTTGATGTGGTGCGGCGCACGGATAAGCTAGTCGTCATCGACGATTACGGTCATCACCCGACCGAGATAGAAGCTACTTTGCAATCAGCGCTGCGCTACAAGGAACTTCTGGGGCTAAAGAGTGTTACGGCAATTTGGCAGCCGCACAAATACTCCCGCACGCTGCACAACATCGATCGCTTTGAGCGGTGCTTTAACGGCGTGGATCGGCTGATCATCCTGCCTGTTTGGGCGGCTGGAGAGACGCCTTGCGAGATTGACTTCGCGTCGATATTCAAAAATTATAATCTTACCCTCGCGCCTGATTATCAGAGCGCAAAAACAAATTGTGATCTTAGTAGCGGTTTGACGATCGGGTTTGGCGCGGGGGATTTAACCTACCAGATCAGAAGCGTTTGCGCTTATGATTAGCCTGACAATCTCTGTTTAGCCTTGACGCGTTTTTGACGTAGCGTAATCATGTCGCAAAGCCCATACGATAGGAACGCTTAATATTTTCGCAAATAGTGCCGATACTATAGATAAGGCTCTCATACTAAGAGCGGGGCGGTTTGATTTGGAAATTTTGAAAGAGGCGGGCGGATAGCTTGATCGTGGAAAGAGGTGGCATAGCGATGAGAGCGGGAACGGCGTTTATGCTGTTTGCGCTCGGTCTTTTTGGAGCCGTGATCGAGCAGATTCCATCGCTTGTGCCCGCGGGCTTCGCGCCTACAATTGAAAGCGCGTCAAAGGGCGTTGTCTATCTAATGACGGCGGAGGACGATCAAGCAGGCATCGCCTCGCCATTTTCAGAAGACGCGTGGTTTAGACCCTACTACCAATATCCGCAGCTTGGACTTTCAAGCCAGAAGTTAAGGCGATCCCTTGGAAGCGGGGTGGCGCTGACAAAAAATGGGATCATTGCGACAAGTTCGCGCTTCGTGGAGGGGCGCAGCAACGTAAAAGTGGTAGTTCCATCGCGCCCTGAACCGTTTGATGCGAAGGTACTCGGTTCCGATCTATCGGCGGGAATTGCGGTGCTGAGGATTATCGCGGACGATCTTGAAGTGCTTAACTTTGCGAATATGTCATCGCTGGAAACGGGCGATATCCTCTTTTGCATTGGCAATCCATTCGGGCTGGAACCGGTCGTTTCGCTGGGGATCGTCTCGGCGCTGGGCAAGCAGCACGAGGGGGATCGATTCATGCAGAGCGATCTTTTTATTCACGGCGGAAATATCGGCGGGGCGATCGTGAACGTACGCGGCGAGCTTGTGGGCGTGCCAGTGCGTCTTCGCGGGATGAACAACAGGGAGAATCAGGGCGGTTTTTTTGTGCCAATCGATCGCGTGCTGGACATTGCCAGTCGCGTTGAGAAGAGTCAGGGCGTGAAAGAGGCATGGCTAGGCATTGCGGTAGCCGATTTGACGCAGGAGATGAAGGGCTATTTTGGTCGGGAGGATGGAGTGGTAGTAACGGCGGTAGAGGCGCACTCGCCAGCAGCTGCCGCCGGTATAAAAAAGGGCGATCTGCTGCTACTTGCCGACAGTATGTTTATCGCGAGCGTGCTTGATTTTGAGCGGATATTAGCGACGATGAGTACGGAACGCGACGTGGTGTTTATGTATATGCGCGATAAGCGGCTCGGTGAAGCGGTAATCCGTATTGGCGGACTTGAAGGCGGCTCAATTGGCGCGTCTCGATCGATATATCATAGAGGCTTGGTGCTTGAAAACCTTACGATGATCTGGAAAGAACGGCTCAATCTTGATTCAGTGGGTGTCGGTGTTGTGGTAGCCGATGTGGAAAATGGCACGCCGGCCGCAAGAAGCGGATTTTTGGCGGGAGATGTTATTGTACAAGTTGACGAAACGGATATAAGTTCGCTTGCGTCGTTTCAGGAGTATATCGGCAAAAAAGAGCCGAAAACATTTCTTGTAATGCGCGGTGGGCTGGCGATTGGACTGGATATTACGCGGACAAACGCGATATTTTCCGGACTAGATTGATGAAAGCTCGGCGAAGGGCGGAGTTTTGCTGGTTTGTCGATGTATGGGCGCAAAAGAGACAGCGGCGTCTTTGACAAATACGAGAAGATATTTTGTTGGCGCTGTCAAAAAGCGGCGTAGTGAAGGTTTAGCGTGAATTACCTATACTCACCCTGGCGCGAGGGTTATCATGGATCAAAACAAGAAGGGTGTGTTTTTTGCGACATTGCAAAACATCCGGAGCATGACGCGGAAAACCGCGTCTTATATAGGAATGAGTTTTGTTTTGCCGTGATGAATCTATATCCGTATATGCCCGGTCATTTTATGCTTATTCCCCATATCCACACGGACTCGTTGGAGGCGTTGCCACCAGAGGTATGGCAGAATATATGCCTGCTGACTCAGCGCGGTGTAAAAATGCTTAAAGAGTTTTGGAACGCCGCCGGTGTCAATATAGGCATGAATCTCGGCGTATGCGGCGGCGCGGGCATTGCCGAACATATCCATATGCACCTGATCCCGCGTTTTAGAGGAGATACGAATTTTATCACGACAATTGGAGATTCGCGGGTCTATGGTGTAAAATTCGATAAAGTATATGAAAAGCTTTTAACGCGCAGTTTAGACTATTTTGAAGGAAGATTATGATCAAGCATTTTTGGGGCAGCTATCTTGTATTGATAGCTGTTTCGATAGCGGCGTTCTTCCTGTGGGGATTAGGCGGGCTATACATCGTTTTGCTGCTGGCGCTTTTGGAGGTTTCTCTATCGTTTGACAATGCGGTGGTGAACGCGAAAATTCTGGAAGCGATGGACCCTATATGGCAAAAACGCTTTATCGTATGGGGGATACCTATTGCTGTTTTTGGAATGCGCTGCGTCATTCCGGTTATTATCGTTTGGGCGGTTAGCAATATGAGCCTTATACAAACCTTTGTCTTCGCAGTCAGCGACACGGAGAAGTACTCCGAGGTACTGCGGGAAAACGAGGATATTATATACGCTTTTGGCGGCGCGTTCTTAATAATGGTGGCGCAAAGTTTTTATTTTGACAAATCCCGTAAAATTTTCTGGATAGAGTTTTGGGAGAACAACTTTATTGTTCAGCGCGTGTCGCAGATAAAAAGCATCGCAATTATATGCGCTACGGCGGGCGGAATCGCGCTTTTGGCTATTACCGACAGCGCGTCGATAGGCATCGCGTATTTTTTGGGTGTTCTACTCTTTGAGATCATTCACAAAGCCAACGCGCTCTTTCCATCAAGCGGAGCGCGGAGCGGATTTGCCGGCTTTATGTATCTGGAAGTGCTAGACGCCAGTTTTTCGCTTGATGGAGTGATCGGCGCTTTCGCGCTGAGCGACAATATATTTATAATAATGATGGGACTTGGCGTAGGCGCTTTATTTGTAAGATCGATCACACTCTTTTTGGTACATAAAGGATCGATTGTAGAATACCGATACCTAGAGCATGGAGCCTATTACGCAATCTTTGTTTTGGCGTTAATAATGTTTATGAAAATCTTCTGGGAAGTAGAAGAGTGGATCACGGGATCGATCGGCGCGATATTTATTGTTTCGGCTTTTATTCACTCCATCATAATAAACAAAAGACAATTTGGCTGAAACGATCGGACGATTCGCGCCTACGCCAAGCGGCGATCTTCACTTTGGATCGCTTGTGGCGGCTGTGGGCAGTTTTTTAAGCGCGAAGGCGAAGAGAGGAAGGTGGCTACTACGGATCGAAGACATCGATCTTCCCCGCGTAGTAAGAGGATCGAGCGATAGAATCTTAAAACAGCTTGAAGCGTTTTCGCTTTTTTACGATGGCGAAGTTTTATATCAAAGCAAGCGGATCGCGGCATATTGCGAGGCGCTGTCCGCCATAGAAAAACTGGGCTTGCTGTACGAATGCCGATGTTCGCGTAAAACGCAAAGAATACATCAAAACTTCTGCCCCGCTCCAATCGACGGTAGAATCAAGCCTTCTATCCGCATCAAAACTGCGGATAGTGAGATATTCTTTAAGGATCGTCTATCGGGCGGCTTCTCTCAAAACTTGCTGCGCGAAGTGGGCGATTTTGTGCTTCTTAGGGCTGATGGCATCTTTACATATCAGCTTGCCGTTGTGGTAGACGACGAATATAGCGGGGTAACGGAGGTGGTAAGAGGGCGCGATCTTTTAGATTCAACGCCGCGCCAGATATATCTACAAAGAGCGTTGAAATACCGCGAGATAGGGTATGCGCACCTGCCGCTTGTTTTGGGCAGCGATGGCAATAAACTTTCAAAGCAGAATCTCGCCGAAGCGATCGATATAAAAAATGGATCGGAAGTGTTGGTAAAAGCGTTAAGGTTTTTGGGATTCAAAACGCCGATCGAGCTGAAATACGAAACGACAGAGGCGATTTTAGCGTGGGCGCTCAAGAACTGCCAGCAACTCGCATGGCTTCTTGATGATAAAGTCGGCGAATGAGTCTTCCGTTCCATAGCCCCATTTGACAAAGACGCTCTTTATACCGGCGGTTTTTGCGGCGATCATATCCTTCCCGCTGTCTCCTACAAAAAAAGCCTCTTTTGCTTCCCCGTTAAGTAGCGCCAGCGATTTTAGCAGCATATCGGGCGCGGGTTTGGGGTTGATGACGCAATCCGCGCCCAAAATAACCTTGAAGCAGCCCGCGATCCCAGTGTGTGTGAGCATCTTTTCAGCAAAGACAGCCGTAGCGTTTGTGGCTACAGCCATAGAGACGCCGCGACTTTTAAGCGCCGCGAGAAGCTCTTTAATGCCATCGTACAGCCGCAGATTCTTTAAGCATTCGTTCGCGTAATGCTCTGCGAAAATCCTGTGATCCTCCTCTGTAGGCTCATCGCCGTAAAAGCGGCGCGATGCTTGAAAGGTAAGGGCGTTGATCGCCTCGCAGATAACCTCTTCATCCAGCGCCGGCAGACCCTTTACATCTCTGGCATAGTTGATCGAAACCGCGATGTTATGCCTGCTGTCCGTAAGCGTTCCGTCCATATCAAAAATAACTATCTCCATCGGTTAGATCGTACATCTTGGAACTTAAAAATCGTTTCGTGATAGAATTACCCATTTTTAAGGAAAAGATCGATGCTACTTATGACGCCGGGTCCCACTCCCGTACCAGAATTTATCCGCTTTGCAATGGCGCAAAAAAGCGTCCATCACCGCACTAGCGAGTTTGAGGCGATTTTCTCATCTGCACGCGAAGGACTTAAAAGATTTACCAAGCAGGCGGAGGTGCTGCTTTTGGCTTCCACCGGTACCGGCGCTATGGAGGCGGCGGTAACGCATTTTTGCAAAACAAGAATCTTGACGGTTAACGCGGGAAAATTCGGCGAGCGCTTCACCAAGATTGCGAAGGCTTACGGCAAAAACCCGCTTGAGCTTAAATACGAGTGGAACACTCCCGCGTCAATAGAGGATATAGAGTCGGCGCTGAAAAGCGACCCCAATATCGACGCTGTTGCGATTCAAATCTGCGAATCCGCTGGAGGGCTGCGTCATCCTGCTGAAGAGATAGCAAAGAGGGCAAAGGAGATACGATCCGACATATTTATCATAGCTGACGGGATCACAGCCGTAGGCGTTGAACCGATCGACGCAAGCAATATCGACGCTCTTATTGCCGGAAGCCAAAAGGCGTTTATGATTCCACCCGGTCTGGCGATCATCTCGCTTTCGCAAAAAGCGGTCGATCATCTGGATAAAAACGGAGGGTCTGGATTTTATTTCAACCTTGCTACAGAGTTGAAAAATCAGCGTAAAAATACCACCGCATGGACAGCGGCGACAACGCTTGTTCAAGGGCTGGACGCAATGCTTAAACGCATAGAGGAGATCGGCATGGAAAAGTTTTACGCCGATACAAGAAAAAGACATACAGCGGGGCTGGAAGCGCTCAAAGCAATGGGGCTTTTCATATATCCGAAAACCCCGTCGTTGGCAATGCTTACCGTACTGCATAACGATGCCGCGAATTTGCGTAAATGGATGAAGAAGGAGGCGTTTGTAAACGTTGGCGGCGGACAAGACGATCTTAAAGACAAACTAATTCGAATCAACAATATGGGGCTAGTAGAACCAAGCAATACCGCGTGGTCAATCAACGCGCTTGAGATCGCGCTGCACAAGGCAAACATCCGTACGTTTGACGGCGTGGGATCAAAGGTATTCTGCGAGCGGTATTTCGCATGATCGAAGAGTATGAAATCCCACGCGGAAGCAAATTATATTTTGGCGAGAGTGCCAGAAGGAAACGCGCCATTGAGAATAGGGCGGCGGAGATATTTATCCAAAACGGTTTTGAAGAGATTATTACGCCGCTTTTCAGCTACCACCAAACCGCCTCAAAAGACCTGATCACGTTTTCGGATGCCGATAATTACAGCGCGGCGTTAAGAAGAGACAGCGCTTTGGAAGTTTCGAGACTCATACTAAAACGGCTTGGACGGGCGACGGAACACAGAAAGTGGTTCTATATTCAGCCGATCTGCCGCTATCCTACGACGGAGATCAATCAGATTGGAGCGGAGGCGATTGGGGCAAATGACACGGTGATGCTGATCGGGCTGTGCGCGAAAATTTTAGAGGAAGCAGGCGTAAAAGCTATCTTGCAGATAGGCAGCATTTCGCTGCTCAAAAAGTTACAAGAGCTGCTTAAAATTGACGAACAGACTCTAATAAGGCACGAGATTCACAAGCTGTTGGATCGGCGTGAAGGGTGGGTTAGACCGCTTGTGGAGTTGAGCGGCGTAGAACAGTTGGACGGTTTGTCAGATATTGTGCCGGATGAGATTAAAGGGGAGCTTAAAAGATTAAAAGAGACAGCGCTTGCATGCGCTGGTTTTGAGACTGTTTTATCTCCTTTTTACTACGCTGATATGGCATATTACGACGAGATATATTTTAGATTTTTACTAAATAAAAAACAAGTAGCGATGGGCGGTGGGTATGAAAGCGGCGAGGGGCGGGCGGCGGGATTTGCCATATATACCGATACGCTTCTCAGCGTTGGTCAATAGTTTAAGACATTTTTTCTTGTGTTTGCCGCCGCCAGATTTTATTGAATCTGAAACTTTCTTTCGCCTCTTTGATCGCCTTTTTGTCAATTTCGGCGAGAACGATTCCCTCTCGTTCGTCGAGCGCGTTTTCTATCTCCCCCATCGGATTGCATATAAGCGAGTTGCCGTAAAAAAGCCATGACTGATCGTCCGCGCTGCACTCGCCGACGCGGTTTGCGCGTAGCAGGTAGCTTCCAGCGGTAAAACTGCGCGATTTCACCAGCGTCTGCCATCTGGCGAATGATTCAAAGGTATTCGCCGTTACCGCGATTGCCGCGTCTATTCCGCGATCGATCATGCTCTGCCACAGAGCGTCAAAGTGTAGCTCAAAACCCGCGATCACTCCTATCTTAAAGCCCTTCAAAGTAAAGAAAAACGGCGTAGATGAGGCTCTAGGAGCGGCAAAAAACCGCGCTTCGTTCCAATGCGGATAGTCCATAAAGATTCGCTGATCGTAGCATAGAGAACGGTTGGGCGTAAAGAGGAATATGGATTTATATATTTTGTTTTTTTGCACCGTAATCAGAGGCGCGACAATATAAATGTTATATATTTGGGCGAGTTTTTTTAGATTCTCTTGCTGCGCGATATGAATTTCACGTATTTCTTTTATAGGCGTAGATTCCAGCTCCTTGAAAAAAGGAGAAAGTACGTATTCGCCCAGTACCGCGATCTCGCATCTTTTGGCTTTTGCTTGAGAGAGTAAGTAATCAAGTTTTGCGGAAGACGCCGCTATATCCGCAGTTTGAAAGATAGCGATATCAAGCGTTGCTATTTTGCACCTCCTCAAATTGCAGTTTCGCGTTTTCGAGCAACTTCGCCGCTTCGTCAAGCAGCTTTACTCCCTCTTTATAAAGTTTTGTCGCCCGATCCAACGGCAGATCGCTTTTGCCCAGCTCCGCGATAACTTTATTTGCCTGCTCTAAGAGCGTTTCGTAATTCTTTTCCTCTTGCATTTATCTCTCCAGTATATCGGCAATTTTGTCCGAAAATTTGTCTATCTCCACCAAAAACGAGTCATGCCCGTAGTCGCTGTCGATCATATAAAAACGAGACAACTCTCCCCGCCCAATCTTCTTCATCGTTTGGTCGATCAGTTCCATCTCTTCTGGCAAAAACAGTAAATCGCGCTTAAACCCAAACAGATGAATGCGCGAGCGCACCCTTTCAAGAGCCCTTTCTAGGCTGTCGTAACCGCGTGCGAGATCGTATATGTTGATCGCTTTTACTATGTATAAGAAAGCGAGCGGATCGAACCATTTAGGGAAGTTTCCGCCGTTGTAGTCAAGATACCTTTCGACCTGAAAGCGCCCAAAAAGATCAAATAAGCCATCCGTCGCCAGATAGTCCCGCCCGAACTTTTTATTCATCGATTCTGGGCTTAAAAAGCTGATATGCCCCGCCATTCTGCCAATTGACGCGCCGCTTAACCCGCCTTCCCGCACCGCCTCAACATCGTAATTTCCACCCATAAACGACGGATCGGAGACGATCGACTGTACCGCTACCTTGTTGAAGGAGATCGCCCACGGGCTTGTGGCGTAAGTGGTCGCCATTGCGATTATATGTTTGGCGAAGTTTGGAAAGTCGATCGCGTAATGAAGCGCCTGCATGCCGCCCATAGAACCGCCGATCACCGCGTGGACGCTGGAGATGCCGAGTTTATCCAGCAACAACCGCTGCGCCTTGACCATATCTTTTACGGTTACGACGGGAAATCTCATGCGGTATAGCTCCAAACGCGGATACATCGGCGAGGTGGGACCCGTGGAGCCAAAGCAGGAACCGATTACGTTGGAGCAGATCACAAAGTAACGATCGGTGTCGATCGGCTTTTTGCTGCCAATTAGGTTGTTCCACCAGCCTGGTTTTGCGTTGTCTTTGCTCTCTCCCGCCGCATGGTGCGAGCCGCTCAGCGCGTGGCAGACAACGATCGTGTTGTCCTTGTCGTCGTTTTGTTTCCCATAGGTCTCATAGACGATTTCAAACGGCTCCAAAATCCGCCCGCTTTCGAGATAGAGGGCATTTTTGAAGGTGATCGAGCCGCTTTTAAGGTTAATATCGCTCACGGTTAGCGGTGGTAGTTAGGCGCTTCTTTTGTGATATCCACATCGTGTACGTGGCTCTCTTTTAGTCCGGCGGCGGTAATTTCAACGAACTGCGCGTTTTCGGCGAGGCTTTTAATATCCTTGCAGCCCAGATAGCCCATTGCGCTTCTCAATCCGCCGATAAGCTGGTGGATCACGTCAGAGATTTTTCCTCTATACGGCACTCTTCCCTCAATACCTTCCGGCACAAGTTTGTCCTGTGCCATGCCTTCCTGAAAGTAGCGATCTGAAGCGCCCCTTTGCATTGCGCTTAGGCTGCCCATGCCGCGATAGTTTTTGTACTGACGCCCTTGAAACATGATCGTTTCGCCGGGCGACTCCTCCGTGCCAGCAAGCAAGCCGCCGATCATCACGCTGCTCGCGCCGCCCGCTAAAGCTTTGGCGATATCGCCGCTGTATTTGATGCCGCCATCGGCGATGATTGGCACGCCATACTTTTTGCCTACGGCGGCGCACTCGTCGATCGCGCTTAACTGCGGCATTCCCACACCTGAGACAATTCTGGTGGTGCAGATGCTGCCCGGACCGATACCTACCTTTACGCCATCCGCGCCCGCGTCAATTAGCGCTTTTGCTCCTTCTGTCGTAGCGACGTTACCGGCGATCAGATCGACCGCGAACTCCTTTTTTATCTTTTTTACAGTGTTTATGATCCCTTCGCTATGCCCATGCGCCGAATCCAGCACAAGCACATCAACACACTCCTTCACGAGCGCCTCCACGCGATCCATCTGATTCACGCCGATCGCCGCGCCCACTCTCAGCCTGCCAAAATCGTCCTTGTTGGCATTGGGATACTCTTTGCGCTTTTTTATGTCTTTTATCGTGATCAGCCCTTTCAAATAGCCGCCTTCATCGATCAACGGAAGTTTTTCTATCTTGTTCTTGTGCATAATATCCACCGCTTCGTCAAGGCTTGTGCCGACATTCGCGGTAATCAGCGGCATTTTGGTCATCACCTCTTTGACGAGCTTTTTCATATCGACTTCAAAGCGCATATCGCGGTTGGTCAAAATCCCCACGAGCCTATTATGCGGATCGATTACAGGAACGCCAGATATGCGAAACTCCCGCATAATCTCCTCCGCCTCGCCCAATGTCGCTTCGGGCAGGATATAGATAGGGTCGATGATAATGCCGCTCTCACTCTTCTTGACTCTCCTGACCTCCGCCGCCTGCGTCTCAATGCCCATATTTTTGTGAATGATCCCAATGCCGCCTAATCGCGCCATAGCGATTGCGGCGCGGCACTCCGTAACAGTGTCCATCGCTGCGGAAACGATCGGGATATTCAACGATATATTTCTTGTAAGCCTAGATGTCATATCCGCTTCTTTTGGGAGTGTGCTGGAAAATCTTGGAACCAGCAGAAGATCGTCAAATGTAAACGCCTTTGTTCTGATGTTTAACGCCATAAAAAACCCTTTTAGTTGATAGCTCTTTCCAGAGAGAGTGCGCAGTCAAGTATGCTCTGCTCGTCAAACGGCTTTCCGATAAGCTGCGCGCCAACGGGAAGATCGTCTGCGCCCCTGCCTACTGGAACGCTGATTGACGGGAGTCCCGCCAGATTTACCGAAATGGTGAAGATGTCGCTTAAATACATCTCTAACGGAGAGCCGCGGCTGTTGAAGCGGAATGCCGTTGTGGGCGCCACGGGCGAGAAGATCAGATCGCAGTCGCTGTGAATGGCGGCGAACTCGTCTTTGATCAGATGGCGCACTTTCTGCGCCTTGCGGTAGTATGCGTCATAGTAGCCGCTTGAAAGAACAAACGCGCCCAGAAGAAGCCTCCGTTTCACCTCGTCGCCGAAGCCCAGCGATCGCGTGTTTTCGTATATGCTCCTCAGATCGCCGCCATCGCCTCTAAAGCCGTAACGTACGCCGTCATACCGTGCGTAGTTGGCGCTCGCTTCTGCTGTCGCCAGAACATAATATGCCGCCACGTGATGCGCGCAGTCGCCCATCTTTGAGCGGACGATCGTATGTCCTAGTCGTTCTAAAACCGCCGCCGCTTCTCTTAAAGCGCCCGCCACGTCGGGTGAGCATTGATCGATATAATTTTCAATTATGGCGATCTTTAGCCTGCGGTTAGGATCAAGAGCGGTGGAAACAAACGGCGTGTTGGCGCTGGTGGAGTCTTTGGGATCAAAGCCGGCGATCGCGTCGTACAGTATTGCGCAATCCTCCACATTTTGCGTCAATGTACCTATCTGATCGAGGCTGGAGGAGTACGCCGCCAAACCGTAGCGGCTTACCCTGCCGTACGTCGGTTTTAAGCCGACGCATCCGCAGAAAGCGGCGGGCTGACGTATGCTTCCGCCCGTATCGCTACCTAGAGCGGCTATCGCCAGCCCGCCCGCCACTGCCGCTGCGCTGCCACCGCTGCTACCGCCCGGAACGCGCTCTCTGTTTCTCGGATTGAGCGTTTTGCCGTAGTAGCTCGTTTCGGTGGAACTGCCCATGGCGAACTCGTCCATATTCGCCCTGCCAAACGGCGATAGACCCTTTTTCAGCATATTTTCGATCGCCGTCGCGTTATACGGCGCGACATATCCTTGCAGTATCTTGCTTGCGCTGGTAACGCTCCAGCCGTGTACCTGAATGTTGTCCTTGATCAAAATGGGAATGCCTTCGCCATACTCGGCAATCTCGGTATCCGTCAGCTGCTCCACGTACGCGCCAAGCTCCCTGTCCGCCGCGGTTTTTGCGCGTATTTCGTCTTTTACGCGCCCTATCTCTTCTTTGGGCAGTTTAAGCGCCTCTTTGAGCGTGATCAAAGCCGTTTCCTTGATTGAGTTGCAAGATTATACCAAGAGGCAGCCACGCTTACCTTTCAAGCGGATAGCGCCCATCTCTCTTCCTCCACGCAAAGAGCGCGAGCGTAAACAGCGCAAGCAGTATTGCCGGTAGCCACGACGGAATCGGCAGAGGCTCGCCGTTCGCGTAAGAGTGCATGCCGGAGAGGTAGTAATTGACGCCAAAGTAGGTCATCAAGATCGAGAAAAAGCCCAAAACGCTGGCAAGCGAAAATGTATAGGCGCTCCGCATATTGGGGATGAAGCGAAAGTGAAGGATCGAGGCATAAACAAGTATTGATATAAGCGTCCATGTCTCTTTGGGATCCCAGCTCCAGTAGCGCCCCCAGGACTCATTTGCCCAGATCGCGCCGAAGATATTGCCGATCGTAAGAAAGGCAAGCCCCACCATCATGCTCATCTCGTTGATGTGGTTAAGCTCTCTGATCGAGTAGTCGATCTTGATGGAGTTTGGGCGGCGGAAGCTGAACATGATGATCGCGGTTACGCCAAGAAGCATCGAGAGTCCTAAAAATCCGTAGCTTGCGCTGATCACGCTGACGTGGATCGTAAGCCAATACGACCTCAATACAGGCTGTAGATTGGAAATTTGCGGATCCATTGAGCTTATAAAGGCGGTCATCAGCGAAAATGCCGCCATCATAGTTGCGGCCGGTAAAACAAATGTTGAGTGTTTGGAAAAGATCAGACCCGCAAAAAGCGCCGCCCACGAGATGTATATAATCGATTCATAGCCGTTTGACCAAGGGGCGTGTCCCGCCACGTACCAGCGGAGACCCAAAGAAGCGGTGTGCAGGACAAACAGAAGCGCCAGCGTTATCTTGACGCCGCTCATCGCCAACAGCATCTTGCGGCTTCGGCTGAGGTTTGGAATGAGCGTCTGCGCAAAGGTTGACAGTATATATATGGAGCCGATCAGAAAGTAGAGCAGCATCAATACCGTAAAAGGCTGCGCGTGATTTAGGAGTATCTCAGCGGAAATGCGCCTTTGGCTTGGAATAACCGCTGTCCCATAGGTCTCCTGAAAAGCCGCGATAGCCAAAAGCGCCCTATCGCTCTCGGCATAATCGCCGCTCGACTGCGAAGCCTTGAGCGCCTGAATATAGTTATATACAAGCAGCGCCGCTTCCTTTTGATCGCCCTCATTGCTGAGCCGATCCGCTATCTGTACCGGCGATATCCACAGAAAATTCGGATCGTTCTTTACGGGAATAATTTTGAGCAGATAGGTTTGATATATCATATAGAAGATGCTTACCCGTTCGTCAACCTTAATGATCTCTTTTTGAAATTTGTCGCGCTCGCTGTCGCTCGTCCGCTGCGCCTCATCAACTACCCCCTCCAGACGGTAGAGAATTTCGTTATCCTCCGTCACCTCAAAAAAATCGTTGAAGCTCGCGAGCTGTGTTTTGGGATCGAGATTGAGCAGTTCGGCAATCTGCGGAGTAATACGGATCAGCCCTACGTTTCTCCAGCGCTCCGGAGCGCTCATGATCCCTAAAAAGACCTGCGAAGCGCTCAGCGTCCGCGGGCTTGATTGTCCGGAAATCTTTACCGCGACTTCCACAGCCAGCGTGTCCATCGGCTTGATCCGCCCGCCGCTGTCCTGCACCAGTAGACGTCCGAATTTCGCGGCGTGATCGGCGTTGATAATAGCTCCAGACAGTTCATCGCCGTATAAGGCTTTGGGCTGGATCAGAAACGCAAAAATAACCATACAGGTGCTTGCAACGGAAAATATGCTCTGTTTCATCAGTATCCTTGTTGCCGTATTCTATAGAAGGCAAGATTAACCTATAATGGAACATTGATTCGAGAGGGCAGAATGAAACTTGGCGTAAATATCGATCATATAGCGGTACTCAAGGCGGCTCGCAGGATTGGGGAGCCAGACGCGCTGCAGGCGGTGTATGTGGCGGCGCAAAATGGAGCGGATCAGATCACGATCCATCTGCGTGGGGATCGAAGGCATATCGACGACTACGACGCGGCGCGGATCGTACAAAATTCGCCTCTGCCTGTCAATATGGAGTGCGGCTTTGACTGCATAGGGGAGGTTGCATCTCTCGCCCCGCACAGGGCGACTCTGGTGCCGGAAAAGCGCGAAGAGGTTACGACAGAGGGCGGGCTGGACGTAGAGGGCGGCTTTAATCGGATAAAAGAGGCGGTGGAAACGCTGCGCGGAAGCGCAATAAAGACATCACTTTTCATTGAACCATCTATAAAGGCGGTGGAACTATCGTTGAAAGCGGGGGCGGATTGCGTGGAGTTTCATACGGGACGTTTTGCCAATATATATGCGATGTTAAACTCCAATCTCTCCCGCACACCATACTCTATAAAGCCGCTTGAGTTAAGCCGCACGGCTTTAGCGGCGGAGCTGAGAGGGGAACTCAAGAAGCTGTGCGAATCGGCGCTTTACGCCCAAAACGAAGGGCTTATGGTGGCGGCTGGACATGGACTCAACTACCACAACGTACGCGATATCGTCGAAATCGAGGCGGTTGGCGAGCTGAATATAGGGCAGAGCATCGTGTCCAGATCGATCTGGGTCGGACTGGCAGAGGCTATACGCGAAATGCGGCGGCTGATCGGATGAAAAAGGCGGCGATCAGCATTGGCGATCTAAATGGCATTGGCTTTGAAATATCGATTGCGGCGCATAAAAGGACGCTTGCGCTTTGCCAGCCCATATACTGCGTTTCACGAGTGATGGCGCAAAAGGCGTGTGAGCTTTTGGGCAGAAAGCTGCCCGATGATTACGAGTGCGTCGGAAAAGAGGGAGAATTCAACATCAGGGCGGGGGAGATCGATCCCGTTTCGGCGGCGGCGAGCTTTGAGAGTTTTGTACAGGCTGTCGATCTGTGCGAGGACAAAGAGGCGCACTCGGTCGTTACGCTACCGATCAGCAAGGCGGCGTGGAAAAGCGCCGGCATCGGTTATAGGGGGCATACCGACTATCTCAAAAAGCGCTTTGGCGCCGGCATAATGATGCTAGGCTGCGCGAAGCGCTTCGTCGCGCTTTTTACCGATCATATTCCGCTTTCAGAAGTAGCGGATGCGGTGAGATTTGAGGCGCTGCGTGATTTTCTGCTGAGCTTCTCCCCGCTGGCTCCCGAAGGGACGATCGGAGTGCTTGGGTTAAACCCGCATAATGGCGATAACGGCGCGATCGGCAGCGAGGATAGCGCGGTGGCAAAGGCGGTTGCGGCGGCAAACGAAGGGCTGAACAAAGAGAGGTTTGAAGGTCCGATCGCACCTGATGCCGCTTTTACGCCGCCGATGATCAAGCGGTATAGAACGGTTGTCGCGCTTTATCACGATCAGGGGCTTTCGCCGCTGAAAGCTCTCTTTTTTCACGAATCGATTAACGTTACGCTCGGCATACCCTTTGCGCGCACAAGCGTCGATCACGGCACGGCGTTTGACATTGCGTATAAAGGCAAAACCCCCAGCGTTTCAAGCTACCTGAATGCCGTAAGCGCCGCGGTCAACGGAACGTTTCACGGCAGCGCAAAAATTTTGTGAAGCTGCGGCAGAACCGCCGCTTCCAGCCGCGCGCTCAATAATTCGCGTTGAATTAAAAGCGCTTTTTTGAGCGATTCCTTCTTGCTGCTTTCTATCTGCAAAACGACTTTCGCGCCTCGTTTGATTTCGTCTCGATACGCGAGAATATGCTTTGATTCAAGCGGCGCGTCAACCACAAATTTAAGTTCGCCGATCCGGCCGGAAAAACGGCGGTCGATTCGAAAATTGGGCGGTTTAGGTGAAACCGCAAAGAAAATTTCGCGCGGCAGATCGGCGAATATGGTGCCGTTTGTCTCCACTTTGATCCGGCGCTTTAGCGGCAGCAGCGCCTCGCAGAGAGGCAAAAGATCGCGTTGCATAAACGGTTCGCCTCCCGTTATCGTTATGAGGCTTGAGGGGCGCTCTGAGGCGCGGCGGACGATATCTGCAACCTCAAGCTCTTCGCATGCCGTCCGATCGTCGTAGCTCTCCTTCGTGTCGCACCACGCGCAGCGAAGGTTGCAGCCAAAAAAACGGATAAACAGCGCGCTCAACCCCATAAACGCGCCCTCTCCCTCAATAGAGGAGAAAATTTCAACGACTTTCACCTTCTCCCTTCAGCGCGGCTGCGGTTTTAGAACCAGCGGCGGCTCTAATCTCATCAAAGGACGCTCGTTCGATCGCCTCAAAAGTGCCAAAAAAGGAGATCAGCCGTTTAACCGCCGCCGCGCCGACACCTTTTTTCTTTAAAAGTTCAAAGCGCATATCGGCTTTGCGCTTTTGTTTGCGGTGAAAGGCGATTGCGAAGCGGTGCGCCTCGTCGCGCAGCTTTTGAAAAAAATGAAGCCGCTTATCGTTTGGATCAAGACGGAGCGCTTCATTTTCTATATACAAAGTATCTCTTGCCGCTCCCTTCGCCCTATGTGCTTTTGCGTCCAGCTTTTCTTTACTAATTGCGACTATGCCGATCGTTACGCCAACGCTATTTAATATATCTTGTGCCAGCTTTCTTAATGTTTCGCCTCCATCAATAATCCATAAATCTGGCGGGGGGTTTTCATTGAAACTTTCAACGCGTCTGGATAACATCTCTTTCATTTGATAGTATTCATTTGATGATGTCAGGTTGTAGTGTCTGTAATCACTTTTTATAAATATCTCAGCGTCATAAACGATCATAGCCCCTGCTGGCGCTTCACCCATCATGTGAGAATTGTCGAATGCCTCTATCCGCCTTGGGGGATTTTCGAGATTGCAAAGCTCTTTTACAGCTTCCAAAATATCACTATCGCTCTTATGCAGAATTTCTACGGCATTCATTCGCGCCAGATCGACAATTGCCTTTTTTGCGCCTATCTTTGGACAGATAATTTCAAATTTTCTGTTAAATCTGTCGTTCAGCAGAGCCGTTACGCCGGACATATCGTCAAACTCGCTCATAACGTATATAGTTGTGGCGGTAATTGGCATATCGACGCTATAAAAGGAGACGATCGCTTGTCTTAACGCCTCGCTCTCTTCAACTCCCTGATAGGATGAGATGTTTTGGCGCGAACTTGAGATGACCTTCCCCTCGCGGATAAAGAGGCGGACAGCGGCGGCGCTGCTTCCAAGCGCGCCTATGGCGATCACGTCAAAGTTTTCATTTCTTGCCAGATCGACGCTACTTTGGATCGAGCTTGCCTCTATATTTTTGATGCGATCCCTAAGCCGCGCCGCCTCTTCGTAATGTTCTCGCTCGGCGTACTCTTTCATCTTTGTCAGCAGCCTTGCGCACATTTTTTCTTTATGATTTATAAGAGATATGGCTTCATCAATCATTGTCATATATGTTTCTCTGTCTATCATATTTTCGCATGGAGCCGCGCATCTGCCGATCTGGTAAAAAATACAGACTTTTTTTTCTTTTAGACAGCTTTTTTTCTGCACCATTTTAACTAGTTCGTAAATTGAATTTAAGATGTCTCTCGCGCCGCTCGCGAATGGTCCGAAATAGCGTATTTTTTTCCCACCAATTACCTTTCGGGTAATTTCAAAGCGCGGGAACGGAAGTGAAAGATCGATATAGATATAAGGATATGTTTTATCATCTCTAAGAAGGATATTGTACTTTGGTTTTAGCTGTTTTATTAGCGAATTTTCCAATATCAGCGCGTCGCTTTCAGTATCTACTATGATGTAGGACAGATCGTGCGTTTCCGATATCATCTTATGTATTCTGGCTCCAAGTCGTGGATCGGGAGTTAAAGAGGGCAAAAAACTGAAATAGCTTCTTACGCGGTTTTTAAGATTTTTTGCTTTTCCTACGTACAGGAGCCTTCCATGTTCGTCAAGATATTGATAAACGCCAGGCGAGACCGGCAGGGATTTTATCTTTTTCTCAAGCCGATCCACTCTTCACCTGCTGTTTGATCGCGCTTCTGATCCGTTCGGCGGCGTCAAATACAGCCCGTGAAGCCGCGCCGTTCTCAAACTTCCCGCTGGAGCGCTCTCGGTAACAGAACTCCGTCTTCCTGTCCTCCTCTTCTCGTTCATAGTCGGCGTAGAGTTTGATCTGTTCCAACTCGTATTCGCCGCAGAGAGTCGTGGTTTCTTTGAGCTTGCGAAAAAGGCTTTTTAACAGATCGCGTTTATAATTAAACTCCGCTTTCATAGCGTGGCTTTTCAACTTGATGACAAGGGTGCCGCCTTTGAAGAACGCAAAAGAAACCGCCTCGCGCATATATTTTGGCAGAAAGGCGAAAAGCGCTTGCGTTAAGCGGGCTTGGCGCATTCGCGGATGGGAGTAAAACATTTGATCGACAATCGATTTCGAATTTTGCATATCGTAATTTTAGCTGTAATTTTCCTTTTTCTATCGGCATGCGCGCATAAGGGAGACCCGTTTTGGTCGGGCAGTTCGCAAAAAAGCGGCAACGTTGAAAAATGACGTTATGATTGTCGGTAGCGGTTTGGCGGCTCTCAGCGCAGCGACCTCTTTGCCTCCAAAAATGAACGTGATAGTACTTTCTCCCGATCGCGGCGAAAGCTGCAATTCGGTTCTGGCGCAGGGCGGCGTTGCCTGCGCGGTAGATGAGGCGGACATTGAGGCGCATATAGAAGACACGCTCAAAGCCGGCGCTGGAAAGTGCGATCTAGCCGCGGTAGAGAAACTGATAAAAAGCGGTTTTTCCTTAATTAACGAGATGATAAAAAATGGCGTACCGTTTGACAAAGGCGATGACGGCAAGGTGCTTTATACTAAAGAGGCGGCGCACAGCAGGGCGAGAATTTTGCATATACAAGGCGATCAGACGGGAGAAAAACTTCATCAGTTCTTACAAAGCCGCACAACTTGTGATTTTATTAAAGCCGTCGTCATCGATCTATTGATAGACGAGGGCAGAGTATACGGCGTAAGAGCATTAACAGATTGCGGGATAGAAAATATATTTGCGGATCATATCGTTATCGCTTCCGGCGGTATCGGCGCGCTTTATCAGATCACTACTAGCAAGCCGAATATACGAGGTCATCTACAAGGGATAGCCACACGGCGTGGATTGAGATTAGCCGATATGCAGTTTACGCAATTTCACCCAACGGTTCTTACCGCGTCGCAGAGCGCGCAAAAACCGCTGCTGACTGAGGCGCTACGCGGCGAAGGGGCGTTAATAAAAGACGAATCAGGACGGCGCTTTTTGGCGGATTTTGGTATAGATGAACTGTGCCCACGCGATCAGGTCTCGCGCGCTATTTTTTACCACCAACGGCAGGGGCATAAGATATATCTCGATCTCGGAGCGTTTGATCGCGGCTATTTTGTCAGGCGTTTCCCCACGATCGAAAAACAGCTTACGAGTTTTGGGCTTGAAGCGCCGTATAGCGCCGTTCCCATCTCGCCGGCCTTTCACTACACGATGGGTGGAATTGCGGTGGATATTGATACAAGAGTTCCAGATGCAATTGGACTTTACGCGATCGGCGAAGCGGCACGAACCGGCGTTCATGGCGCAAACCGTCTGGCAAGCAACAGCCTGCTGGAGGCGCTCGTCTTTGGCAGGATTGCAGCCCAAACGATCACGAACTCTGCCGTACCAAAGAGAAGAGGGTGCTTTAATAATTCTGAAGTAAAAGTTTTTGACAAAGATGACGATCGCGCTTATGATGTAATAGCAAAAACATTATGGCATTATGCTGGAATCGCGCGAACAGAAAACGGATTAAAAACGGCAAAAACGATCCTTGAAGGTCTGCGAACAAAGAAGCTGGGCAGCTTGGCGGAAGCCTCGCTTATCACTGCGCTGGCTGTCGTGGATCAGGCGATAGCTATGCCTTACAGCGCTGGCGCACATTATTTAGAAAAGGATAGCGATTGAAACATGTTCCTATTATTATACTCGACTTCGGATCGCAATATACACAGCTAATAGCAAGACGGATCAGAGAGGCGCACGTATATTGCGAGATTGTGCCCTTTTCCACACCCGCAAGCGACATAATAAAGTGTAATCCGCAGGGAATAGTACTCAGCGGCGGTCCGGCAAGCGTCTATGAAGATGGGGCGTATATGATTGATAGGCCTATTTTGGAAATTGGGGTGCCGATTCTGGGGATATGCTATGGCATGCAGCTTATAGCCCACCTTCTAGGCGGCGAGGTGCAAAGCGCGAGTACCCACGAATATGGAAAGGCGGAAGTTACCTTAACAAGTTGCCCTCTCTTTGACGATCTGGACGCAAAGCAGATAGTGTGGATGAGCCACGCCGATCGCGTTACAAAACTGCCGGAGCGATTCAGCGCGATCGCTGCGACAGCCAACGCTCCGCTTGCCGGAATTGCCGATATAGAACGCAAAATCTACGCCCTACAGTTTCATCCGGAGGTCGCCCACACCATAAACGGCGCAAAGGTACTTAGTAATTTCGCGGTAAAAATATCTAAGGCGAAGCAGGAATGGTCGATGCGATCGTTCGCCGCTCGACAGATCGAGTCGATCCGCGAAAGCACGGAGGGTAAAAAGGTGCTATGCGCCCTTTCCGGCGGCGTAGACAGTTCGGTCGTCGCCGCGCTTCTGAGTCGGGCGATTGGAGATCGGCTTATCCCCGTCTTTGTGGATAATGGGCTTTTGCGTCTGGACGAAGCACAAAAGGTGCAATCGGTTTTTGCCGCACGGCTGCCGCTCATAACGATCGATGCCGCCGCCATATTTTTGAAGAAGCTTTCTGGCGTAACCGATCCGGAGAAGAAGCGCAAAATCATCGGGCGCGCCTTTATAGAGGTGTTTGAGGCGGAAGCGAAAAAGCATAGCGGCATAGCGTATCTGGCGCAGGGGACGCTCTATCCGGATGTGATCGAGAGCGTAAGCGTCAAAGGACCAAGTAAGACGATCAAGAGCCATCATAATGTGGGAGGTCTGCCGGAGCGGATGCGTTTTGCGTTGATCGAGCCGCTGCGAGAACTCTTTAAGGACGAGGTAAGAGAGCTGGGATTGGAGCTTGGGCTGCCGGAGGAAATGGTCTATCGCCACCCCTTTCCGGGACCGGGACTGGCGGTGCGCGTGATAGGAGAGGTAAACCAACGGAGTTTGGAGACTTTGCGCGCTGCGGATGCGATCTTATTGCAAGAACTCAAGCGGAGCGGTTTTTATAGAAAGGTGTGGCAGGCGTTTTGCGTTTTGCTTAACGTGCGAAGCGTTGGCGTAATGGGCGATAACCGCACCTATGAAAACGCTGTCGCGATTCGCGCCGTTGAAAGCAGCGACGGTATGACCGCCGCCTTCGCTCATCTGCCGCACGATCTGCTTGAGAGTGTAAGCCGACGCATAATCAACGAAGTGAGCGGCGTCAATCGGGTGGTCTATGATGTTACAAGCAAACCTCCGGGAACGATTGAGTGGGAGTAGTTGAGTAAAACCGTAAAATGCCTGCGCGATTTTGATGTGCA
>JAIRKM010000064.1 GCA_031260125.1 Helicobacteraceae bacterium | reverse complement strand
GAATTTTTATAATTTAGGATTCTTTTCGTACAATTGGATTGCAAAACATTATAAGGAGTACTACATATGGCACTTGTTGCAACTAAGGCGCCCGACTTTACCGCAAAAGCGGTGTTGGGCAATAACGAAATCGTTGATTTCAATCTCTACAAAAACATCGGGGCTGAAGGCGCGGTTCTTTTTTTCTGGCCGATGGATTTTACATTCGTCTGCCCGTCCGAAATAATCGCGTTTAACAACAGATTCGACGAGTTCAAAGAGCGCGGATTTTCTGTGATTGGCGTCTCCATCGACAGCGAATACGTCCATCTTGCATGGAAAAATACGGCGGTCAATGAGGGAGGTATCGGACAGGTCAAATTTCCAATCGTTGCCGACGTAAGCAAAGCGATCGTCAGATCCTTTGACGTTGAGCATCCAAGCAGCGTGGCGTTCCGCGCAACTTTCGTGCTGGACAAAGACGGCACAATCCGCCACTCAACGATCAACGACCTTCCGATCGGAAGAAGCATTGATGAGACCCTGCGCATTGTGGACGCAGTGATCTTCACAAACAAGTATGGCGAAGTATGCCCCGCAGGCTGGCGCCACGGTGAAGAAGGCATGAAGGCAACCCCTAAAGGCGTCGCCGACTATCTGGCAAAAAACGCCACGAAGCTCTAGGCTGAGACTCCCGCCCGTCACAGGGCGGGTTTCACCGCCTAACGGCTTATCTGATAAAATCTCACCTCACTTTTATACGAAAGCGCCTTATGAACATTGACGCGAATCTGCTGACTAAAATGTCAAATACGCTCCGTTTTTTGTCGGTTGACATGGTGCAAAAGGCAAACTCAGGACATCCCGGCACGCCGATGGGAATGGCGGATGTGATGAGTGTATTTCATTTTCACTACAGGCACAACCCCAAAAATCCGCACTGGCTCAACCGCGATCGGCTGATATTTTCCGGCGGACACGGCAGCGCCTTGCTGTATTCTTTTCTGCATCTCACCGGCTACGATCTCACGCTGGACGATCTGAAAAACTTCCGACAGCTTGGCTCAAAAACGCCCGGACATCCCGAAATTATTCAAACGCCCGGCGTCGATGTAACGACAGGCCCGCTCGGACAAGGGTTTGCAAACGCCGTTGGCTTTGCGCTTGCCTCACGCCTTGCGGCACAGCGGCTGAACGACAACGAGGCAAAAATTATCGATCATAAGGTCTGGTGCTTCTGCGGCGATGGCGATCTGATGGAAGGGATTAGTTACGAGAGCGCTTCGATTGCCGGACATTTGGGGCTGAACAATCTAATCGCGATATACGACAGCAACCGTATTACGATTGACGGTTCCGTCGATCTCACCTTCAGCGAAGATGTAGCGGCACGTTTCAAAGCGCAAAATTGGGAGGTAATCTCCATCTGTGGACACAATTTCAGCGAAATAGACGACGCGTTTGAGCGGGCAAAAAAAGCTTCAAAACCAACGCTTATCATCTCAAACAGCATAATCGCAAAAGGCGCGGCGACGATGGAAGGAAGCAATAAAACGCACGGGGCGCCGCTGGGAGAAATAGAAGTTGCCGCATCAAAAGTCAAAGCGCACTGGAGTAGCGATCCGTTTTACATACCGGACGAAGCGCTGACGTGGTTTAGAAGCGCAATCGACAAGGGAGAAATTGCCGAGAGAGAGTGGATTGCGCTGCTAAATCCCGCGCAAAAGGAGAGACTCCGCGCCCTTCTCAATCCCGACTTTAACGCGGTGGATTACCCGCGCTTCGACGATGCGCCGCGCGCCACAAGAGACACCAATAACGCAATTATGAACGCCATCGCCGCCGCTCTGCCCGGTTTTGTGGGCGGCAGCGCCGATCTCGAAAGTTCCAACAAAACAGCAATTGCGGTGAGCGGACGGGGAGTGTACTTCGGAGTCCGCGAACACGCGATGTCGGCGATCTGCAACGCGATCGCCCTCTACGGAACGTTCATTCCCTTTAACGCAACCTTTTTCGTGTTCAGCGACTATATGAAACCCTCCGTACGCACGGCAGCGCTGATGAGGGCAAAAAACATTTTTATCTGGACGCACGACAGCATCGGCGTTGGTGAAGACGGCGCCACCCATCAACCGATCGAACAGATGTCTGCCTTCCGCGCCTTGCCCGGCTTCTACCTCTTCCGACCCGCGGACGGAGCGGAAAATGCCGCCTGCTGGAAGCGGGCGCTTACGCTAAACGCCCCGAGCGGATTTGTGCTTAGTCGTCAAAAACTCGACGCGATTGACCGCTCCCATGAAGAGGGCGACATCGCAAAGGGGGCGTATCTTCTCGTGCGCGATCCAAATCCGCGTGTAAGCCTGATTGCAACCGGCAGCGAAGTTGCATTGGCGATCGCGGCGGCGGCAAAACTAAAAGAGGGCGGAATTGGCACAAACGTGATAAGCGCGCCCTGCTTCGATCTGCTCTGCGAACAAGAACAGGAATATATCGACCGCATCATCGATCCAAAAACTACAAAAATCGCGATCGAGGCGGCGCGCGCGCAGGAATGGTACAGATTCGCCGAGCATGTGATCGGAATTGACAGCTTTGGCTTGAGCGCCCCTCCAAATCGCCTTTACGAGCTTTTTGGCTTTACACCGGAAAAGATCGCCGCAAAGATAAAGACGCTTTTATGAGAGCCTTCACGCTGATCGAGGTGATGATCGCCGTTATCATTGCAACGCTTGGCGCGGCGGCGGCATTGAATATGGGCATACAAAGCACCAGAATAGAGACGCTTCTCAAAGAGCGGCGGCAGCTTGTAGCGCCGATAAGTATCGCCGCTTTTCACGGGGACTTAGAGTTCTC
>JAIRKM010000053.1 GCA_031260125.1 Helicobacteraceae bacterium | reverse complement strand
AAATCCCTATCGGCGATAGCAGACCCACGTCGGCGGAAACGCAAAAAGACGCTGGAACGCTGGCTAATAAATTACGCGCTTTAGCTATCGCCGATCGTCAGAACGTTGTAGAGGAAGGCACTTTCAGAGATTCCGAAACGCTGAAAGAAAGAATCGAGGCGCTACGCAAGTTAGGCTATACAATTGAAATACTAGCAATCGCAACCCCGAAAGAAGAAAGTCGGCTTGGCATTTTTCAACGCTATGAAACCCAGCATACTGCAAAAGTAAAAAATCCGCGTTTTGTTAGCGTTGAATTTCACGATATGGCAATGGAAGGATTTGATAAATCTTTACAAAAATGTCAAGCGCTAGTCGATCGCATTCGCGTAATAAACCGTAGCGGTGAAATCCTATTTGATAGCGCTTCGCCAAAAAATCGGCAAGCGAGCGCATACGAAGCGATAGCTGAAGGGCGTAAAATGTCCAGCCAGAAACTAGCTAAAACTGCTTTGTCTTGGCAAGAGGTTAAAAAAATGGCGATTGAACGAAACGCGCCGCAAGAGTATCTAAAAGAGATCGACGCGCAAATAAAGCATATAGATAATTTGTGTAGAGATAAGATGTTTGAAAAATCAAGAAATTGCGAAAGAGACGAAGGACTAATGCGTTAGCGCGAATCCATGACTGACGCGCTACGCTTGTCTGCAATAGGCTGATTCGATTATGCCGTTAATCGCCAATCGCCGCGTCAACAGCCTTTAATAAAATCCCCATGTTTATCCTATCCGTATCGCTTATTTGCGTTTCAACCGATCGTCCGTTTGTAAATTCGGCAATGATTACGGCGTTTTTGGAGCTGATAATTTGATCGGCAAGATTGCGATACTTTTTGTATCTCAAATCGCAGACAATCTCCCCAGTGAACGTTCTTTTAGTTAAATGTTCAATTTGTTCTGGCGGAAAATCAATCTCTGGCGCGAATATACTATCATATACGGGTTTTTCGTATTTTGTCTTTACTCCGTCTATAACCGCCGAAAAACTTATAGGAAAGATGTTTTGTTTTGCTGTATAAATAAAAGTCAAATACGCATACATATCGCCATCCGAAACAGTCGCGTCAATACTGACTGTATATTCCTTATACGCAACGACGGTTTTATAGTCTCTCTGCGCAATACTGGTAAATCGCACCTTTTGCGCTTTTGAGATATTGCCTGGATGTGTGATTGAGCTGTAATTGACAGAAGTTAAGCCACGCAGGATAGCGTCCCTTTTTGTCACGGGGTATGATTCGACAAATCCCGTAATTAAATCCAAAGCGGCTTTCTCAATCGTTTTTCCGTTATTAAGCGTCATTCGCCCTACGAGTTTATTCGCATAGCTATCTTTATACGCCAAATCAGAGCCCTCCGTGATTTTTGCCCAGCCATCAGAGCTTTGATTGGTTTCGGAACCACCAAACGGCGAAACTAGCCCTCCTTGTAAGCACCCGCTCATCATTGCGCTCGCCGCGATCGCCAAAACCGCCATCACCGCAACTCTGTAATTAGCCTTATTCATTGTCTTTCCTTTCAAATTGTATTCAACGACCCAACCCCATTGTTTAAGGTCGCATTGTAGCTTTGCATTATTTTCGGCTAGCCGCTTCCAAAAGACCCCAATGCCGCACGCAATTCGTCATCGCAAGCGGCGGTATGAGGCAAGCGCATCGCATCGGAGCGCCCTTGAAACCGGCGATAAACGGCTCAATTGCCACGTGTAACATTAAACCTTAAAATTCGCAAGCTGTTCTTCAAGTTTTTTGGTTGACATCTGCATATTGGCGCTGATCTTTTCAATATCTTCAACGGTCTTTTTATTTTCATTGGAAAGATCGTTTACGTTTTTAACAAGTTCGGTCAACTGCGAGATGTCCTCCGCCGTCTCGCCGCTCTTGTCGGCTGAAACGCTGGCGATGTCGCTGGCGCTCTCCACGCCTTCCAGCGCGGCGCTAAGCTCATTGTCAACAACTTCCGCTAGAGTACTCAACTCTCCTGCCTGTTTCGCATTCAGCGCCATCTCTCCGCTCAAGTCCTCGATCGTCTGCGTGATCACGCCGATCGTCGCGGAGCTTTCGTTCAGGCTTTTCTGCGTGCGTTCAGCCAGCTTTCGCACCTCATCGGCGACGACCGCAAAGCCGCGCCCATGTTCGCCCGCCCGCGCCGCCTCGATCGCCGCGTTGAGCGCCAAAAGGTTAGTCTGATCGGCGATATCGCCAATCACGCTTAACACGGCGCGGGCTTGCTGCGCATGCTCTACCAGCCGATCTAGCTGTTCGCCAAAGCTGACGATGTTCTGCGCTGTCGTCTTTGCCGCGTTTTCCAGATTGTTCATCCTTTCACGCGCTTCTTTGGTGATCCGCCGTGAATTGTTCAACGTTTCCGCGCCGACTAAAAGCTGATCGTTCAGCCGTTTCAGCGTTTCCTGCGCCGCGCTGCATTTCTCTTTTGAGTTCACGATAATGCGGAATTCTTCGTTTGTGCGTTGATTGATCGCGTTCGTGTTTGTTTGCAGCGCCTGCGCGATAGCGGCATTTTCGTTCGCGTTGATCTTTGCCCTGCTGATAGAAAGGTGCGTCGCCTCTAAAAAGATGTTTATCGACTTGGCGGCAACGGCTATCTCGTCGTTGCCTTCGGTAACCAGCCGTTTTGTCAGGTCTGAGCCAAAAGAGTTGACCGCGCCTAGAGTGCGGAGAGATCGCAGGATAGAGAGCGCCACGATCAGGGCGGCGATCACGACAAAGAGGATACCGAAAGCGCCCGCTACGATCATAAAAATACGAATGGCGATCAGTCCCTCGTACTCTTCTGTGGCAAGTTTTTCACCACGTGCGGCAAACTCCTCATTCTCTTTCTTGATCTCGCCGAGTAGCGCCTGGTTATCTGGATCGATCGCGAGTTGCTGCGCCCTGCCTATTTGGTCTGTAAGATTTTCTAGCGGCTTGATCGCTTCGTTTATAATTTTTTCGACAGAATTTCCACCATAATATGTGCCAAATACGCCTACAACAGTCCCCACGAAAAGCTCGCCGCCAGCTATACACATCACAATAACAAAACGTTGAAAAACAGTCAATTTGGAAAGAATTGCCATCGTCGCCTCCCGTATATATATATCGTCAATTCTAGTACAAACTCATTAAAGAAATTGGGTTTTGCGCCGCACGGCTCAAGGTGGAACGTTTTTTGCTAAAACTATATTTAAGAAGGCGCGCCGAACGAGAGGACGGCTTGTCAATCTCGATAGAACGCGGATAAAGGAGCAAGAGTGCAGGCGGATCGCGGGGTTGCTGATCTTGATCGTTTTGAAAGTGTCGCGTGGCGGGTGGTTATGGCGCTCTTTTTGTTTTTTGGCGCTAACTCCCTTTTTGCCGCGCCGATCAAGGATATGACCAACATTCTAGGAGTACGCGAGAACCAGCTCATCGGCTACGGTCTGGTTGTGGGGCTTAACGGCACGGGAGACGGCACGACTAGCACCTTCACCACTCAAACGCTGGCAAACCTTCTGCAAAGCGTGAACATCAAGGTGGATCAGCGCGACATTACCAGTAAAAACGCGGCGGCGGTGATGGTTACCGCCAAGTTAAAGCCGTTTGCCAGACAGGGGGATCGCGTTGATGTTCAGGTCAGCTCTATAGGCGACGCCAAAAGTCTGCGCGGCGGAACGCTGCTGATGACGGGGCTTAAAGGTCTTGACGGCAACATTTACGCAGTGGCGCAAGGAGGCGTTTCCGTCGGTCAGGGGGCGCTGGCAAACAGCGGGCGGATATTAAACGGCGCTACGGTAGAGCAAGAGGTTCGCTTCGATCTTTCGGGCAGGGAGCGGACAGTGCTGAGCCTGAAGGAGGACAGCCTCGATAACGCGGTCGCCATTCAAAACCGCATAAACGAACACTTCAAAGCAAAACTCGCATTGGCAAACGATTCGCGCTCGATCTCCCTAAAAAAGCCCGATGACATCACAATGGTGGAGCTTCTTTCGATCGTGGGCAATTTGGAAATATCGCCTGTGCGCGCCAACAAAGTAACGATCGACGAAAAAAGCGGCACGATCGTGGCTGGCTTGGATATACGGGTGCTGCCGGTTGTAGTAACGCACGGCGCGATTACGATCAGCGTTGATAGCGCCATGTCGCCCGATGGAACGCCGCTTTCAATCGCCAATGTCGCGGGCGCTTTACAGCAGATGGGCGCGGGTGCGGCGGATACGATTGCGATCCTGCAGGCGCTTAAAAAAGCGGGGGCGATTGAAGCGGAGCTGGAGGTGATCAACTAATGGCGCAAACGGTTGAAATGCTGATGCCAAGAAACGCGATTCTAGGCAATGTTATGACGCGCCCCGCCGAAACAAGCGAAAAGCTCAAAGAGCAGACGGACAACTTTGAGGCGCTCATCTTAAAACAGATGCTTGACATTTCAATGCCCAGCAAGAATCCGCTCTTCGGCGATAGCGCCGGAAGCGAAATTTACCGCTCAATGTACCATGAGGAATTGGCAAACGCGCTTTCTGGCGGCTTTGGTTATAGCGAATTGTTATTTAATTTTTTGAGTGATAGACTACAGAAAAAATGACGGTCGCCGATTTAGTTGGGAAAGCGAAAAAAAGGCTTGATAAAGGATAACGAATGATCAACGCAGTGCAGGCAACGGCGATAAACGGACTTAACGGCGTAACGGCAAAAAGCGCCGAACAGAAAACCGAGAATGTCGCCAAAACGGAAGACAGGATAGAGGAGTTAAAAAGGCAGATCGAAGCGGGAGAGTACAAATTCGATCTTGAAAAAACGGCTGAAAAGGTTGCCGAAGCGCTTCTGTAAAAGAGCGCGCTTCTGTTCCTTTAAGCCTCTTGCAAAAAGGAGCAGTTTATGATAGCGGCGCATCTTCAAACCTCAATTGAAACGATCAACGAACTCATCAAAACTACACGCGAAGATTTACGCGACATAAAAGAAGCAAAGCACGAGCCGCTTCTAAATCGCGTGAAATTGAAAGAGGAGCTTGTCGATTCTTTCACAAAAACGAAACATCATCTCGATCGGGAGATACTTCACACGTACGAAGCCAATCAAGACAAGCCGATCGAAGAGATTTTAAGCAAAGAGGAACAGGAACTTCTGTCAACGTTGCGCGTTTCGCTGGAAACGTTGCGCGCCGAAAATAAACGGTTTGCGTCGATGGCGTTGGCGGTCGGCGAGTTTTACACGTCGCTGTTAAGCGCGATCCTGCCCGGCGAAAAATCGGGGTATGAGGCGGTTAAACTGCCAAAAACTCCCAACTTCCTGCACATAAAGGGGTAAAAAATGTCGCTGATGTCCGCGCTCTGGACAAGTTATTCCGGACTTCAGGTCTCACAGCTTGGAACAGATGTAACGGCAAACAACATAGCCAACGTGTCAAACCCCAGCTATACGCGGCAGAGAATCGACGTAAGCGCCCGCTTTTCACTTTTAACGCATCCGGGCGATATCGGCACGGGAGCGCAAGTTGATCAGGTTATACGCGTACACGACGAGTTCGTTTACAGCCGCTACAGAAACGCGGAGACAAACGTCGTCTATCAAGGCTTTATGGATCAGATGCTTACGGAGGTGTCGAAGTATCTGCCCGACATGGACGAGGTGGGCATTCAAAGTTATCTGCTGACCTATTTTGACGCGTGGCAGAAACTATCCGCCAATCCAACGGAAAGTTCGCAGAAGATCGTAGTGGCGGAAGCGGCGAAAAACCTTACAAATTCTCTGCAAACGGCGCGATCGCAGTTAACGGAGCTACAGGGGTTGATCGATACGCAAATTTTGAGCGTAGTAGACGAAGTCAATAAGCTCGCTAAGGAGATCGCCGAAATCAATAAAAAAATACTCGGCGCAGAGGCGCAAAGCTACGATCACGCCAATGAACTGCGCGACAAACGAGACGATCTGGAGCTTCAGCTTCAAAAACTTACGGGCGCGCAGATACTCAAAACCGGCGTAAAGTCGATGACAAAAACCGACATCAACATAGCCGATTATGATGAAAACTACCAGATACTTTTGGGCGGATTCAACATTGTAAACGACATCAGTTTTCACCCGATTGTAGCAAGTAAAGCGGAGAACTCTGCAGGCGCGCAATACAATATATATTTTCAACAGCGTGATATGTCGCTCATCAATATAAGTAAAGAGATAACGAACGGCAAGCTAGGCGCTATGCTCGATCTTCGCGGACGGACATTCAACGCCAAAACGGGTGAGGCGCAGGACGGACTGCTGCAGGATTATAAAGATCGGCTAGACGAGTTTGCCAAAGGAATTATTCAATCAACCAACCAGATATACGCTTCAAGCGCAAAAAACACTATGACAAGCAATACAATAGGCAGTGTTGTAGGGCTGACGACAAAGCAAGCAAAGCTATATACTATTGCCGAACTAGATGATCTGCTGCTCAACGATGTTCAAGCGGGCAAAATGACCATCATCGCGTATAATAAAGACGGCACAAGAAAGCCGCAAGAGATCGTGGTAAATATCGATCCTTCTCTTATGAGTCTCAGCGACATTGCAGACGCGATCAACGTGGAACTTGGAGCGAGAGGGTATAACGCGGAGGCGGTGGTAAGCGGCGGACAGCTCGCCCTCGCGGTAAACACAAAAAGCTCCGGCGAACCGCTGGGCGCGCTTCTAATTGCCGACGATAACTCTCTTGTTACCAGCGCCCTTGGCATGACAAGCTCCAAAAAATTGGAAATTGTCGACGCGCTTAATATACCGTTTGATATTGAAAACGGCAGCTTTACTATCGGCGTTTATAATACAAATGGAGAATTGATCGCAGAGCGCGAAATAATAATCGATAAAAAATCCAGCAATCCTTTATATTCAACGCTAGAGGGAATTGCCGCACAGATCAATATGCAGCAGATTGATGACAACAAAGATAACGATATGCTTAACGATACGGACGATTATCTAAGCGCGAGATTTTCCGGCGATCGCCTTCATATAAACATCACCGATCAAAATTCAGAACTGTTTTTCAACATAACGAATGATACCGCGGGCTTTGCGGGAGCGATCGGGCTGAATAAATTTTTTGACGGTAGCAGCGCGAAGGATATTGCTTTGTACGACGAGCTTGCGGGAGACCCCGCGCTGATTCAGGCGTACGATCTTCCGGTGGTGGGCAATAACGAAATCGCGAACGCAATACAGCAGATGCAGTATCAAACTATAACGTTTAAGAATCCGGATGGCACAGCCAGAAATGAAACGATTATGCAAAACTATAAATACTTTGCGGGAAAGATCGCGGAGGATACCGCTACGACGAAACTGCGGTTGGAAACGGCTGTCGCTATGCAAACTAATATCGGAGCGCAGTATGAGTCGATCAGCAAGGTGAATATCGATGAAGAGCTGACAAACCTTATTATGTTTCAGGCGGGATACTCGGCAAACGCAAAGGTAATCAGTACGATCCAACTTATGCTCGACACGCTGTTGAATCTAAAACAGTGAAATACTGGCTCTATTTTTTTACGATCGCCGCCGCAATAGGTTTTTGCGTATTTAATTATTCCGATCCATACGCGCTTGACAAAAACGCTATTTTGTTGCCTCCATCATTTGATCATCTCTTTGGGACGGATCGATTGGGGCGCGATCTATTTTCGCGCATAATCGCGGGCGGAAAAAATTCGCTTACGATCGGCGTTTTATGCGCGCTTATCTCCAGCTTTATCGGTCTGATCGCCGGCATCAGCGCCGGTTTTTTCAAAGGGATTGTCGATAGATCCGTCGTCGTTGTAATTGATCTGTTTTTAACGTTTCCCACGCTCTTTTTACTGCTGACGCTTGTCGCGTATATGGACGCTTCCGTTTTTATGCTGATCGTCGTTATCTCCGTAACGGGCTGGATGTCCACAGCCAGAATGATCAGAAGCGAGGCATTTGCAATAGGCGCTAAACCGTTTATCAAAATCTTAAAGATCGCCAAAACTCCCGTATGGAAGATCGTTATTAAATATTACGCTCCACTGCTGGCTCCCATATTTCTTATAAGTTTCACATTTGGGGTAAGCGGAGCTATTCTATCCGAAAGCGCCCTAAGTTTTTTAGGTCTTGGTATAACTCCGCCCGAAATGAGTTGGGGCAGCCTTTTGGCGGAAGGAAGAGCGCTGATCGACATCGCGTGGTGGGTGAGTTTTTTCCCGGGACTTTTTATATTTTTTGTTACTTTTTCGCTGATTTTACTAAGCGATCGGCTGCAGAAAAAAGTAAACACCCGCGAAAAGGTTTCTTGATATTTATTTGCGGTTGCGGACTAACCGTTTAAAACCGCGCTTTTCGCCAGACGCGCCTATTGCGGCGGGTGGCGCGCTATTTGCTTTTCGCGCGGTCAAAATCCTTTTTATACGACGGGTTTGCAACCTCTAGTTTCGCGTACATCTCGGAGCGCATTTCACTCGTCATATTTTTGTGTCCCGCCAATGTGAAGATCAGCTCCAGAAGATGCTTGGCGGCTTTGTCTGTTTTCCCGCCTTTTTTTGGCTCGACAGGGTGGTGCGCGGCGATCGCCAGCGCTACGGCGCTCAACTCCTTGATATCGCTGTTTTTGTTGCGGATAATGTCTTCCATTACGTTAAGCGGAAAGTCCGGCACCACGGCCGGCTCTGCCCGCTGCGGCCTCTTTGCCCCCGCAAACAACCCCGCGCCCACAGACTTTGTCCCCACAAAAGCAACGGTCGCCGCGAACACTACGACGGCAACAACCGCCCATATCAAAAGCAGGAGAACCTTTATCATGTCGCCGTCTTGAATACGCAGTCGATCGTGTGGAGCAGATCGGCATTTTGATCGGTCTTCTCGCGTTCGCTCTTGGCAAGCCAGCACAGATAGTCCGGATCGTCTTTGACGATCTCCTCAAACTCTCTACCCTTGTACTTGCCAAAGCGTATCTTTTCTAGCTTGATCGGTTTCTGGCACAACTCGATGAGTTCTTCCATAGGGCGCTTAACGAGCATATCGCTCACAAGCAGATAAAGCGCCAATACATCGCCGATCGCGTTGTGCGGCTCAGGTTTGACGCGCAGCGATGTTGCCAGCTTTGCCTCTTTACGGTAGAGACCCAGCGCGTTACGGAGGAATTGAAGCGCGTGGCTTTCGGTATCGTAAATATGGCGGGCAACGCGAAGGGTATCCAGCACCTGCCCACGCCACTTGAATCCCTCTTTCGCGAGCATTGCCAAATCAAAAGGCGCGTTATGGATCACCAGCGTGTTGCGCGCGTCGTTGAGCCGCTCCAGCTCCTTTGCCGACTCGCTCTGCGCAAAAGCGGGCTTGCCCTCCACCATTTCGTTGGTGATATGGTTGATGCTCGTCGCCCCAGCGCTAATCGCAAGCGGCGGCTTGCAGAGATCCGCGTACAGCGTCGGCGGATATATCGCCTCTCCCACGCCCAAAAGCATATCTTCACGCTTCTCCACCAAAAAAGCGATCTGGCATAGACGATCCTCCGCCCCAACGCCCGTCGTTTCGGTATCGAGATAGACTACTTGCACGAATCAAGCAGAGCCGTCAGAGAGTTTTGGATCGCCCTCAAATCCGCCTCACTCTGCGCCTCAAAGCGTGTAACCAAAACGGGCGTGGTGTTGGACGCCCGCACCAGCCCCCACCCGTTTTCGTAAATCACCCTTACGCCGTCTATATCGATAATGCCGCGTATCGCCGGCATATCAACGGGCGGCGTTTTGAGCGCCGTTTTAAGGCGATCGATGATCTTAAACTTCTCTTCCTCCGTCGTTTTGACCTTCAGTTCGTCCGTGCTGAAGGCTTTGGGCAGCCTCGCGAATTCGCCATCAAAGTCAAATCCATCGCCAATAAGCTCCATCAGGCGGAAGGTGGCATAAACGGCATCGTCAAAGCCGAAGTAGCGGTGGTTGAAAAAGATATGTCCGCTTACCTCCGCCGCGAAACTCGCGTTTGTCTCTTTGATTTTGACTTTAAGATTGCTGTGTCCGGTCTTGTACATAATAGCCTTGCCAAATTTGTTGATCTCGTCGTACATAACCTGTGAACATTTCACTTCGCCGATCACAACCGGATTTTCGATCTTTTTCGCCAAAAAGATCGATAGTATATCTCCCTTGAAGTTATTTTTACCGCTTAGCATAGCTATGCGATCGGCGTCTCCGTCATAGGCAAAACCGTACCGTTCGCCGTTTGTTTGCATCTCTTTTTTTAACAGCTCCAAATTCTCCTCTTCACTCGGATCGGGATGGTGGTTTGGAAAGGTACCGTCAGGCTCCTCAAAGAGCAGTTTCGCGTCGATCTGTAGATTTTTCAAAATGGGCTTGAGCGTAATCGCCGCCACGCCGTTTCCGCAATCAAAGACCAACTTTGTTTTAAGCCCTTTAAGATGGCTAAACTGTTCGCTTTGATAGGCGATGTATTTCTCCACCGCGTCAATCGGAGTCGAACTGTCGTCATCGCCGATCTTTTCGTTGCACAAGGCAAGTTTTCTACCCAGCGCATATATCTGTTCCCCAAAAAACGGTTCGTTGTTTATCACAATCTTGAAGCCGTTGTATTCCGGCGGGTTATGACTGCCCGTAATCATTATTGACGCGTCCGGCTTCACCCCGTCAAAGCTCTGAAATCCCGCGAAGTACGAAACCGGCGTCGGACACATTCCGATCTTCAGGACTTTCAGCCCCGCGTGGTTAAGCCCGCTGGCAAGCCAGCCGAAAAGCACAACAGAATGGACTCTCGCGTCATATCCGATTGCGACGCTTTTGCCGCCGCCGATCTCCCTTCCAAGCAGGAAACCTATCCTTTTCACGTTCTCTTGGGAAAGCTCCTTTTCAAAGATGCCCCTGATGTCGTACTCACGGAATATAGATTGCATGCCGCCTCCTTTGTTGTGGTTAAATTCGGGAACGATCCGCTTCAACGCCGCAATCGTATCCTTCGATCTTAGCAGGCTTTCGATCTCGCTGGTGAGCCTGCCAATCTCCATTTTTGTGGGTCTGCCGACAAAGATTGAAGGATATTTCGTCTTCTCCTCGCCATCTAAAAGTAGCTCCTCAAAGAGCTTCTCCCCCGCGCGAAGACCGGTATAGACGATGCCAAGTTCCTCTTTGCCCGCGAGAAAGAGCATCTTTTTTGCCAGATCGGCAATTTTAACCGGCTCGCCCATATCGAGGACAAACACCTCCTGCCCCTTCGCGATCGCGCCCGCTTGCAGCGTTAGAAGCGCCGCTTCCGAAATAAGCATAAAATAGCGCGTCATCTCCGGATGAGTCACCGTAAGCGCCCTGTTCTCCTCGATCTGCCGCGCGAAGAGAGGAACGACCGATCCGCTCGATCCCAGCACGTTGCCAAAGCGCACGGCGGCAAGGCGCGTGCCGCCGCCATCGACGTTTTGCAGGTACAACTCGCAGACGCGCTTCGTAGCGCCCATTACGCTCGTGGGGCGCACCGCCTTGTCGGTGGAGATCAGCACGAAGGTTTCGGCTTTGTGCTTTATCGCCAGATCGACGGCGTTTTTCGTCCCCAGAATGTTGTTGACACAGGCGGCTTTGGGGTTCTCTTCTGAAAGCGGCACATGCTTGTATGCCGCCGCGTGCAGCACGATCTGCGGCTTGAATTCGACGAAAATCTCCTCCAGCGCGTCGCGATCGGCTGCCGATGCCAGTCTTGGGACGACATTGGGCGCGTTAAGCTCCCGCGAGATTTCATACAGGTTATACTCGCCGGAATCAACAAGAATAAGCCTCTGTGCGCCAAATTGGAGCGCTTTGCGAGAGAGTTCGCCGCCAATGCTGCCGCCCGCTCCCGTGATCAGGACTCTTCTGTTTTTCAAAAAGGCTTTGATCGCCTCTGTATCCAAGTCTTTGGGATTTCTCGCCAGCAGATCGTCAATCTTCAACGGGCTTGCCACGCTGCCGTTTTCGGCGATGCGTATCCGTTTTATGCCCGCCGCGTTGAGCTTTTCGTATATGTTTTTTATCCCGCCGCCGCTATTCGTGGCAATAACCGCGGTGTCGATGCCATCTTTGGCGAAACGCTCCAAATCGTCAAAACCTATAACTTTTCTGTTGTGAATTCTAAGTCCGACGTTCTTGCCGTCCGTATCCAGAAAACAGAGGACGTTAAAATTGCCCGAAGAACGATAAAACTGCTCCGCTCTTTCGTCCGCCCCCACAACGATCGCGCCGATCTTCTCGTTTTTGGCGCTTTGCAGAATAAAAAGCCGCTTTAAGCTCCTAAGCGCTCCAAGAGCGAGGATCGACAGCGCAAGGTCGATGATGATCGCCGATCGAGGCATAACCGCTCCGGACGCGGAGACGATCAACCCAAACGCCATATACGCCGCGGCATGCGCCGCCACAAGGAGCATCAAGCTGTCCAGCGAAAAAAAACGCCAGGGAATTTTATATACTCTAAAAAGGGCGAACGATGACAGCTTGAGAGCGACCAGCAGCGCGAAAAAACAGAAGAAACTTTCAAAGAAAACGGACGGAATAGCAAAGTTAAAGCGCAGCAAATAGGCGCAATAGAGTGTAATAAGCGAGAGGATCGTATCGAAGATCAGGAAAAAGAACAGCCGCTTTTTATTGACGCTCATCGTTTTTCCAATCAAGATCGGCAATAAGCCTTTTTAGCGTTTCAACGCCTTCCCTATCGATAAAGAAGCGTTTGTCGTCCAGCGCCAGCTCGTAGCAGTTGTTGTCCGCTTTTTTCAGCGCCACGGCACCCACGATGCCAAGCTCCGCCTCCTTTTGGGCGACGATCTGTCCAATCCGCTCCAGATCGCTTAGTATGCTGTTCAATTCCGCTTCAATCGACTCCGCCACCGTCATCCTTGTGAAAAACAAAGTTGGTACATTTTAATACCGCTTGCTAAAATCCGCTGCTATGAACCCTTATGACATTATAGTGGTTGGCGGCGGACATGCGGGCGTGGAAGCGGCGATCTCGGCGGCAAAGATGGACGCGCGGACGCTTCTTATCACGCCGCTGCTGTCGCAGATCGGCGCGATTAGCTGCAACCCCGCCATAGGGGGACTGGGGAAAGGACATCTGGTAAAAGAGGTAGACGCGCTGGGCGGAGTGATGGGGGAGATTGCCGATCTCGCCGCGCTCTCCTACCGCACGCTCAACGCTACAAAGGGGGCTGCCGTACGCGGCAGCAGGGCGCAGATCGATATGGATCGCTACCCCATATTTGCGCGGGCGCGCTGCCTTGGGCAAAGCGGGCTGAACATCTCGCAGGATATGGCGGTTTCTTTGGAGATTGAAGGCGCAAAGATAACGGGCGTAAGGACGCGGTTGGGCGTTCTCTTCGCCGCGAAAGCGGTGATTCTCACGACGGGTACTTTCCTTGACGCCATCGTCCATATAGGAGAGAAAAAACTTCCGATGGGACGTATGGGAGAGATGCCTTCAATTGACCTTGCCCGACACCTCCGCGGACTTGGCTTTGATATGCTTAGGCTGAAAACCGGTACATGCGCCAGAATCGCCGCCGACTCAATCGACTTCTCGCGCCTTGAGCGGCAATCCGGCGAAGAATCGCCAAGACCTATCAGCGGACGCACCCCGATCGACATCTTCGCTCCGCCGAACATACCGTGCTTTATTGCGGAAACAAACGCCGTTACGCACGAGATTATCCGCGGCAATTTTCACCGCGCTCCACTCTTTACGGGTCAGATTAAGGGCGTGGGGCCGCGCTACTGTCCTAGCATTGAGGACAAAGTAAACCGCTTTGCCGATCGCCAAAGCCATCAGGTCTTTGTGGAGCCGCAGTCAAAGGAGGCAAACGAGTACTACCTCAACGGACTTTCCACCTCGCTACCAATCGACGTTCAGGCGGCGATGATCCGTTCGATAAAAGGGCTGGAAAACGCCGTAATCTCCCGATACGGCTACGCCATTGAGTACGATTTTGTTCAGCCCACCGAGCTTTCGCACACTCTGGAAAGCAAAAAGATCGCAGGTCTCTTTCTCGCCGGACAGATCAACGGCACGACCGGCTACGAGGAGGCGGCGGCGCAGGGACTTTACGCCGGTATCAACGCGGCGCTTTATGTCAGAGGCGAAGAGCCGTTTATACTAGGGCGTGAGGAGGCGTATATGGGCGTTCTCGTGGACGATCTGGTTACAAAAGGCACTAACGAACCCTACCGAATGTTTACGAGCCGCGCCGAATACCGCCTCTTGCTGCGCGAGGACAACGCCGATCTGAGACTTGGATCGCATGCCTATAGGTACGGACTGATCGGCGAAGAGGAGTACAGAAAGATACGCGAAAAAAAGGAGCAAACCGAAAGCGGTCTTAAACGGCTTGAGAGCGAGTTCTTGACCAACAGCGCCGAAAATCTGCGGCGGCTTTCCGCGCTGGGAGAGGAGCGGATCGTAGAGAAGACGGCGATGATCAACGTCGTTTCAAGGGCGAGTTTCAACGAAAAAAAACTCGTGGCGCTCGATCCGTTTTTCGCCCGTTTTTCCAGAGCGGCGCTCGAACAGATCGTGATCGGCGCAAAATACCACCACTATCTGATCAAACAGGAAGAGCAGATAGAGCGAATGAAGCGGCAGAGATCGCAAACGATTCCGGATGATATGGAGTTTGAGAAAGTTCCGGGTCTTGGTTTTGAGATCGTTTCAAAGCTTAACCACTTCCGCCCGCGCACCTTTTTTGAGGCGGAAAAGATCAGCGGAATGACCCCCGCCGCGCTTGATATTCTGTCCGTTTATATCAGATTTAGAAGCGCTCAACCTTAAACGAATATCAGCCATATTAGGGGGTGTTTGATAGAATACGCTACTTATTGCAAAGGGGGGGACTGATGGAGTTTAACGCCAATCGACGTGGCTTCATAAAGGGGGCAGGTACGGCTTTGGGCGTTGCCGCCGCGGTTGGTACTGCGGCTGCTCTTTACGGCATGAAGCGTACATGGGATCCGCTGCCCAGCGTTATCGCGGCGGGAGTTACCGAGGTTGATGTCGCCGGCATGCAACCGGGCGAGTTAAAACGGGTGGAGTATCGCAGACAGCAGGTTTACATCTTGAAAAAAGACGAACAAATGGCGCCGAACGACAAACGAGACGTTATCGTTGAAGGCGAGCGATATACCATTGTGATTGCGATCTGCACGCACTTTGGCTGCATTCCAGCGTGGAACGCCAGCAACGGCGTTTTCAAATGCGCCTGTCACGGCGGCGAGTTTGACACAAGCGGCATCAACGTATTCGGCCCACCGCCCACACCTCTTAAAATTCCGCCTTTTAGTATCAACGGCACAACGCTGGTGCTTGGCGAAGAGGGCGACGAATACAAACAGCTTGTGGCGTTGAAATAAGGAGTGGCAATGGCACAAATAGAAAAAGCAAATTCGCTGGGTGAGTGGCTCGATCAGCGCCTGAAAACCAGAGCGCTGATGAAGGTTTTGTTGACCGAGTACTGGATTCCAAAGAAGATCAACTTCCTTTGGAGTTTTGGCATGGTCCTTGTTACGCTGTTTGTCGTGCTGATAGTAACCGGCATATTCCTGCTGATGTACTATAAGCCGGATGCCGGTCTCGCGTTTTTCAGCGTAAACTATACCATTATGCAAGAGGTTGCGTACGGTTGGGTGTTTAGGCATATGCACGCCGTCGCCGCGTCGCTGATATTTCTCTTTATCTATATCCACATGTTTACCGGTATCTACTACGGCTCGTTCAAATCGGGACGGGAGGTTATCTGGATAACCGGCATGCTGCTGTTTGTGCTATTCAGCGCGGCGGGCTTCAGCGGTTATATGCTTCCGTGGGGGCAGATGAGCTACTGGGCGGCGACGGTGATCACCGGTCTGTTTGAGAAGATTCCGCTGATCGGTCCCGATCTGGTCTTCTGGATACGCGGTGATTATATTGTGGGCGATGCCACGCTGACGCGCTTTTTTATGCTGCATGTCTTTTTGTTTCCATTGGCGATCATTCTGATCGTCGCGATCCACTTCTTTGCTCTGCGCACGCCGCACGTCAATAACGAAGATGGCGAGGAGATCGATTTTGAGGCAGAAGCGGTCAAATATATCGTCTCTGACAAGAAAAAGAGCAAAGTTATGCCCTTCTGGCCGAAATTTATGGCAGAAGATATATTTGTTATGAGCGTTGTATTTACCATCTTTTTCTTCCTCGTGTTTTTCGGATACTCCTTTGCGATGGATCCGATCAACTTCTTGCCTGCGGACTATACGGCGACGCCGAGTCACATCTATCCCGAATGGTATTTCCTGTGGTCATACGAGGTACTCCGCGGCATACACTTCAGCTCCAGTCTGGGCTTGATCGCCTTTACGATCGCCAACGCCATCTTTTTTCTCCTTCCTTGGCTCGATCGCGACAAACGGGTACGCCCGATGCACGAAAGACCGCTTGTGAAGATATGGTTTTGGTCGCTTGTGGCTGTGATGATAGGGCTTACCATATTCGGTAAACTGCCCGCAGATGGCGGCTTTGCATGGACAGTTCATATCGGCTTATTGCTTTCGATCCTGTTCCTCGTCCTAACGTTGGTCGTTCTGCCTCTGGCAAGTTACATGGAGAGAAAGAAGGAAGAGCTATGAAAAAAGAGCAAAAAATTCTAATTGTGCTGGCGGTGATTGTCTTTATCATCTACTTGGGAATTGAACCGCTTGCGCACATGGCGATGAGCCCCTCTGTTGAACCTGTGGATTTTGCGATGAGCGATCTACAGTCAAATCCCGCCAATGAATCTGTCGTAAAAGCCGAGCGCGACAAAGTCCTGCTTGGGATAGAAAGCGCCAGCGCCGAAAGAGGCAGAGATGTGTTTATAGGAAACGGCTGCGGCAGTTGTCACGCAATTAACGACGCCAAAGTAGCCAGCACCACCCCTCCTGAAGCGCAACGTATTAAAACATACGGCTTGCTGCCGCCCGATCTCTCCAACGCCGCCGCTATATACGACGAGGTGTTTATGATTGCGTTTATCAAAGATCCGGAAAACGCGGCGCTTATCTCCAATCACGCGAAGGCGCAGAAGATCGTGTTTGACAAACAACGGGCAAGCAAAGGCGATGATGAAAATCTCACTCTCATCTACGAAAAGACGCTGAGTGGGTTTGAAGAGAAGGCAAGGGATCCATCCCGCGTGAAAATGACGGGGTATGGTTGGCTGGAAGACGATCAGCTATACGATCTTTTGGCGTTTTTTCGCAGTGTCAGCTTGCCCCTTGAGGCGATAACCGACGAGGACGTTACGATCAACGCCTGCGCGCGCTGCCACACTGTAGATTACCGAGGCATCGTGCTAGAAGGCGACGAAGAGCAGGCGGGCGATCCGGAACGCGTAAAGCAGTATCTGGGAACCTTGCCGCCGGATCTCTCTATGATCGTACGATCAAAGGGAGAGGATTATCTCGCCACCTTTATCAACGATCCGCAGAAGTATCTGACCGGAACGCTGATGCCGCGCGTGGGCATGAAGAAAGAGGCGCAGGAGAAGGTGATAAGCTATCTGGAACAAGTCGCCGATCCTAAGAAAGGCGAGCGCCACAGGCTGGGCGTTTACTTTATCCTCTTCGGCGTGATCCTCTCCGTTCTGGCGTATTTCTGGAAGCGCAACGAGTTTGAGGAAATTGAGGAAGTAGAAAAGTAATAAGGAAAGGTGATGAAAAAAATAGCGTTACTGATTTTCTGCTTTGTCGGGGCGGCGTTTGCCACCCCTTGCGAAGAGGTGATCGATACCATCTCTCAGAAAATTCTTAAAAACGGGGTGCAGGTCTTTACCCTTGAGGCAGTCGATAAGGGCGCCGAAGTGGAAGGGAAAGTGGTCGGCGTGTGCGGCGAAGGCACAAAGGACATCATCTACGTAAGAAGCGAAAAGACGAGAGACGGGCAGACGGAATACAGGGCGGCGGATAGTGAGTAGCGCCTTGCCGGCGATAGTCAAAAATCGGCTTTCTACCCTATTCCTCCCCTCCCCTCCCTCTTTCTTGACATAGCCGCTTGGCTATGTCATAGTCGTGCGTCATTTAGATACAATAACTCACAATTCAACAAGGAGATGCTATGCGAAAGATGTTTTTGATCGCCTTCGCGTTGGCTGCTTTTTTCGGCGGTTGCGACAGCGAGGACAGCAATGAAGCGAAGAGATATGAACGGCAGGCGGCGCTTGATAAAGGCGATTGGCAAAAGGTGTTGAGCTTGACAGAAAATTGCGGCGGCGATCAGGCGTGCCGGAACGATCGCGCGGCGGCGTATGTGGTAAAAGCGGGGCTTTCGGCATCAAAGATCATCACCGCTATTGAGGATGAGAACGATAAAAGTTATTTTGCCCAGCTAGGAAAGCTGTTCAAAGCGGACGCCGACGTGAGCCTTCAATCGGCAATGGACGAATACGCGCTGACGATCGGCAATCAAGCTCTAGTCTGCAAAAGCGGTTCTTCCGCAAACAAGTGGCAAAAAGACGCCTGCTTCAACCGCTCGCTTGCGGCGATCAGCCAAAGCGCCGTCATTATCGTCAATGTGCTAGACAACTACTCATGCTGGTCGAGCACTTGTAGTTCGATTGACAACGCTGACGTAGATACGCTGGTTAATCTGATATTCGTTGAAACAGACACGCTGATTAAGCTGCTTGGGATCGACAGCGACACAAGAGAGGAGATTGAAAAAATCAAATCTGACATAAACAACTCTGGTAGCTGCTATGACACAAGCTCGTGCGCAACGGCGATTCTTAGCTATATCAACGCCAATAAGTAGGGGAAATTATGAGATACAAAACGACGGTTATTGGTTCTTTATTTATTTTGGCTACCTCTCTTGAGGCGGTTACTTATGAGTACTTTCAACTATACAAAGACCCGAAGACTATGGGCGCGGGCGGAGCGGGCGTTGCAAGCGCGAACAGCTTTAGCGCGATCTTTTCAAACCCCGCCGGTCTTGCTAGAATGCCCAAAGAGTACGGATGGGAATTTCAGCTTATCAACGTCGGTGTCGCGATTAACGAAAATACAAAAGACTTACAGGACATTTTGGACGCGGCTGACGAAAGCGAAACGAAGGCGGCGGAGGAGCTGGACAAACATATAGGAGACAGCTATCACGTAGGGATAAGCGCGGTGCCGTTAAGCGTTTCAAAAATGTTTGATGAAACGGGTTTTGGCGCGGGGCTGGTCTCTTCCGTGAGCATAAACGCCGTCGCGCACCAAGGCTTTGGCGCGAGCGGGATTTTAGAGATCAACGGCATCGCCGTCGGCGGAGCCGCGCTGGGAATCGCTCATAACTTCAACGATGTCGCAGCCGGTAAATGGCTACTTAATACGATCTCGGTGGGAGCGGGCGTGAAGTATTTGCAATACGGCGTTATTTCGCACGGCTATTCGCCAGCCGATCTCTCGGAGTACTCTTCGGAAGATAAAGACGTGCTAAGCGAAGACCTTGAAGATGGCAGATCGCTCGTGTTTGATCTGGGGATCATCTACGATCTTTCCTCAAACTTCTCCATCGGAGCGAGTGTCCTCAATATAGGAGGTATCGGCGATAAGAACCTCATATACATTCCTATGACCGTGAATGTCGGCGGCGCATATACCTACCGCGTCTCCGAACGCACATTTTTCAATCAGGTGCGCGCGTCGCTTGATTTTATCGATCTTACGCAGGAATATGACGATGACAGCCTGATAAAGCGGACGCGCTTCGGCGCCGATCTGAACGTATGGGACGGCTCGTTTTCCACCTTTGCGCTCCAAGCCGGACTCTATCAGGGCGAGTTCACCGGCGGCGTCAGCTTGAGGCTTGCGCTTGTGGAACTGGCGGCTTCCACCTACGCGGAGCAAATCGGCGCGTATAGCGGACAGGATGAGGCGGATCGCCGCTATATGGTAAACGTCGGCTTTAGCTGGTAGTACGCCTCGCGTTATCTGGATTTTCGCACGGCACGCCGTCGGCTGTCGTGTATAATGCGCCAGAAAGATCGCTTTACTAGCGATCATAAGCGTGGAGGTTTGCGCATGATTGTCGCTATGACGACGATCGACAGCGAAGAGTCGGCAAAAAGGCTTGCTAGAGTGTTGGTGGAAAAACGCCTCGCCGCGTGCGTGTCGATCGCGCCGAATCTATCAAGCGTCTATTGGTGGAACGGCGCGATCGAAACAGCCGCCGAGTGGCTTTTGATTATAAAAACCGCCGCTGAAAAGATACCCGTGATCGAGGAGTTTTTCAAGACCGCCCACACGTACGAACTACCGGAGCTGATTTTCTCAGAGTTTGAATCAAGCGTTAGGTACGGCGATTGGATCAGCGACAGCCTGAACGGATCGTGAGCCAGAGCTTTACAAAGCAGAGTTCCAGCGCGGACTTACACAGCAGTTGTTATAATCCTTGAATGTTTACAAAAAGCCTGCCTGTCTTGATGCACCACTATGTCAGCCGCGTGCCGAGTACGATCGCCGTCCATCCGGAAATCTTTGACAACCAGTGCGAGGGAATGGCAAAAAACGGCTGGCGCGGCATATCGCTTAAAGAGGCGGAGGCGTATCTGCTCGAAGGCAGACCGCTTCCTAAAAGATCGGCGCTGATCACCTTTGACGACGGATATTTGGACAACTATGTCAACGCGTGGCAAATCCTGCAAAAGCACGGACACAATGCTGTCATTTTTACCAACACGGCTCGGCTTGATGGCGGCGAAGCGCGCGAGATTGACGCCGCGTTGAAAGAGAGCGTTGACTGCCGCGGAAAATCCGAAGCGTCTGGAGATCGCTATTTCAATTGGCAGGAGGCGCGGCTGATGGAGGAAAGCGGCGTGATCGATATTGCCTCGCATACGGCTCACCACTACTTTCGCTTTTCATCCGGCGATCTGCCGCCGCCATCCGCCGATCTTGCGCTGCGTTTTAAGGTGCCCGATCGCTTCAGAGAAGACGAGCGCCGCTTCCGCCTCGATCTGCCGTGGGGCATGCCGCTTTTTCCACTAGCTCCAGAAATGGGCGGCAAAGCGTTTATACCGTCGCAAGAACTTATAGACGCGGTTGTGTCGCTGGTGCCGCAGGATAAATACAAAGCCAGTGAGTTCTTCCAATCGCCCGAGAACGTAAAACGATTGAGCGATCTCACAAGCGCTCTCAAAAACAGGGGACGAATGGAGAGCGAGGAAGAGGCGAGAGAGAGGATGCGATCCGATCTTCTGGAGTGTGCCTCAGATCTGCGGCGCAAACTTGGGCATAGCGAGGTTTTGTCGCACTGCTGGTGCTGGGGCTTTGGCTCTAGCATGGCGCAGGAAGAAGCCGCGAAACTGGGGTATAGGGTGTTCTTTGAAACGACAAACGGGGCAAATCCGCCCGGAAACGCTTCGGCGGTTCACACACACACACACACACGGGCAAATCCGCCCGCTTCGGCGGTTCACCGTTTTAAGGTGCGCAACAAGCCGTATAGATGGCTTAAAACGCGCCTTTTTATCTACAGCCGCCCGATCGCCGCTGAAGTTTACCGCCGCTTAAAGGGTTAAATGCGCGTCGCGATCGCAAAAAGAGATATGAGCGGCACAAAAACCGCCGCGAGCAATATCGCTCTGGAACAGACAGCCTTTCTATCCGCAATGGGACACGAAGTTTTTGTGATTGCCGAGAACTTTGGACGTTACGGCAAAGACAGGGTGAAAATAGCGGGCGGCACAGCGGTAAGCACGTTTAACCTGCCGCTTGGGTTTGGAAAGGGGCGCTATTTTAGGCGTAAGTTTTTCGCAAGCCGCACGCAGGCGTGGATCGAGCGTCATCACATGGATTTTGTAATTGGGCATGGCGACATAATGCGTCAGAATCTTCTCTACATGCACAACTGCGTTCATCTGGCGCACGAACGCCTCACAGGAAAACCGCTGCCTGCCGATCACGATGTGGGACGAATGCACGGCGAGCTTCTGCGAAACGGCGTCTGGGACGTTCTGGTGTGCAGTTCTGAAATGATGCGCGCGGATCTGATGCGGCGGTTTGATCTGCCAGCGGATAAAACGACCGTGATCTACCCCGCGTTTGACATTCCTCGTTTTGAGGCGTCAAAAGAGGAGAGAGGCAGACTGCGCAAAGACGTTAGAGAGAGATTTAAGATCGATGACGAAACGATCCTAATCTCGCTAATCACCTCCGGCGATCTCCGTATCCGCAACGCGCGCGGCTTGATCGACGCGTTTAGCGAGATCGCCTCCATTGGCGACGTAAAGCTGCTTATTGCCGCAAAGGAGAAGTTTGCCCCCTTTATCGCGTATGCGAAGAGTTGCGGCTTGAATGACCGCGTGATCTTCGTGCCGCCGATTGACGACGCAAAACGTTACTTTTTCGCTTCCGATATTTTCGCGCTGCCCGCTTTTATAGAAACCTTCTCACGCGCCTGCATTGAAGCTATGTTCTGCTCTTTGCCCGTTCTGGTTTCGCCGTTTGTAGGCGCAAGCGAAATTCTTACGGGCGAATCGCGGCGGTTTATTCTGCCCGATCTACAGACGCAAAACATAGCCAGCGGACTGCGAACGTTGATAGAAAATCCCGCTCTGCGCAGGGAATTAGGAGAGATAAATCATAGACGCGCCAAAGAGTTTAGCGCAGGGGACGCTCTTGCGCGGCTAAGCGAGTTGCTGCCGCGCCAAAAGCTGTGATGTGTTCCTGCCGCGCAACAGATCGCGGCCGGATTGCCACTCGGCAAACCGACCGTTTCCGCCTTGCGCGGGTTAAACCGCCTCTTCTCCCGTTTCGCCCGTTCTGACGCGGATAACCTTTTCGACATCCAAAACAAAGATCTTCCCATCGCCGATCTTGCCCGTATTGGCTGTCTTGATGATCGTATCGATGATCTTTTCCACCAGATCGTCGGCGACGACGATCTCCAGCTTCAGCTTGGGCAGAAAATCCACCACATACTCCGCGCCGCGGTACAGCTCGGTATGACCAAGCTGTCTGCCATAGCCCTTGACCTCACTAACGGTCATGCCCGTAATGCCCGCTTCTCTAAGGGCGTCCTTAACCTCTTCCAGCTTGAACGGCTTGATGATCGCTTCTATCTTTTTCATTTAGTACCCTTTACTTCGCGTTTTTCACAAATTCCGGATATGCTTCGAGCCCGGTCTCGCTAAGGTCTGTGCCTTCGTGTTCCTCTTTTTGAGAGACGCGAATGCCCAAAGTAAGTTTGAGAATATACCATACAATACCCGAAGCCACAAACGTAAACGCCCCGACGACGACAACGCCAAAGAGTTGCGCCAGAAACGTTATCTCGGGATTGAAAATGCCGACTGCCAGCGTCCCCCATATACCAGCCACAAGGTGAACCGACAGCGCGCCGACGGGATCGTCGATTTTGAGCTTGTCAAAAAACGGCACGGCAAGCACCACCAAAATACCGCCGATCGCGCCTTCCAACGCGCCGACCCACAGAGCGATATTCGGACCAGCCGTAACCGCCACAAGACCCGCAAGCGTGCCGTTAAGCACAAAGGTAAGATCGATCTTTTTGTAGATGATCTTGCTCAAAATAGCCGCCGCGACCGCGCCCGCGCTTGCGCC
>JAIRKM010000014.1 GCA_031260125.1 Helicobacteraceae bacterium | reverse complement strand
ATCCCCATTGACATTTATTGTCTTTAACTCCACTATGGTAAACTAGAATCTTCCGCTAAAACGATGGCATAAGGGGCGTTATGAGTTTTGTTCACCTGCACCTTCACACCGAATATTCCATGCTCGACGGCGCAAATAGAATTGCTCCGCTTGCGGAAGTGATCAAAAAGCGCGGCATGGACAGCGCCGCCATCACCGATCACGGCAACATGTTCGGCGCAATCGACTTCTACAAGACGATGAAAAAAAATGGGATCAAGCCCATTATTGGGATAGAGGCGTATATCCACAACAACGAAAATCTGGAATGCAAAGACCCGCACTACCACCTATGCCTCTTTGCCAAAAACAACGAAGGCTACAAAAACCTCATGCGGCTTAGTTCGGAGAGCTATCTTGGCGGCTTTTACGGCAAACCGAGAATCAACAAGCGGCTACTTGAGGAGTATCACGACGGGCTGATCTGCTCAAGCGCCTGCCTAGCCGGAGAGGTCAACTTTCACTTGAACGTTACCGACGCGAAACACAGGGAGTACCGCAAAGGCTACGAAGCCGCCAAAGAGATCGCCACATGGTATAAAGCGCTTTTCGGCGACGATTTCTACCTTGAGCTGATGCGCTGCGGCGTTGAACAACAACTGGCGATCGACAGCTTTATCCTGCGCCTCTCAAAAGAGCTTGACATTAAGGTGATCGCCACAAACGACGCGCACTACCTAAGCCGTGTGAACGCCGAAGCGCAGGAGCTTGCCATGTGCATCGGATCGGGCAAAAAGTTAAGCGATCCCAAGCGGCTCAAGCACTCGGTCAAGGAATTTTTCGTAAAAAGCCCCGAAGAGATGAGCCTCCTATTTGCCGACGTACCGGAAGCGCTGGCAAATACGCTGGAGATACGCGACAAGTGCAACCTCGATCTGAAGCTGGGCGATCCCACGCCGCCAAACTATAAATTCACCCGTCAAATCGCCTCGCAATTCGGCGTGGAGATGAAAGACGATGCCGATCCGCACGAAAATGACGCGGTTTTATTTGAGCGCCTCTGTCGCGATAAACTGTCGGAGCGGTTGAAGTTTATCGCCGCCGATAACCACCAACTATACATAGATCGGCTTGAAACGGAAGTGTCGGTAATCAGGCAGATGAAATTCTGCGGCTATATGCTGATCGTCTGGGATTTCGTCAACAAGGCGAAAGAGATGAAAATCCCAGTCGGTCCCGGGCGCGGCAGCGCTGCTGGCAGCCTTGTGGCGTTCGCGCTGGAGATCACCGACATCGATCCGATCAAATACGGTCTGCTCTTTGAGCGTTTTTTGAATCCTGAGCGCGTATCGATGCCCGATATTGATATGGACTTTTGCCAGTCGCGGCGCGGCGAGATTATCGATTATGTGGTCAACGCCTACGGCAGACACAACGTCGCGCAGGTAATCACCTACAACTCGCTTCTGGCGCGCGGCGTTATCCGCGATGTGGCAAGAGTGCTGGATGTCCCTATTCCAGAGGCGGATCGGCTGGCAAAGCTGATACCAGAAGGGCTTGACGACGAAGGCAACAGGATCACGCTGAATCAGGCGCTGGAGCTTGAACCTAAGCTCAAGGAGATGATCGAGACAGACGAAAACGCAAAGAGGATATGGAAATTCGCCATTGAGCTAGAGGGGCTCAAGCGCCAGCCCGGAAGGCACGCGGCGGGAGTTGTAATAAGCAACGAACCGCTCTGGCACAAAACGCCGCTTTGCTTCGTCAAAGAGCGCGACGAGGTAATTACCCAATACGACGGGCATTATCTGGAAGATGTCAATCTGATCAAGTTCGACTTTTTAGGGCTTCAGACGCTGACAGTGATCAACCGAGCCCTTGATCTGATTGAAAAGCGCACCGGAGAGCGCATTAACTTCAGCGCGATTGGCACCGACAAGGTGGAGGTATATGAGCAGATTAGCACGGGAAATACGCTGGGGATATTTCAAATCGAATCCGGCGGACTGCAAAGCCTCAGCCGCCGCCTTAAACCCTCCTGCTTTGAAGACCTGATCGCAATGATCGCGCTGTATCGCCCCGGACCGTTGGAGTCCGGAATGGTTGATGACTTTGTGGAACGCAAGCATGGACGCGCCAAAACAACCTACGCATTTGCGTCTCTTGAACCTATCCTTGCCCCCACATACGGCGTAATCGTCTATCAGGAGCAGGTGATGCAGATTGTGCAGGCGATTGGCGGATTTTCGCTTGGCAAAGCCGATCTGGTACGCAGGGCGATGGGCAAGAAGAATAAAGAGGAGATGGAGAGAGTACGCAGCGAATTTGTACAGGGCGCTCTCGCAAACGGCTACGATCGCGCAAAGGCGGCGGATCTGTTTGATCTGATCGAGAAATTCGCCGGATACGGCTTCAACAAGTCCCACTCCGCCGCCTATGCGATGCTTACCTATCAAACCGCCTACCTTAAATGCCTCTATCCGGCGGAATTTATGTCCGCGCTGCTGACCTTTGAAAGCATAAAAAAGGTGCCTACCTATATCGAGGAGATCAAGCGGATGGGGATAGAATTTCTGCCTCCTAGCGTCAATCTTTCGCAGATCGACTTTGAGCCGGTGTATCAGGAAAACGAAACGCCGAAGATCATCTTTGGTTTGGGGGCGATTAAAAGCACGGGAAGCGTCGCGCTTGAAGGGATTTTGAAGATCAGAGATGAACTAGGCGGTAAGTTTGGTTCGCTCGGCGAGCTTCTTGGAAAGATAGACTCTCAAAAGGTGAACAAAAAGGTGTTTGAAGCGCTGATTAAGGCGGGAGCGCTTGATTGCTTCGGCTACACGCGAATGTCGCTTTTAAGCGGGATAGATGCGATCGTTCAGAGTGCGCAGGAGGCGGTGAAGGTTCGCAAACTGCTTTCAGGCGGGCTTTTTGAGAGCGACGCCAAGAGTCTCTCGGAAGATGTGAATCTCTTTTTGCCAGAGATGGAAGAGTTGCAGCCAAAAGAGCTGTTGGAGTTTGAGAAGGAATCGATGGGGCTTTATGTTTCCGGCCACCCGCTTGATGATTTCAGAAAGCAGCTTGAGGAGATTAAATACACGCTTTCTAGCGAGGTGGAGGAACTACGAGATGGCGGCGAGGCGATGGTAGTAGGTAAGGTGGAATCGCTTGATGCCAAGATCAGCAAGAAAGGAATAAGGTACGGCGATCTGAGGGTGATCGATTTGGTCGGATCTGTTGAGCTTAGAATTTTCGATCGTCAGATGGAGAAGCTGGAGAAGCTCGACTCCAACATGCCAATCGCGTTTATCGCGTCCGTTGACAAAACAGAAAGAGGCGTGAGCCTGATCGTCCGCGACGTGATGAGCGTTGAAAAGGCAAAAGAGTACAAGGGCGCGAAAAACTACGGCAAAAGCGCCGAGAAAAAGCCAGCCGATCCGATCAGGCTGTGCGTGAATGCCGACGCGAATCCAAACGTCTTAAACGAGCTTTTGCAGATGATCCGCGTTTGCCCCGGCGATCGCAGGGTGCATCTGCTGATCAGATCCAAAACGCAGTCCGCGCTGATCGATACGAAGATGTCCGCGGGCGAACAGCTCTTAAATAAGGCGCATGCTCTTGACCTTGTAATCGCGTAGATGCTCGCCGCTCTCTATAACGCCCGCAGCCGTTTTGCGCGGTTATCACGCGGCTTTACGCAATAAACTTACCTATCCATACTATGGAGTTTTTCTAGCCATTCCGCCAGCGTTTTTTCAAAGCCGATCGGCTTCAAATCGACAAAATGCACCTCTTTGGCGGTATAGCGCTGCTTGACGTAGCCGCCGTAATCATGCGGATATTTGTACTCCGTCCCTCTGCCAAGCTTTTTCGCCCCTTCGTAATGCGCGTCCTTGAGGTGATCTGGCACCTCCAAGATCAAGCCGCCTTTTACCGCCTCGATCGCGCGATCGATTGCGTTGTAAGCGGTGTTGCATTTAGGCGAACAGGCAAGGTATATCGCCGCTTGCGAAAGGATGATCCGGCATTCTGGATAGCCTATCACCGCCGCCGCCTCAAAGCACGCGCGGGCGATCATAAGCGCGTTTGGATTCGCGTTGCCTACATCTTCGCTCGCAAAAATCAGCATACGCCTGGCGATGAACCGCGGTTCCTCCCCCGCCGCAATCAATCGTGCGAGATAGTAAACGGCGGCGTCGGGATCGCTCCCGCGCATGCTTTTGATAAACGCGCTGGCAAGGTTGTAGTGCGTTTCGTCCTCGCTCGCGCCATCCGAAAGTGCGTTTTGACGAATCGCCTTGAGGTGATCGATCGTCAGCTTCTCCTTCCCCGCGACAATCAGCCCAAACTCAAGATGCTTCAACATCGCCCTTGCGTCTCCGCCGCTTACGGCTATCAAAAACTCTCCCGCCTCTTTTGGTATGGAGATATTTAACCGTTCTTCGGCTCGATCGAGGAGCGTTTGCAGATCCTCTTTTGTCAGCGAAAAGAACTCAAAAAGAAGCGATCGGGAGCGTATCGCGCCCGTCAGGGCAAAAAAGGGGTTTTCCGTTGAAGCGCCGATGATCATCGCCTCCGAACTCTCCATGATGGGCAGAAGCACCTCTTGCTGATTTTTGCTGAGGCGATGCACCTCGTCGATAAATACAAGCGGTTTGGCGAGCGAATTTCTGTGCGATTCAAAAAGGGATCGCAGATCTTCCACCTTTAGGCTTGTGGCGTTTTTTTCGTAGCATACGCGCCCGCTGATGTGCGCGATGATCCGCGCAAGCGTCGTTTTGCCCGTTCCGGGCGGCCCAAAAAAGAAGCCGTGAAAAATCGCTCCGGATTCGATTAGCTTTCGCAGAGCGCCGTTTTTGCCCAGAAGCCGCTGCTGCCCCGTTATCTCGTCGATCGTTTGCGGTCGTAAGAGTATGGCAAGATCAGGCGTCAAAGAGGGTTACCAGCACGTCGCGCTCCCGCGGTCCGTTAAAGTCCGCTAGAAAAACGCCCTGCCACGCGCCCAGACTCATCTTCGCGCTTTCAACGGGAATTGTGATGCTAGCGCCCGTAACGGCGGTTTTCAGATGCGCGTCGCCGTTCTTGCCGATATGCGCGTATTGGTCGTCGTTTGGAAATAGCTGATGCAGTTTTTTCAATAGATCGCGCTGAACGTTCGGGTCTCTATTCTCCAGCACAAACACCGAGCAGGTGGAGTGTGGGGTAAAGATATTGACCGCCCCCGTGCTTTTACCAGACTTGATGATCGTCTCGTTGATCGCGGAGGTGATATCGATTAGCTCAGTCTTGTAGCGACTCTTGAATGATAGTCGTTTCATTGTTCTCCCTTCTCTCTCTTAAATTTAGCAAAAAGTCGCTGTGCCGCTCGATCAGGTAAAAGGTAGCCGCCGTGCGTCCAAGCGCCTCAAAGCTAAGCGGTATGGCTCCCTCTACCCGCGTCGTGTAGAGGCGATCTTCGCCGCCTTTTTCGATTCCGTAATATCTAAGACGGATAGCCAGCCGCTGTGAATCGCACACGACGCGATCGATTCCACGCTCTCGCAGCCTATTTGCCAACTCGTCGGCGAAGTGAAAATTATACGCGAAATGGCGGTTGCTGTCGCTGAGGATCATATAGAGCGGTTTGTGAAAAAAGATGACAAGCAGCGTCAGGAAGAGCGATCCGATCAGGACAGCGGCGATCGTTTTCTGCGATCCACGAAACTGCGGCAGCCGCACGCGCCACGAATTCATAAACGATCGCACGATAAGCGGCGTGGAAATGGCGGCGTACGGCGCAAACTCCTCGATCGCCAGATTTTGCCGCAGGCTAAGCGCCAAGGAGAGCAAAAACGGCACGGCGGAGATAAACCACAAAAGCGGGATTTTCTCTTTCGCGCGAAACAAATACCAGTAAAGCGCGTAGATAAAGTAGGCGAATATCAGCGGCGAAAAGATTGCCCCGTACATTCCGAATATATCAAGAAAGTAGCCTCTTGGACGATGTCCGAAGTCAAAACCCCAAACTCCGATCGAAACGGCGAAAAAGAGCGCGGCGGCGGCGGCAAGCGCAATCCGCCTCTCCTTGATCTCGTAGATAAGCACACCAAGCCATAGAGCGAGGAAGATGCTGTTCATCATTGAGACCTCAAACAAAAAGGAGAAAGCCAAAATTGTGCTTTTCTGATATAGCAGGACAAAGATCAGCGCGGCGCTTATGGCGATCGACGCGCCATTAACCAGAAGAGCCGAGCTGTTTACGCCCGGTAGCAACGCAAAAAGCGCCATAGCCAGAAAGCTGTCAAAGCGGCTTAACCCAATGCGCGCCGCTAGATAGATCATCAGCGTATTGACGATGTGCAGCGCTATGAACGGGACGCGCAGGGCAAAGTTGGTATGCCCGAACAGATCGGCGCTGAAGCGAAGCGTCTCTCCTATAGCCCCCTCGCCGTAGAAAAAGAGTCGCGCCTCTCCCGGGCTGATGCTTAAAGTCGTGGCGTAAAACCCTAGAAAGAGCGCGTCTAGGACGAGAAAGAGCGCGACAAAAACTCTATAGTTTAAGAAAGTTGCCAAGCAGGGCATGCCCATATTCGCTCATAACGCTCTCCGGATGAAACTGCACGCCGAAGATTGGTCTTTTGTCTATCTCAATTGCCATTATTTCCCCGTCGTCCGACTCGGCGGTAACGAGCGTTTCAGGGACGATCGTGGAACGATCCGCGGCAAGCGAGTGGTAGCGCGTGGCGGTAAAAGCGCGGGGGATACCCTCAAAAATAGCGCTTTGCGGCCTGATCACGCGGATCGTGTCAGTTTTGCCGTGCATAAGCCTTTTGGCGTGGACGATCTTCATTCCGAACGCCTGCGCGATCGCCTGATGTCCCAGACAGACGCCCAGTATGGGACAGCGATCCTTAAAAAAACCGATTGCGTCCAGAGTAACGCCCGCATTGTCCGGAGCAGAGGGTCCAGGGGAGAGTATCAGCTTGTCCGGTTTTAGCGCCGAAATTTCTTTGACGCTCATCTCGTCATTGCGGATAACTCTCAGATCGGCGCCGAGTTCCATGCAATACTGCGCGATGTTGAAGGTGAAGCTATCGTAGTTGTCAATCAGAACGATCATAGTATCTCTTTTTGAAACCATCCAGATGCTACCTGTTTGAGCCGCGCCACGTTTTCAGAGGCGAAAAAGCGCATCACCGTCTCTTTCCCGCTCGATTCACAGCCGTTCTTCCTCAGGTACTCCACAATCGCCTCGCCTGAATGCACCAACTCAGCGCCATTGAAATAGCGTCCAAGCGCCTCTTGCATAAGCGGATAATGGGTACAGCCCATAATGACCGCTTTGGGAGGAACGAGATGGTCAAAGTAGCGCTTAAAGCTCTCCTCGACGATCACCCCCTCCAGAATCCCCTCCTCCACCAGAGGCACAAGAAGCGGCGCGGCGACCGCCTGAATGTTTGTATAGCCCCGCCTCGCAAGCAGGTTCTGATAGCTTTTGGAATTTATCGTGGCGCGCGTGCCGATCACCAGCACAGGATCCTCCTTGCGAACGCGGCGGTTCTCCAGCGCCAGCACGCCAGGCTCGATCACGCCGAGTACGTCAAAGCTCGCCTTGCGGCGCAGTTCGTCGATCGCGTGGGCGCTTGCCGTGTTGCACGCCACGATCAGCAGATCGATCTCAAAGTTGTTGAAGAACTCCAGCGCCTCTAAAGAGTAGCGGATAATCGTATTGGGGTCTTTTGTCCCGTATGGCACGCGCGCCGTATCGCCGTAGTAGATGATCTCGTCAAACAGCGAGTGTTCAAGTAGCGATTTAACCACAGTTAAACCACCCACGCCGCTGTCAAATACCGCAGTTCTCATTGCCCGATCTTACACTCTTTACCCTCCGCCGACAAAGGCAAGCAGCTCAACCTCATCTCCATCGCGCAGTAAGACGCGATCGTACTCGTCCTTTTTGACGACTTCGCCGTTAAGCGCCACAGCCGCCACCCGCGCGGCCGCCTTTAGCTCGGCTATAAGCTCCAGAATGCTCGTCCCTTCCCTCGCCTCTCTCGCTTCACCGTTGACCGTTATCCCGATCAAAACAGATACCTCAACGCCGCCGCCGCGCCCGCTTCGCCGTCCTGCCACTCTTCATCGCCAAAGACACGGCCGATCTCGCTCCACCAGCGGTGGCGGTAAAAGAGTCGGCAATCCAGAAACAAATTACGATTGGTCAGCGCCCTTTGCACTCCCGCGAAAACACCAAGCGAAAAATTATCAGGTTCGGCGCTGTCAAAATCGTCATACCCAATTCCCAGCTCCGCCTCGATCTTAGGCGTAAAGCCCAGAAACTCCGCGTCCTCAAGCCGCTTTCCGATAATCGCGCTAAGCTGCGTAAAATCGTCATAGTAGCCCAGCTTCGCGCCGTAGTAAAATTCCCCTCCGCTCAAAACGCCTATTTCCGCCGTTACAGAGCTTTCGTTTTCGCTTTGCGTCCCTCTGTAGGTTTCGCCATCAGCAGGATATTTCTTGTCAAAAATAGAAAAGTTATCCAACGTCTTTTTGCTCTCCACGGTTACCGTCCGCCTGCGGCTGAAAAGCTCAAAGCCCGCGCCCACAAAAAAATGGTACGCCGGCTCCGTCTTGTTCGCCTCCCCAACACGCGTATATACCCTTCGGATCACTACGGCGCCGCTGGAGGGAATCGCCGCGGAAGGCGGCGTATCGGTGGTAAACCGCCTAATCTGCACCTGATCGGCGCTTGCGGCGGCAACGATCAACGCCGTCAAAAGCAACAAAAACCGCATATTTTCTCCCTGACTGTTGGGCTTTACTATATAGCACAAGCAACAGAAGTTCCAACCAGCGGTATTTGACAGCGGCGCCAGCGGAATGGCAATTGCTTTATGTATGTGATATATTTAGAAAAAGGATCGGAATATGCGCCGTTTTCTCCTATTTTTCGCGATCGTTACGATCTCTCTAGGGGGGAAGTTATGGACGCCGTTCGTGGAAAGTCCCAACGAAAATACCCTCTTTTTCGCTAAGAACTTCGGCGAGACTCTGTATGTGGGCAAAGAGGGCGCGCTGCTACACTACCTTTACGCCGCTGGCAATCGCGCTGTCGTTGTCAAAGAAAATCTGGGCTACGCCGGATATAGGGTAAAACCGCTGGATCCCACGCGGACGATCGTAACTTTCATGGCGGAACAGAAGACAGCCCACGCCTATGAAACGCTTGATTTAGGCGAGATAGAAGACGGAATTTTTTTGAAACTCACGGCAAAAAACGACAATATCGAAAAGCTGTTTACCATAAAGCCATACGCCGACATTTCCAGCCTGTGGGTTGAGATTGCGGGCGCTAAGAAGCTGGAACTAGACGAAAAAGGCGAGATGATCGTATTTACCGATGGCGGCGAAGCGGTATTCAGCGCTCCAAAGGCGTTTCAGGTGATAGATGGACGGATCGTCGAGGTTTTAGCAGGCTATACGGTCAGCGAAAACGGCTACGGCTTTCGGCTGGGAGAGTACAACAAGAACTACGACGTAACGATCGATCCGCTTCTTGCCGCGACTTTCACCGGCGGAGGCGCTTACGACGAGATCAACGCCATTGCCGCCGCGGGCGGCTACATCTACGCGGCGGGCTTCACCGATTCGCCCTCAATAGGCGGTGCCGTGCGCCCATATGCTCAGCCGGATGCCTTTATCGCGCAGTACGACGAAAATCTCACCACGCTTCACACGCTTGCCTACATAGGCGGGAATGGGGCGGACAATATCTACGCGATCGCGGCAAATGGCGGATATATATACGCGGTTGGAGAGACAAACTCCACCAATCTGCCAGCCATCAACAGCGGCGGCGGCGATACGGACGGTTTTGCGCTGCGGCTTGCCGCGCCCACTCTGGGCAGCCCGCTGCTACGATACATCGGCGGCGTGAACAAGGATCAGCTTAACTCAATTGCAATTGATGGCGCCGGCAACGTTTACGCGGCGGGTTTTACCGCCTCAAGCGCGATCAACGTAAGCGGCACGGTCGGTAGCAGAGGATCGGACTACGACGCGCTGATCGTAAAGCTAGACAGCAACTTAGGCAATCCTCGTGCGGCGTTTGTCGGCGGCGATCATGCCGATCTCTTTTTCGCGCTTAAACACGAATCGGGAAACCTCTACGCGGCGGGATCGACCCAGAGCAGCAATGTTACCTCTACATCGGGGGTAACGCCGACCTACAGCGCGGGCAATAGGCAGGGCTTGATCGCCGTAATAAGCGACAATCTGAGCGCGCCTTTCTCGCGCATCAAAGTTTTCGGTGGATCGGACTCTTCAGATACGGAATTTTACGCGATCGAATCAAACTCGACTGCGATCTTCGCCGGCGGCAGAACCAAATCGAGCAACTTGGAGGGAAAGTACGCGACCGATTTTAACCTCGGCGGTTACGACGGTTTTGTCTCGATGTTTGACATAAGCGGCACGCTAACGCCGTATGTAACCCGCTACGGCGGCGGAACGGGGGACGAGAGGGTCACCGCGCTTGCCCTCGATCAGTCTAAAAGCAACCTCTTTATCGGCGGCTTTACCGATTCGCCGAGCTTTGGCGTTTCCTATCCGAACATCTTCCAGCCGGTAAGCGGCGGAGGCGTGGACGGTTTTATCGCCAGAGCGCCGCTTGCTATACTTGGGATCGATCGCCTGAGCTTCTACGGCGGCGCGGGATCGGACGAAATAAACGCGCTTTTAGACTTCGGCGGCTCTATATACGTGGCGGGGGTGAGCAGATCGTCCAATCTGCCGCTGGGCAACATCCATACGCCGCAGGATTCTGTCATTGAGGCGGCGGAGGGCTTTATCATCCGCTTCAGCTACGATCTAGGAGAAGACGCGCCGGATATGCTTGTGTCGCCGGATAAACTGGAATTTGCAAACGTGGCGGTTACGGGGCAAAGCGCGGCGCAGACGCTTATGATCAAAAACACGGGAAGCCTTGACTTGAACATCAACAGCGTAACGCTGATAACGGGCGATGCCGATCAGTTCACCCTTACCAATGGAGCGTGCGGCGCGCCGCCTTGGACGATCGCGCCGTTACATTCTTGCAGTTTGTCGGTCGTCTTTGCCCCTTCAAGGCTTGGCGACGCGGCGGCCAAGATCGAAATCGTGGGCGATCTTCCCACCTCCTATGCCGATATCAACGGCACTGCCATCGCCTATACCGCGACAACTCTCCTCTCCTACTTCAACGAGGATATTTACGCCAATACGGGGAAAAACTTTGGCGGCGTTACTTCCGGCGCCTACGACGACGCGAATCTTACGCTGTACAACATCGGCACCGGTGCGGCAATGGTAAACAATATAAACACAAGCGATGGCAACTTCTCCATTCTGCCGGGGACGCTGGATAGCTGCCCAACGACATTTCCGTTTTTTCTTAATTCGGGGGACATCTGCCGTTTCACCATTCGCTTTGCGCCGCTGTTAAACGGTAACTACAACGCGCAGATGACGATTCAGACGAACGACTTTGCGTATCCCGATCGCACCCTCTCATTAAGCGGCATAGGCGTGCCGCCGAGCTATCCGTCGATCAGCATTGCCGATAACCTTTCCTATCTATTCGGCGGCTTAACGGTAGCAGGCACGACGGCAAACAGCGATAAGCTGTATATCAAAAACATCGGCAGCGCGCCGCTTAACGTTGCGAGCCTGACGCTTTCGGACGCGGCAAATTTCGAAATCAACGCCACTGCGGAGACGGGGGCATGCTCCGCTGTGCCGTTTAGCATAAACGCGGGCGGAAATTGCTTTGTCCGCGCGGTCTTCAAGCCGGCGGCGGCGGGTAGCTACGACGCGAATCTGTCGATCGGGAGTAACGATCCCATAAACAGCGAGGTGAATATCACGCTAAGCGGCGCGGCGGCATCGGCGGCTGGAACGCTACCCATAGAGATATTTATGGTTTCGCCAATCGCAGGCACGGCGCCTCTTACGGTGGATTGCAACGCCACGTCGTCCGGCGCGGTAAGCTACGAGTGGAGTTTTGGCGATGGCTCGCTCAACGCTTTCGCGCAAAACGTTTCGCACACGTTTGCTACGGCGGGAAACTACACCGTACGGCTTACCGCCAAAGATGGCGGCTACAACGAAGGCAGAGCGTATGTCGTTGTCAGCGTTTTACCCACGCCGCTTTCGATCGCCTCATTCGGCAACACGATAAACGGCTTGACGGTCAACTTTAGCGTAACGGCGGCGGGTGGAAAACCCCCTTATCGATATAGGTGGGAATTCGGAGATGGCAATACGAGCGCCTTGCAAAACCCAACATATACCTTCGCAACGGCGGGGTCAAAAGAGGTAAACGTTACCGTTACCGACGATCTCAACAACTCGGCGGCGATCGTTATGCCGTTTGCCGTCGCCCATGATTTTGGCGCGTCGATAACGGCGAATGTCAATAACGGAGTCGCGCCTCTGGCGGTGAGTTTCAGCGGTAGCGTCATAGGAGGCGCGCCGCCGTACAATCTCGTGTGGGTTTTCGGCGATGGCACTCCGAGCGTTACGGAAAGCGTAGCGAGCGCGGTGATCTCGCGCTCTCACCTCTATCAGACACCCGGCGCCTACACCACGACGCTTACAATCACCAACGGTTCACGATCGACTACCGTCCCGTTCTACATCGTGGCGACCGACGGATTAAACAGCGGCGGCAAGGACTATATAGCGGGAGAAACGCGCGGCGGCGAAGACAACGGACACTGCTTTATAGCTACGGCGGCGTATGGATCGTACCTCTCTAGCGAGGTGCAAACGCTACGCTCCTTTAGAGACCGCTGGCTTTTAAGCGGCAAAATTCCATTCGGCGAATGGTTTGTCGGCGCCTATTACAGGCTTAGCCCGCCGATCGCCGCCTATATCGCCGAAAGCGATTTCTTGCGGTTTTTTACGCGGGTACTCTTAACGCCGATCGTCTATGCGATCAAATATCCGCCGCTGGCGCTCCTGCCGCTGCTTCTGCTGTTTGCCGTGCGCCGGCGGATAGCGGGTCGGCTTACGCGCATAGGGATCGCGTAGATTAACGGCGTAATCGTGGCGGCGGTTTTCTAGCGCGAACCGCCGCTTGCTATAGAAGCGTCTGCTGTGTTTTTATATGAATGTCGGCTTGCGGAAATGGGATTGATATGCCGGCGGCGTTAAGCGCGTCATATATCAACGGCAGAAAGTCGAAATAAGAAGCAACGACTTCATTCAAACCCGTTTTTATATATACTACCAACGAAAAATCAAGCGAACTTGCCCCTAACGATTCTAATAGAACATTTGGCTTTTTCTCACGCACAAAACGCAGATCGCTGCCGTTGATCTTTTCTAGCACGATCGATCTTACCCGCTCAATATCACTGCCATAGGCGGCGCTGAACGGTATTTTAAGCCGATATATATTATCTGAATAGGAAAAATTAACGATACTATGTGTAATAAACGTCTGGTTCGGGACGATAATCTCAATGTTGTCAGGGGTAATGATTATCGTGGAGCGCATATTGATACGCTTAACGTACCCTCGCTCTTTTGTTGGAAGTTCTATAAGATCGCCAACTCTCACCGTTTTTTCAAACATTAAAATGATGCCGCTTACAAAGTTTGAAACGATATTTTGCAGTCCGAAGCCGACTCCGACCGATACTGCGCCCGCTACGAACGCGAGACTGGAGAGATTGATTCCCAGCGCTGAAAGTCCGACTATAACCGTTCCAATTACTATAACATAGTAGCCTATATTTGAAACGATAATTAAATTTTCCGGCGCAATCGATTTGGTTTCTAATTTGCCGATCTTAGCGCGAAAAAGCCTGCCAAGATAAAATCCCAGCCAAAAAACAATAAGAAACTTTATAAGCGATAGTAATGAGATACTTTCGTTTCCTATGTTAAAAAGCGGAAAACTAATGTAAAGGTAAAGTTTCGACAGCCATTCGCTCATTTCTTCAACTCCAATATCATTTTGATCCCATCTTGCCCGCGCGGATAGTAACCTTTCAGTTTGCCGAATTTTACAAAACCAAACTTTTCGTAAAGCGCGATTGCGGGAAGGTTTTTCTCGCGCACCTCAAGATAGAGCCGCCGTTTATCCAGCCGCCTTGCCCGCACGATAACCTCCTCCAAAAGAGCCGCGCCGATGCCGCGCCGAATGTGGAGTGGATCGACGCATATAGCGTACAACCGCGCCGAATGTTTGCGCGTAAGCATGAGCGCATAGCCGCTAATCGCGTCGTTTTCCATCGCTTTGATTAAAAAGCGATCCAGCTTCAAATGATACCTAAACACTCTTTTTGTCAATCGCCAGTCATCATCTGAAAATGATCTCTTTTCCAGATCAAACAGTTCGTCCGTGTCCGTGATATTCGCACGTTTTATGATCATTTTTGATAGATCGTGTACTTCGTAACCAATTTGTATGGGCGGTACGATAGTTTCACTTTTCGCAAATTTTCAAAACCCATGTCGTCGCCGACATTTATATATCTGCATCCGTAACGTTCCTTCAATATCTTGCTGAATTCTCTGAATATATATTGCGCGCTTCCCAAAATATCAAAATCGGTTTTTTCAATCAGCACGCTGGCGGAATCTTCACCCAGTCTTTCTCCTACGGTAAATCCAATCATATCATCGCCCAGATTCAAAACAATTCCAGTTAGAGACAGATCGTCGTAATGCTTTATGATCCGCTTGATAGCAAAGCGCTCATCGCTGATACCGTCTAAGAACCGTTCTGTTTGATCCTTTGGCATATATCTAAGCCTATTGGCGATCCAGCGGTTGAGCAAATTGGTCATGGCATCGGCGTGAACTTTGGGATTGAGTATCTCTATAGATGTGTTAGGATACGCCTTTCTGAACTTATTTATTTCATTGCGCTTGGTATGATAGGCATTACCTTTTAACTCAATTAGATCGTCGGCAGCGTAAATATAATCTACTAGTTTTTTCTCAACAATGTAATTTTCCAATATCTCAAAAAACATCGTTCCTTCTTCAAGATAATTAACGAAACTCTGCAAAAATGATTCGCAAACATAATCAATTCTGGAGTAGTAAATGGAGGAGTTATGCTCGTTCATAATCTCGAAACATTCGATCAGCGCGTCGTTGACCATTTCCGGCTTTCCAAGCGGCGGCAGAAGCATGGTCATCTCCTCTCCGCTCAGAAGAAAAAGACAGAAGGTGTCGTTGACGATGGCGTAAAAACCGCTTGAGCGGCTAAGCCAAACGTAATTCTGGGCAAAGGTGTAGTCGCTCACCTCCGTCCGCACAAACGCAAGATAATGCTCCATATCGCGCTTCGCCTCGATCGTAAACCGCCGTAAGTTGTAGTTTTTAATGGTAAGAGATACCACGATCGACCTTGAGTTTGGATTGAGGGGAAAAGTCTAGCGAAAAATGGCTCGAATTGCGCCTCTTTAACGTCGATTTTATAGGAATAAATTTTGCTTATAAAATAGCGACATTGCTGCAAGGGCTTTGATGATTTTGGCAGAACTACTGAAAATTGGGATCGATAAGAGTCTGCCAAAGGGGGCGCAAAAAGCCGCTTTACCGTTCGAAAAAAGCGATAAAAACTTCGCGAAACTCCTCAAAAACGCGGTTGAAACAGCTACGCGCAGTCCAGCTTCGCCCCCGAAAGAGATGGCGGCGGCAAAAACCGCGATCGCGAGGCTGGAAACAAAGCCAATCAAAACGTTTTCGATAGAGCCGAAAGCAAGCGGCGCACAAACCGCGATCCACGTAGACGAAAAAGTTGACGAAAAAACCGCTTTTCAGACGGCAAAAGAGCAAAAAGAGACGAAAGAGAGCCTCAAAAAAGAAAAGAGCTACGACCCAATAAGGGTGCTTGACATCATCTATAAAAACGATCCATCAAGCGCAAACACGATTAAAAAACCATCTCAAAAATCAACGCCGCGGCAACCTATTGAAAAAACGGTGGAGAGTTATGCGGCGCATAAAAAACTAGATGAAACGCTCGATGCCGCAAACAGCTACAACGAAATCAAAGACGCCGCGGCAAAAAAGGACATATCAAAACTTATTGAAATCGCCAAAACAAATAACTTAGAACCCAAAAGAATAGAAGTTGTTCAGTACAACGCAAAAGCGGATAATACCGTTGAGGCGTATTCGATCGACATAGATAAGACGATAAAGGCGGAAAAGATCGCGCCGATCAAAACGCTAGAAGCCGAAGCGCCATACGAGGCAAAAAGCGCCGCCGAGGTAAAAAGCAAAGATACAGTGCGAGTTGCGGCAAAAACAGAAACCATAGCAAATGTGAGAAATATAGAGATCGATTTGAAGGCAAAAACAACATTTTCAATAACGCAAAAGGCGCAAGAAGATCAAAAACCCGAATTGCCGGCAAGCGAGAAAAAAACGGCGGATAAAACAGCACATTCTTCTAAGCCGCAGGGTTTTGTTTCTGGCGGTACGCACCGCGTATCCTCTTCATTCAACGAGCCTCCCACCACGATCTATCCGCCGCGTATGCGGGAGGTACCGGTTAAACCAGCCGAACCACCCAAGCAGATGGCATCTCCCGATCGCCGCGAACTTTTGCCGACGGATAAACCCTCCAAGCCAGAAAAGACCGCGATCAAACCGTCAAACGGTGTGGGAGAGAATCGTTTGGCAAAACCGATGGAAGACCTCAAGCAAACGGCGGTTTTGACAGGTACTAAGCGCGCCGCCGATCCTAAACCGCGGCAAATGGCAAGAGACGCGGTAAAACCGCCAGCGGGGTCTAGCGCCGTTGTACAAGAGAACGCGCCAGCGCCAAAATCGGTGTCTAGCGCCGCTGTACAAAAGAACGCGCCAACGCCAAAAAACGGCGGCGGGACATTACAGCCAAAACCGTACGGACAGCCGCCAAAAGAGGCGCAGACAGCCGCGATCAAGAACGCGCCGCTCGCAAAAACGCTTGAGTATATTCATGGCAAGGAGCTGGAAAAAGAAAAAGCCGTATCTGCGGAAAAATCAAAGGAACATAAAGGGGCGATCGAAACCAATGCGGCACCGAAAAAAACGGTTGAATTAGAACCCGCGGGAAAAAAAGAGAGATCGGCGAAGATGCCCGAAGCGAAAGGGACGCTATTAGAAGAGGCGATCAAAACAGAAGAATCTGCGCCAAAAAGTACGATCAGAACGGAAGAAAAAACGGCGCCTGTCTTAGAGCGGCAAATCGCTGAAACGGAAGAAAAAAATGCGGTTAAAAAAACCACGCCGATCGACGAGAAGCCGGTTGAAAAAACGACAGAGCGCGGCGTTAAAATAGAGGAGAAGACGATAGAGCCCGCGAACACATACAAAAAACAAGCCGCGGAAGAACCGATCGATGCTAAAGTGACCCACCAAAAAACCGAAATAATAACAAGCCAAACCGCAAAAAAACAGACCGTTGAAAAAAAGACACTAGAGCAGCCCCCCGACACCGCTAAAACGATCGTGGGAACAAACGCGAAAAGCGAAACAAAAAGAACGAGATCGAATGGCGATCGCGCCAATCCACGAGCCGATCGAGAACCGTCCGCGCCCAAACCGGCGGAAACCTCCGCAAAGCCCTTTGCGCAACCCGACACTTCTGCGGAATCGTTAAAGGACGGTATGCCGCTCAAGCCCGCCGCGATTGGTCTTGAAACCCTTTTTCAAAGCATAGCCGGCGCGAAGACTTTTTCCGCCGCGCCGACGCGCTTTGAACAGAGCGCTCAAAAGCCCGTCGAAGCGCCGCCGTACGAGAGCGGCAGGGGCGGCGAAACCGAGAGAAATGAACTCCCGATAAAAAATGAGATGGCTAACGAAAGACTATTTAACAAGATCGTTACGGCTAGGCAGATCGTTTCGCGCTTTGCGGATCGCCTCGTTGAGGCGGCGCAAAACTACAAGCCGCCGATCACCCGTCTGGTAATCGTGCTTGATCCGCCCGAATTCGGCAGAATGGAGGTAACGCTTACGCACCGCGGGCAGAGTCTACAGGTGAGCGTCCACTCCAATCAGCAGGCGCTGGCGCTTCTTGCCCAAAACAGCGCGGAGTTCAGGCAAAATCTGCTACAGCACGGTTTTAGCGACGTAAACATCTCCTATCAAAACCCAAGCGGTGAACGTCAGAGACGGGAAAAACAGCGCGACTGGGACGAAAAAGGCACGGAATTTGCTTTTGAACCTGAAAAAACCCCGCTGGAGATGCTACTCTACGGCTAAGGAGCTGACAATGGCAGACATCATATCAAGCGATCTTGTGAACGCGACAACGCAGACGGTTACCTACAACGAGACGAGCGTTCTTGGGAAAGACGACTTTCTGAAACTGTTGATGGTGGAATTGCAGTATCAGGACCCAACTAGCCCGATGGACACGGATAAAATGCTCTCTCAAATATCGGACATGGCGGTAGTTGAAGCGCAGGAGAATATCCAGAACCAGATGGAGGACATGGTAGCGCAGTTTAAGCTCACAAGCGCATATCAGCTTGTAGGCGCGGTGGGCAAGCTCGCCGACACGGGACTAAACGCCGTGCAGTTTTTAGACAGCGGCCATTCATATACCGACTCGCTCTACTATGAGGACGATTGCGAAAACGCCGTATTGACGGTCGTCGATTCGGACGAGAACATTATCCGCACAATCAAGATGGATTACATCGAAAAGGGACTGCGCGAATTTACATGGGATGGCAAGGACAACAGCGGCAATGCAGTCGGCGCCGGTATATACCGTATCTACTCGGAATACACCGGACTCAATACCGGCAAGTCCTACACCAGCAATCTTGGAGTGTACCCAATAGAATCAGTCGTACTCGATCAGGCGACGCCGCGCCTCTACCTTGGCGGCGCATACTATACGCTCGATTCGATCAGGGCGATCACAGATCGACAATGAACAGCGGTTTCTGGTCGGCAATAACGGGGGTCAAAGCCCAACAAAGCGCCATCGACACGGCGGCAAACAACATTGCCAACATAAACACCACCGGCTACAGGGGTAGCACGATCGAATTTGCCACGCTCTTTTCGTCGTTGGTTGGGCAGAGTAGCGTAACCAGCGATAACGGTTATGGCGCGCGTGTGGGAGCAACCGCGATCGACACAAGAAGCGGCAGTTATCAGCAAACCGATAGCGTTTTTGACTTTGCGATCGCGGACGACGGGTGGTTTGGCGTAACCGCGTCAAACATCATGGACGCAAGCACGGTCGCCTACACCCGCAACGGCGCGTTCAGCCGCGATCAAAACGGCATGCTGGTTACTCAAAACGGCAACTATGTGCTGGGGACAAGCTACGGCAATATGGCATACGAAAACGGCGCGTGGCGCATTCTGCCCGATGTTTCCACCGGAGGGCTAAGCGGCATAGACGCGCAAACGTCGATCTTTATCCCCGAGAACATCTACTATCCGCCCATCGCCACAAAAACAGCTTCACTTACAACAAACCTGACAAACGCCGTGAAGGACGCGCCCGCCTTGTTAGATTCCCTTTTAACCTCGCTCAACGCCGGCGCAAAAGAGGGGGATAAACTGCTTCTCGCAAGCGGCGAAGAGGCGGCGGCGCTCAATGACGATGGCGGCATAACGCTGCAAAAAACTGTACACGACACGCTTATGCCGCCTCTGAACTTTTCCATAAACGGCACGGCGGTAAACGCTGACTGGACAGCGGGCGCAAGCGCGGAGGAGATCGCCGCCGCCATTAGCAACGCCATAAATCAAAGCGGCGCGGCACAAGCCGTAAGTAGCGGCGCGGTTGTGGAGATCAGTTCGGCAGATCGCCTGCAAATCGGCACGGACGGACAGACTTTTTTTCTGCCGTTGAACGCGGAAATTGTTACCGTCGCGAGCGATTCGACCGTGCAGACGCTTCGATCGGCGCTGGAGGAGAACGCCTTGGCTCTCTATCAGGACGCGGCTGTTACCTATCGTTACGATGGAGTGTTTGAGCTAAACTCCGCAGGCGGCGCGAGTGTGAAGATAGAATCAGATAACGCCGTGTTGCAGGAGATGTTCGCGTCGTTTGATGGCGCGTCAAGAAACAAAGCGTCGTCGTCCGCCTTCTACGAAACCGCTGAAACCGCTTCGCAGACGGCGATCGCGCCCAACGGAGATCGACTCAAACTTGAAAGCGTTACACGCGGCTATGACGATCCGCTTACAAGCGTGAGGCTCAAACGGCTCGAAGACGCCTCAAACGCGAATCTTTTGTCGCAGGTAACGGTAAACGGCAAAGAACTCGATCTGCTAGGAGGCGAAAACCTACTGTTTGCGTTTGGTAAAACCCCCGCCTCCACCAGTACGGGTTACGGTTATCCGCTCACCGTTGAAGCGGACGCCGCTGATGGCGTTCCTCCAACGGTGAGCTTTACATTAAACGGCAGGGAGTATAGCTGGACGGGAACGGACGGAGCGGACGCAAACAGCATCGCCTCCGCCATCAAAGGTATGCTTGATGCCGATGGCGTTTTGACGCACAAGAGTGGATCGTCGCTGATCATATATCCGCAAAACGGCGTCTTGTCGTTGTTAAACGGCTCAACCAATATAGGCGCAATGGAGATAGAGCCGCTCAGTCTCACTCTGATCGCCTATGAAAAGGACGAGACGATCGGATCGTTTCTCTCAAAAATTGACGCCGCCGCCTCTAGCATGAACGCCCATATATATATGGAAGACAGCGTAATTAATCTCTCCTTGCAGGGCGGAAGCGCGATCAATGTCAATGTCTATTCCGGCGGCAACACGCCAAGCGATCTGTACGCCCTTTTTAGCCCGCTGAACTCTATTCTGACCGATACGCAATCGCTAAACGCGCTGAGCGCCTACTCGATCGTTTCTCAGGCGGACAATATCGCGCCTAACGGCTCCGCAACCCTCGACAACGAGGGCGAGCCACTTCTTTTCAGCGTAAGCGTTACGAAAGAGGCGGCTTTTGGTCAGAGCGCTTCGATTGGCGCGGACGGCGCGGCGCGCGGCGAGTTTGAAGGCTACACGGCGGGCGATCATGGGGAGATCATCGCGACTTTTACAAACGGCAGGCAAAGTCAAATTGCGCAGCTTGCGGTCTATCAGTTCGCCAACGATCAGGGTTTGATGCGCATTGGCGATTCGCTTTTTATGGGAAGCGCAAACTCCGGCGCGCCGTTTTTTTATCTGGACGAAGATGGCAATCTGATGAATACGGTCGTGGGGAAAACGCTGGAAAACAGCAACGTTCAGGCGGCGCAGGCTCTCACCGATCTGATCATCTTTCAGCGTGCTTTTGAAGGAAGCGCCAAAGCGATCACCACCAACGATCAACTGATTCAGGGCGCGATCAATATGAAGCGGTAGCTTTATGAAAGCGCTGGCGCTTTTTGATTTCGACGGTACAATCAGCGATCGCGACTCTATGATCGATTTTATCCGTTTTGCGTTTGGCGGGCGTCGTTTTTTGATCGGCGTTTGCCGTTTGTCGGGCGTGATAGCCAAATATGCTCTGCGTTTAACGTCGGACACGCAAGCCAAACGGCGCGTTCTAACCCGTTTTTTCGGCGGATACGACTACGATAGGCTGCTAGAGATCGCCGATCGATACGCCGCGGAGAGGATCGGCAAAATTATTCGCCCAAAAGCGCTTGAAAAGATTGAATGGCATCTGTCCGAAGGACACGAGATTGCGGTTGTCTCCGCATCGGTTGAAATCTGGTTGCAGAAATGGTGCAAGGATCTAGGACTAACGCTGATCGCCACAAAACCTGAAATTATCAATAATCGTTTCACGGGCGCGTTATCCTCGCCAAACTGCAAAGGCGAAGAGAAGATACGGCGAATAAAAGAGATTTACGATCTAAGCAAGTTTGAAACCATCTACGCATACGGCGACTCGCCGCCCGATCGCCCTATGCTTGCCTTAGCGCAGCATAGCTTTTACAAGCCGTTTGAATAAACTATAATGGCGAATTAACGCGGAAATACCATATTATATTTTGATAATAAAGCGCTATATTTGTTTTCAATCTCGGCGCGTTTGTTATGCCACTCTTCTTGCGTGATTCCTAATAGATGCACGCCTATGCGTTTAGCGTTTTTGATAATGTTTTCACGGAGAAATCCCTCGTTTTGAAACGAGAACTTTCCGTGCAGTTTTAACGTTGCTACGTTGCCTTCTATAACCTCGCAGTTAAGTTTGTCTAGCCCCAAATCGTCAAAGCAATAATTGATAAGGTTAAACTCGATAACGGCTCCAAGCCCCAGACCTTGAAATGCTTCGTCTAAATAAAATGCCCAACTCGCTTTTTTGTGTTTTTTGTCTATATCGTTTACGCTTGCCAAACCAATCGGATCGGTATTATTTTTCATTACTACAAAGACCTTTTGCCGATCGTCGGCTTTCAGACGTTCAATCCATTTTATATGCTCATCCTTGCCGATTATATGATCGGAGTACATCCATTTTCGCACGCCTAATTGATTGCGAACGTCTAAAACTTTCATCTGCGCTTCAACGCTTAGATCGACAATCGAAATAAGGTTGTAGCGCTCGCTCATAACACGGCTTTGATCGTCGCGCCGATCTCGGCGGGCGACTTGACTACGATAGCGCCCGCGTTGGATAGCGCCTCCATCTTTTCTTGCGCCGTTCCCGCGCCGCCGCTTACGATCGCGCCCGCATGTCCCATTCGTTTGCCCTTTGGCGCGTTTTGCCCCGCGATAAACGCTATTACGGGTTTTTTCACGCCGATTGCGATAAAACGCGCCGCTTGAATCTCTAAATCGCCGCCTATTTCGCCGATCAGCGCGATCGCCTTTGTCTCGTCGTCGGCTTCAAATAGTTTTAGCAGATCGATATAACCTAGCCCGACAATCGGATCGCCGCCAATCCCAACGGCGGTTGAAACGCCCAACCCTACCTTTGCGATCTGATTTGCCGCTTCATAGGTAAGCGTGCCTGATTTGGAGATCAGCCCCACGGCGCCGCGCTTGAAAACGTTTCCGGGCATAATGCCTACTTTCGCCTCGTTTGGCGTGATAACGCCGGGGCAGTTTGGCCCAATTAGCTTTGCGCCCTTTTTGGCGACGAAGGCTTTGGCTCTAACCATATCGCTTACGGGTATGCCTTCGGTGATCGCCGCGATTAGCTCAATTCCCGCGTCGGCGGCTTCCATAATCGAATCGGCGGCATACGCGCTTGGCACAAAAATCAAGCTCGTATTAGCGCCGCTTTCGCGCTTAGCTTCGCTTACCGAGTTAAAAACTGGGCGACCCAAATGAACGCTCCCGCCTTTACGCGGCGTTACGCCGCCTACGATATTAGTCCCGTAAGCTATGCACTGCTCGCCGTGAAAACTCCCCTCCTTGCCCGTGAAACCCTGAATAACTACTCTCGTTTGCTTATCGACCAAAATAGACATCAGTTTCCTTTCGCAAGGCGGACGGCTTGTCGCGCGCCGCTTGATAGATCGCTCGCGGCGATGATGTTGGATATATTCGCCTCTTGCAGTATTCGCGCCGCTAGATCGGCGTTAGCGCCGTCGAGACGGACGACGACGGGAACTCGAATGTCGGTTTGCTTTGCCGCTTCGAGAATGCCGTTTGCCACGCGATCGCAGCGCACAATCCCGCCAAAGATGTTAACGAATATCGATTTTACGTTTGGATCGCGTAAGATGATCTCAAAGCCTTTCGCAACCGTCTCTGGAGACGCGCCGCCGCCCACGTCGAGAAAATTGGCGGGGAAACCGCCTTCGTGTTTGATAATATCCATCGTAGCCATCGCAAGCCCCGCGCCATTTACCATACAACCAACGTTTCCGTCTAGTTTCACGTAGCTCAAACTGTGCTTTTGCGCCTCGATCTCGCTTGGCTCCTCTTCGCTTAGATCGCGCATAGCGGCGATTTCGGGGCGGCGAAAGAGCGCATTGTCGTCAAAACCGGCTTTCGCGTCAAGCGCTATGAAACGATGATCGCCCAAAAGCGCCAACGGGTTAATCTCTATAAGGTTAGCGTCCGTCGCTTCGTAGCAGGCAAACAACGCTTTTGCAAGGCTGAAAAAACCGCTTTGCGTCTCTTTGGGCAGATGGAGGGCAAAGGCTAATTTACGGGCGTGAAAAGGTTGAAAACCGCTCGCGGGATCGACGACGACGCGGATAATTTTTTCGGGCGTTTCGCGCGCGATCTCTTCGATCTCCACGCCGCCCTCGGCGGAGGCTATCAAACATGGCGCTTCCAAAGCGCGATCAAGCGCGATCGCGAGATAAAACTCCTTTTGAATATCCGCGCCGCTCTCTATATAGACCTTTTGCACGATCTTGCCCGCCGCGCCAGTTTGCGGCGTAATTAGCCGCGAGCCTATCATCGCTTTGGCGATTGCCTCAACCTCGTCAAGCGATCGCGCCAATTTCACGCCGCCCGCCTTGCCGCGCCCTCCGGCGTGAATCTGCGCCTTTACGACCCACAGATCGCCGCCGATTGACGCGGCCTGCTCTCTCGCTTCGGCGGCGTTAAACGCGACCGCGCCCTTTAAGACGGGAACGCCAAACTTTGCCAATATCTCTTTTGCCTGATACTCGTGAACGTTCAAAATAGCTCCTGACGCTTTTGCGGCTTGTGGAATAAGCGCCGCGATTATACCAGCGCCGCTATATGACGCGCCTTAAAGAGTTTAAAGCCCTAATGTTGAGCCATCAATGCTTTGCTTGAAAACGCTCTTGCCAATACGCTAAAACGTTTTGGCGAATACGGGCGTGACACCAGCATTCACGCAAACGTAGCCGCGCTATCAATACTCATATTTCACGTTGGCGTAAAACTGTCTGCCCATAGCGTAGCCGTCAATGTTATCGCTTGAAGCGGCGTAACTAACGTCGTTTTTACGATTTAAGAGGTTTAAGACTTCAACGCCAAAGGTCAGTTTGTTTTCGCCAATCTTCAGATCGTAGTTAGCGGATAGATCGACGGTAAAAATATCGCCGTAATATTTGCTTTCATAGACTTTTGTCGGCATACCGTTAGAGTCGGTCAGTCCTCCGCTATTGGAGATCCATTTATACCCGTCAACGCCCTTTTCATACCTAGCGTTAAGCCCGACATTCAAATAGTCGCTTAACTCCATAATATGGGTGTATGTTATTGTCCAAGGGGCGTTGTAGTCGGGAGATGGAACATCTTCGTATTTCGTCAATTTCCCATTGTAGGTTATGTGAGTTGGCGAATATTGATCCACTGAAGAAAAACTATTTGGTCCGTTTAGATTGCTTGAGGCTTCCGAGTTTGTAATCGAAAGCCCCGAAAAATGCCTAGTAGCGCCAAGCTCATACTCTTTTGAAGCGCTCAATGTTACGCCCCAATAAGAGCTTTCACCGTCGTTGGTGTTTTTGACGTTATACATATCGACGCCGACGCTCTCCTGCGCTTGTTTTAATTGGCGCTTGTGTTCTCTTTGGACAAAATCAAGTTTAAAGAACGCTCCCCATCTAGCCAATGAACTTCCCACGCTAAACTCGTCGGAATAAGGCGTTTTTAATCCGTCAAGGCTGTAATCATACTTTCCGCCCCAGCCAGGATAAGGAGAGCCTTCGACCCACGCGGCGCTGGCCGAGGTTCTTGTATATACGGGAAAATACTGTTGATAAATAGCGTTGTATAACAGCAATCCGCCGTAATATCTGCTGTAACCTCCATATACGTTAAAAGCCTTATCGTTAAACACGTCAGCGTTTGCGTACAATCGCGGCGCTATATCGGTATTATCGGTTACGGTATCCGTTGATACTCTAATGCCGGGTCTGACGGTATATCGATCTACTTTTATCGTATCTTCTAAAAACAGCGCGGCGGTTGTGTAACTTTGCTTATTATCAATGGCATGATATAAATATAAAATATCTGCCCACTGCTCGCCGTCTATAATCCCGTCCTTTTTGCTTCCCGTAACGCTTGAGTTAAGCTCGCCGCAGCAGTAATAATAACTTTCGTCTCTTTTATATTGCGCTTTACCAAACTCGACCTCAACGCCCGTTTTGATTAGGTGAGCGAAGCTGCCCGTTTCTATTTCATTAAAGTCGATAACGCCTTTGTAGATAAGGGCATTTTCAAGAAACTTTTGGTCTCCCGTATAACCTTCGCGGCTTCCCCAACCTCCGCTAGTAAACCAATTGGCGTATCCGGACGTATTTGCCCACATATAATAATAATTTGTGTCGCCGTTAGTTGAAAACTCGTCTTGTTTATACGCTAGTGTGTTTTTAAGAGTACCAAAACTTAGCGTGTTTTTCATATCGTAAGCGATATTTAACCCGCCGCCCTTTTGATCAAAATCGCTATACCTAGCTTCGGGAAAATACATAGAGGCGACATAAGGCGCGTAGATCGCCGTCAGGCTCGCTTCAAAGCCCTCAATATCGTAGGTATTGAGTTTGACTAGATAGTTTTCGTTGTTTCGGTACTGAGTCCGCCTCTCTTTGTATGTGGTTCCGTCCGTTTTATTGATGTCATATTGCGACCATAAAGGAATTTTAGAATGCTGCCTGCCATAGCTAAACATTAGCCCCAGATGATCGCCAACGGGACCATCGGCGGATATGGCGTATTCGTACTTGTTAAACTCCGGCTGATAATCGGAACTTGTCGATTTATCTATGCCTTTCTGATCGTCGGTTAGATGATACTTTGCCCAATCGTCTTTGGTATAGCGATATTTAGCCAAGAAATGCCAGCGATCGCTGTGGGCGTCCCGCAGTTTAGCGTCTATTACGCCGCCCGTAAAGCCTCCATATTCGGCGGAGATAGCTTCTGTATAGGTTGTGATAGCGCCGACAAGACTTGTGTCTAAAAAGATGGATTGGGCTTCGCCTGACATATTATCCCAAACGCTGGCGTCAAGACCTCCGGGGTTTAAGTTATTATTATTGCTTATCCCGTTGATAAGAAAGCTGTTTTCATAGTGCTGGCTTCCTCTTATGGATATTCTAGGAGGAGCGATTTCGCCGCCTTGCGCGGAACTTCTTGAGCTTCTGGAAAATTGAATGGAAGAGTCAGATCGCAGGGAATCGGTTATAGAACCTGTAGGCGTAGGGATATCCCCCCCCCCCCCCGTTCGTCAGTAACAAGGATATCGTCTAGCTTGGCCGCTTCACCGCTAGAAGCCAGATCGGATTCGTTTAAGGTATGATTGCCTTCGCGATCGACATTTGAAGCTCGATCTCCTTCGTTTGCCGCCACTGTAAGCGCGTCTGCTAGAACGCCGTTTGAGGCGGTTATCGACGCGCCGTTTGCCGTCGGCGATTGAGCGCTTAGCGCGTTGTTTTCAGCCTGTAAGGGCAGGTATAAAGCCACAGAAAAAACGAGGGCTTTGGTTGCGATTGAAAACATCGGAACTCCTTTTTATTGGCGTATC
>JAIRKM010000048.1 GCA_031260125.1 Helicobacteraceae bacterium | reverse complement strand
GCAGATCGTCATCTGAGCTTTTGACAGCGCCTCCTTGTTATTCTCTCTTTCAATGCGCATCGCGTTTATCCTGATAAGGGTTTGCGAAAGTTTTTCACTTTCACAGCGGAGCAGTTCCTTGAGCGCCTCAGTCATCGCCTTCCTTTTTTCGTTTTTTTCTCACCCAGCCGTTGCGTTTCAAAAACGCGTCGTATCGATCGCCGAACTCCCGCGCCAGAAAGTCGCGATAGGCGCGATCGGAGACCATGATGCCAACCTCGCTTAGCACCTCGATCTGCTCTTTTATGCTCAAATTGCCCTCGATCATCTTCAAAAGGCTCTCCTTGACACCCAAGAGTCTGCTTCGCTTGTGATAGCGCAGCTCGTCCTCTTTGAGCTTCAGCCGTTCGTCAATGATTCGATCTAGTCTGTTTGGGGTCATATTGGCTTTATATGTCCTCAAAACAGTTGCAAATCATACATAAATTTCCTTAAATACGCTGTAAATCATCTTTTATACCTCCCAAAAGCTGCTTTATCTCCTTTTGACGCCTTTAGCATATCGGCAAATATCGGAGAATTCACAGCCATTACACAGCAAAATACACTCCAACTATGGAACTTATACGGAAGATTTGCTGCGAAATTTTGCATCGCTGGTCAAGCTAAAGGCGAATGCCGCCGCTTAACGGCGCATTGGATAAGATCGCGGCTTCTGAAGGGGCAATTATGGAGATTCGCCGATCGTTTCTGGAGTTTTTCGCAGGCAAGAACCACGCGATAGCGCCGTCCTCGCCGCTCGTACCGAGCGATCCGACGCTGCTGTTCACAAACGCGGGAATGGTTCAGTTTAAGCCGGTATTCACGGGAGAGTTGCCGCCGCCCAAGCCTCCTAGGGCTGCGACCAGCCAAGTCTGCATTCGCGCAGGAGGCAAGCACAACGATCTGGAGAACGTCGGTTATACCGCGCGCCACCACACGATGTTTGAGATGCTTGGCAACTTCAGCTTTGGCGACTACTTCAAAAAAGAGGCGATCTCCTACGCGTGGGAGTTTTTGACCAAATCGCTCGATCTGCCCAAAGAGCGGCTCTACATATCTATTCACGAAAGCGACGACGATGCGGAGGCGATCTGGCTCGGCTACGTGTCAAAAGAGCGGATCAAGCGCTTCGGCGACAAGGACAACTTCTGGCAGATGGGCGAAACAGGCCCGTGCGGCCCGTGCAGCGAAATCTACTACGATCAGGGCGCCGAACGGTTTGGATCGAGCGAAGATTATTTCGGCGGCGAGGGGGATCGCTTTTTGGAGGTGTGGAATCTCGTCTTTATGCAGTACAACCGCGACGAAAAGGGGGTGCTTCACCCGCTGCCGAAGCCGTCTATTGACACAGGCATGGGGCTAGAAAGGATCACGGCGGTCAAGGAGGGGGTTTTCAGCAACTACGACAGCTCGCTGTTTAGCCCGCTACTTAGCGAAATATCCCGCATCACAAAAAAGCCGTACGATCCGCAAAGCGGCTTCAGCCACCGCGTAATCGCCGATCACCTCCGCTCGGTCGCGTTTCTTCTGGCGCAGGGTGTGAACTTTGATAACGAGGGGAGAGGGTATGTCCTGCGCCGAATCCTGCGCCGCGCCGTACGGCACGGGTATCTTTTGGGCATGAGGGGTCCTTTTTTGTATCGTCTTAGCGCTACGCTTGCCGAGCAGATGAAGGAAAGCTACCCGTATCTTCTGGAACGGCAGGGCAATGTAAGCGATCAGATCAAGGCGGAGGAGACGCGCTTTTTTGCCGCGCTTGTAAGCGGAATGAAGCTTTTTGAGATGGAACTGGCAAACAGCAGCGCAATCTTCAGCGGCGAGAGCGCATTTAAGCTCTATGACACCTATGGATTTCCGCTTGATCTCACGCAGGATATGCTTCGCGCCCACAACATCAGGCTGGATACAGAGGGGTTTGACCGCGCGATGAAGCGGCAGAAAGAGGCTGCGAAAGCGGCGTGGAAAGGCAGCGGCGACAAAAATGCGCAGGGCGATTTTGGAGCGTTGATCGAGGAGTTTGGGCTAAACAGCTTCGTTGGCTACGATACGCTTGAGACGGAGGCCTGCCTGTCGGCGCTTATGGATCAAAACTACAGAAAAACAGAACGGCTTGAGGCGGGAGAGATCGGTTTCGCGCTGTTGGATAAAACGCCGTTTTATGCCACAAGCGGCGGACAGATCGGCGACTGCGGCGTTCTTAAAATCGGCGATCGCGTAGCGGCGGCGGTTATGCAGACCGATAAATATTTTGGGCTGAACATCTCCAAGATTGCCGCGAAGGAGCCGATCGAGGCGGGCGTATTGGTTTGGGCGGAGGTCGCAAAACACCGCCGACTTCTCACCGAGCGCCACCACAGTGCGGCGCATCTGCTCCATTCGGCTCTGGTTGAAGCGCTCGGAGAGGGCGCGGCACAGGCGGGCAGTGAGGTAAGCGGCGAGCGGCTCAGGTTTGATTTCACCTATCCTAAGGCTCTTTCAAAAGAGCAGCTTGACGAAGTTGAAAACAGGGTAAATGAGATGATCTTCGCGGCGATCGATTCCGCTGTCGAGGAACTGCCGATCGAGGAAGCAAAAAAGCGCGGTGCGAAGGCGCTTTTCAGCGAAAAATACGGAGACATCGTGCGCGTCGTCAGTTTTGGCGGCGAGAGTGTGGAGTTCTGCGGCGGAACGCATGTGAAAAACACGTCGCATATCGGCGCATTCGCAATCGTGAAAGAGAGCGGAGTAAGCGCGGGAGTGCGGCGCATAGAGGCGGTAGCGTCTTTGGCGGCGCTAAACTATTTCAAAGAGATGAGAAACAGCTACGATCAGGCTGTGGGAACGCTTAAAACAAAAGATATTTCATCGGCGATAGCGAAGTTAATATACGAGAACAAAAAACTGCAAAAAGAAGGCACTAAGAGTCAGAGCGCGCAGGAGGTTTCTATTGTTGAGATCGGCGGCGTAAAACTCGCCGTTGACACGATATTATCCGGTAGCCCCAAAGAGACGGTTGACGATCTTAAAAATCGCTTCGATCGTGTTGGGGCGATCGTTTTTTGCGTGAGCGGCGGCAAGGTTTCGGCAGCCGCCGGTACGAAAAACACGCCCTTTGACGCCGATCGGTGGCTCTCTAGTACGTTAAACGCCTTTGGCGGCAAAAGCGGAGGGCGCGGCGATTTCGCGAGCGGGGGCGCAATTGCGCCCGAATCGGTCGAAGAAGCCAAAGAACTGGCGCTGAAATTTGCGAAAGAGGCGATCGAAAGGCAAGGAAGCTAAGCCGACGGATATGTTTCACGCACGGCGGCTAATGCTCGCAATGCGGCGGATTTTACGCGGAGTGGGAGATGTATGAAAAGGAACTTTTGGCGCTAAAGGAGAGCGGACGCTTTAGGAAGCGCCGCCTATTTGATCCGTCGCTTGTCGATCTGGCAAGCAACGACTATTTGGGCTTGGCGTGCAGCAGGGAGCTGTTCGATCGCGCCGTGCGTCTCGTTTCAAAGGGAAGCTGTTTCTCTCCAAAGGCTTCGCAGTTGGTCAACGGGTACAACCGCATCCACAGAATTTTTGAGCGCTACATAGCGTCGATCAACGGCTTTGAGGCTGCCATCGTCGTCGGGAGCGGCTTTTTGGGCAATCTGTCGCTTTTTGAGGCGCTACCCCGCAAAGGCGATCTGCTGATCATTGACGAGGAGTACCACGCGAGCGGAATACTTGCGGCGAAGACGACGCGGGGCAGTGTGGCATTCTTTGCCCACAACGACGCGGAAGACCTTCTGCGCAAGCTACGATCGAAGGCAAAGCGGGTCTTTGTCGCCGTGGAAGGGGTTTACTCAATGAGCGGCGAGAGGGTGAGCGCCGCCGTTTTGGAGACGATCAAAAACGCGGGCGCGACGCTGATCATCGACGAGGCGCACTCAAGCGGCACGATTGGAGATCGGCTTTTGGGGGCGTTGGATGGGTACGGAACGCAAAATGTCATAAAACTTGGGACGCTGGGCAAGGCGTACGGCAGTTACGGCGCTTATATTTTATCGAGCCGCGAGACGGCGGAATTTTTGATCAACCGCGCTAAGCCGATCATATACTCAACTGCGCCAAGCCTCTTTGATATAGCCTACGCTTACGAAGCGGCAAAGTTTATACAAAAACGCCGCGTGTCAATCGCCGAACGTATTAAAAAAGCGCGGCTGGCGGCAAGCGAAGCCGGTATGCATACACAATCGCTAATTCTGCCCGTGAAAGTTTCAAGCGATCGCGCGGCAATTCACGCGCAAAAAGCGCTGCTCAAGGAGGGTTTTCTTGTGGGCGCGATCCGCAGACCGACTGTAAAAACCCCGCAGTTAAGAGTGATACTGCGCGAGAATCAAAAAACGCTAAACTGTTTTTTTAAGTCTTTGAAGAGTATTCTTGATTAAAGTTGTGAAGGAGGGTTGAAAATGAGCAACCAAACGGTTTGGAAAAAATTCAGTGGCGCATATACGTTCAGGGTTTTGCTGTTGATTTTTTTAATACTGATCATACTGATCCCATTGGGGCTGATCACGAGTATCGTCGAGGAGCGTTCGCTGACCGCCGCCTACGCTGAGCAGGACATTATGGCGGCGTGGGGCGGAAGTCTGGTAGAGGCTGGGCCGGTTATTGCCATTCCCGCCGTTAGGAACGAGACGATCGTGAGGGAAACGGAAGACGGCAAGAGCAAGGTGGAGCGAGTAAACACGCCTTTTACTTTCACGATCGCGCCGAAAAATCTGACGATCTCGACGAACCTTAAAACCGAAATACGCAAACGCGGCATTTTTTCCGTCCCTCTATTCTACGGCACGCTGACGCTTAAAGGCAGCTTCGATCCGGCGCTCGCGCTTGAAGCGGCGCAACCCAAAGAGACGCTCAATCTTTCGCAGGCGGAAATAGTTGTGTATTTTGGCGATCTCAAAGGCATACGTGCGGTAAAGTCCGCAAAGTGGGGCGATAGAGAGCTGTTCTTTCAGCCCACCAACAGACCCAACCTCTTTTATGGTAGCAAAGCTATATTCGCCGCGCTTAAAGGGTTTGAAAACAAAGAGATAACTTTTGAGATCAGCTTTGACATTCAGGGCGGGCAGTCTCTGCGCTTTATTCCCATAGCGCAGAATACCGAAGTTAGCGTCGCTTCCGACTGGGGATCGCCCTCGTTTCAGGGGAGTTTTCTGCCGATTGGCTCGCATATTACGGAAGAGAGCTTTTCTGCCGAATGGAATATAAACTATCTAAGCCGTGAAATTCCGCTTTTCTGGCGCGACGGCGTATCGCTGAACGAAACGAAATTCGGCGTCGATTTCTACCGCGCTATTGACACCTATTCGCTCAATACCCGCGCTGTGAAATACGCGGTTTTGATTGTGATCGTCCCGTTTCTGACGCTCTTTTTACTGGAGATTGTTGCGAAGGTGCGCATTCATCCGGTGCCGTATCTGCTTTGCGGTATTGGCAACGCGGTTTTCTATCTGCTGCTGCTTTCGCTGTCGGAACAGATCGCGTTTTACGCCGCCTACTTTATCGCCGCCGCCGCCGTGATCGCGCTACTTGCGCTTTACGCGCGCTCGCTTCTGCCCACATGGACTAAAGCGGGCTTTATGGGGTTTGCGGCTATGCTGTCCTACCTTCTGCTGTACGCGGTGCTTAACGCGGAGAGCTACGCGCTTTTAATAGGATCGCTTGTAACTTTCGCTACAATCGCGCTTGTTATGTTTCTGACGCGGAATTTGGACTGGTACGGAGAAAATTCGTAGCTGGAGGAGAGGACGATGCAGATCCCGGTTGATTGGCTTAAACAAGAGGTTCCTGTCTGGGTGAAGGAAGCGCTCATCACGCGCGAAAGCGGCGAGAGGATTCTGGCGCGTTACGAAGCTGCCGTGAGGAAGAGCTATTCATTCATCGCCCTTTCCATTCTAGGGGCGCTGTTGATCGGACTTGGGATCATCTCTATCTTTGCCTCAAACTGGGAGCAGATTCCGCGTATCGCCAAAGCAGGGATCGCGCTTATTCTGCTGCTGAGCGCGCAGGCAATTGTGGTTTTTGTCCGCTTGAAGCGCGAGGAAAGCGTGGGTTTTTCTGAAGCAAGCACCCTTTTTTTGCTAATCGCCTTTACGGGAGCGCTGGCGATAGTCGCCCAGACCTACCATCTTGGCGGCAATCTGTACGATTTTGTAAAAATTGTCGTCCTGCTGTCAATCCCGCTGATATATCTTTTTAGGTCTGCAACGGTCGCGTTTATTTTATGGTGGGCTATAGTCGGGCTGTTTAATTACGACGTTATTACGTATAGCATCTTTCACGATCCGTTTATATGGCTTTTGTTTTTCATCTGGCTGCCGTGGTATATCCGGGAGCTTGTCAAAGCGCCCTACGGCTCTATAGCGCATGTTTTCAACGTATCCGTAGCGATCGGGATTGCTTCTCTTCTCAATTGCTCTTTAGATTCCTATGGACGCGAAAGTGAATCGGTGTTGATTCTCAATATGGCGTTCTCAAGCGTTGTCTGGCTTGCTTACAGGCTGATCTACGACTCCGATCTGGGTGGGATAAACAGGGTTGGCGACGAGATTGCCAAGCTGATCTTATGTTGTTTTATGCTTCTTCTTAGTACTGTCAGCGATCAGTTCAATATTTACGATCTGCATATAAGCGCGCAGTCGGCGTTCCTTTTGTTTCTGCTTGTCGTGCTGCTCGGCGTTTATATTTATAAGAAAAGAGATGAGCTTGTCTATCTGGCCATTCCCTTTTTCACAATTTTTACGTGGCTTCTTATATCCGCGTCTCCCAATCACGTGAGCGTAATATTTTCTATCTATACAGCCTTGACGGGGGTTGTGCTTCTTGTCTTTGGCGCAAGGCAAAACAGCCTCGTTCAGGCGAATCAGGGGTTGATCCTGATCGTCATACTGACCTTCATCAAGTTTTTTGATTCCGATCTTAGCCTCCTTTACAAGGGGATCGCTTTTGTGCTTATCGGAATTGGCTTCTTTTCAACCAATGTCGTCATTAAAAAACTGATGAGGGAGCGATCATGAGAGCGAAAATTATATTAGCAGTGCTGGGAGCGGCGCTTTTTTTACAAATTGCCGCCCTTATCTATCAGATTATTTATTATGAGTCGGTTCTGACATACGGCAAGACGATCGTGCTACAGATACGTCCGCTCGATCCATACAATCCGTTTACGGGACGTTATGTCAATTTGCGCTTGGACAGCTTTGGTATGAAAATGCCAAAGGGCGTTCGATGCCCGACTCGCGAACGTGAACGCGAATGCAAACTAAAACTCTTTGTGGCTTTTAAGGACAATGACGGCATAAGCGAACCAGACGAGGCGCTGACTGCGCCGCCATCGGACGATCGCGCATATCTGCGGTTGGAAGGAGAGGGACATTCAGATCGCGTCTCTTTTAATTATCCGTTCGATCGTTTTTATATGAAAGAGCAAAAGGCAAGGTACGTAGATCGCAGCAGCAGCATCACTAACGCTGCTCAGAACAAAGTCGTAGTAATCGTCAAGGCGCTTGGGGGAAAGGGCGTCGTTGAAAATGTACTTATAAACGACATTCCCATCTCACAGTATATTGAAGATATGGAGGATTACGGCGACTATAAATAGCAGGGGCGTTTCGATCTCCGCTTTTGGCGTGAAATCTATTCGCGTCTCTACTGTTGCTACCGCGATTTTTGTTTGCCAATGAGTTTCAACCGATAGCGTCGGCTTGCGATTTGGCGATCAGCGCGTCGATTACCTCGTCAAGATCGCCCGCAATCATAAGCTCCTCCAATCGGTAAAGCGTCAAGCCGATTCTGTGATCGGTTAAGCGGTTTTGCGGAAAGTTATAGGTGCGGATTCGTTCGCTTCGATCGCCGCTTCCCACCTGTGCCTTGCGACTCTGGCTCTCGGCGTTGCTTTGCTTCTTTGTTTCCAGCTCAAAGAGCCGCGCCTTCAAAATGCGCAGAGCTTTGTCCTTATTTTTGTGCTGGCTTTTTTCGTCCTGCATTGAAACGCTTATGCCGGTCGGAATGTGCGTGATTCTTACCGCCGAATCGGTGGTATTGACCGACTGCCCGCCGTGTCCGCCTGAACGGAAAACGTCGATGCGCAGATCGGCAGGGCTGATTTCCGCTTCCACATCCTCCACCTCTGGCAGGATCGCCACCGTTACCGCCGACGTGTGAATCCGCCCCTGCGCCTCTGTCTCCGGCACGCGCTGAACGCGGTGCGTCCCGCCTTCAAACTTCATGCGGCTGTAAACGCCTTTGCCTTTGATCAGCGCGATCACCTCTTTGTAGCCGCCGTGGTCGTTTTCGCTGGAGGATATAATTTCCGTGTTCCACCCGCGCAGATCGGCGTAACGGCAGTAGAGCCTGAAAAGATCGGCGGCAAACAACCCCGCTTCGTCGCCGCCCGTTCCGGCGCGTATCTCCAGATATATGTTGCGTTGATCGTTGGGGTCTTTTGGCAATAAAAGCCGATTGATCTCGGCTTCTAGCGCCTCCTTTTCTTTCTCAAGCGATCTTTGCTCTTCCTTTGCTAGATCGCCTAGCTCAGGATCGCCAAGCAGCGTCCTATTCTCTTCGACAGCCGCGAGCGTTTTGAGGTATCTTTCGCCCGCTTCGGCGATCTCGGCAATCGCCGACTGCTCTTTAAGCAGATCGCGCATTTTGACCACATTTGAGCCGATAAGCGGATCGGCGAGCGCTTCGGCAATCTCGCCGTGTCTGACGATAAACGGCTTAATTCGCTGAGAGAGCAAGTTTTAAGCGATCTTGTTGATGAACGCAGCTAAACGGCTGACTTTCCGCGCCGCCGTGTTTTTTTTCAGTATGCCCTTGCTTACCATTGAGTGCAGGTAGCGGTTCGCCTTTTTGAAAGCCTCGTTTGCCTCCTCTTTGCTCTTTGCGCCCGTTATGGCTTTCGCGACATTTTTGACGCGAGTACGGTAGTAGCGGTTGCGCTCGTTAAGCGACGGGTTCTGCCGTGCGCGTTTTTTCGATGATTTGTGATTTGCCATTGCGTTAATCCTTGCGTGGTTAAAATAACGCGGGATTTTAGCGAACTTTACTTAAAGTAAAATAAATTTTATATTCGATTAAGGAAAATCGATGAAACTTTTCGGCACGGACGGAGTGCGCGGGCTGGCGGGTGAGAAACTTACGCCGTTTCTGGCGATGAGGCTTGCGATGGCGGCGGGCATTCACTTTCGCAGACACTCGCGCACAAACAAGATTTTGGTGGGAAAGGATACGCGGCGAAGCGGCTATATGCTGGAAAACGCGCTCGTTTCCGGTTTGACAGCGGTGGGCTACAACGTCGTACAGATAGGACCTATGCCTACGCCGGCAATCTCGTTTCTCACAGAAAATATGCGTTGCGACGCGGGTATTATGATCAGCGCTTCGCACAACCCGTACGAGGATAACGGGATCAAGTTCTTCGATCGCGAGGGCGATAAGCTCTCCTCTGTGGAAGAGAGGGATATTGAGGCGATTTACGACGACGAACGATCGGTGCAGTCGGCGCTTCAGACAGGCGCGGAGATTGGCTCGTCTAAGCGTGTTGACGACGTGATCGGGCGCTATATAGTATATATAAAGAACAGCTTTCCAAAGGATATGACGCTCAGCGGCGTGCGGATCGTGGTGGACGCGGCAAACGGCGCGGCGTACAAGGTAGCCCCCACTGTTTTTGCCGAACTTGGGGCGGATCTGTTTGTCATAGGCGACGAGCCAAACGGATCGAATATCAACGAAGCGTGCGGCGCGGTTTATCCGCAGCAGCTTTCCCGCGAGGTAAAGCGGCTGAGGGCGGATATTGGTTTCGCGCTTGATGGCGACGCGGATCGGCTTGTGGCTGTGGACGAGAACGGCGGGGTAATCGACGGAGACAAACTTATAGGCGCTCTGGCTCTTTCGATGAGCGAGAAGGGAATGCTGCGGCGGAACGCATGCGTGGTAACGCAGATGAGCAATATGGCGCTGGAGCGGTTTCTCGCCACGCACGGCATCTCTTTGTTACGCAGCGACATAGGCGACAAGAACGTGCTGAAGGTGATGCGGGAAAACGACATAAACTTCGGTGGCGAGCAAAGCGGGCATATCATATTTTCGGATTACGTAAAAACGGGCGACGGGCTGGTAAGCGCGCTTTTAGCCGCCTCAACGATGATCTCCAGCCGCAAAAAGGCAAGCGAGTTGTTTAACCCTTTCGCGCTCTTTCCGCAAAAGCAGGGCGCGATCAAGGTGGGCGAAAAGAGAGAGATCGCGTCGATCGAGGGTTTAAGCGATCTGCTAAAAGAGATCGAAAACGCAAATATCCGCCATCTGGTACGCTACTCCGGCACGGAAATGAAGCTGCGCATTCTGCTAGAAGGCGAGAACAAAAACGAGCTTAACGGCTGGTATGCGAAGCTAGAAACGCTACTCAAGCGGGTCAATGACTAACAGAAAAAAAGCGATCTTTTTCGCCGCGCTCGCGGGCGTTTTTCTGATCGATCGGCTTGTGAAGTTTATTGTGCTGAGCGGTTTTCGCTGGGATAGCGAGGCGCTGTCGATCACGCTTGTTTTTAACAAGGGGGTGGCTTTTTCGTTGTTTGCCTTCTTGGGGGAATGGCTTAAATATATACAGCTGCTGATCATTGTCGGCGTGGCTGTTTACGCGTTCGCCGCGAAGCTGTTGGATAGATACTTTCTTCCCCTCGCGTTCGTCTTGGGAGCGGGCTTGTCAAACGTGCTGGATCGCTTTATTCACGGCGGCGTTGTTGATTACATTCACTGGCACTACTGGTTTGATTTTCCCATCTTCAATTTCGCCGACGTGATGATTGACACGGCGGTTTTACTCTTCTTATGGATAGGCATTAAGAAAAATTGAGTACAATCTTGCGCTTTTTGTTGCTTGCGCGAAAAAGGCGGCTGGGCGCGCTTTTTGCCGCGGCTAAAAGCGCAAGTGGTCGTATAGCTCAGTTGGTAGAGCACTACCTTGACATGGTAGTGGTCAGAGGTTCGAGTCCTCTTACGGCCACCAGATTTTATAAAGGAAGCAAACTCTTTGAGCATTTCGATCGGCGTTAAAACGCTTGAGGGCGTTTTTGATCTGCAAACCGCACGAGCCCTTGGCGTGGAGGGCGAACCAATCTTCTATGACGACTCCAAAGAAGCGCTTTTTATTTTACGCCACTCCTGCGCGCACCTGCTGGCGCAGGCGATCAAGCTGCTGTATCCAGACGCGATGTTTTTTGTCGGGCCTGTGGTGGAGGAGGGGTTTTACTACGACTTCAAAACCGCTGCGAAGATCGGAGAGGACGATCTGAAAACCATAGAAAAGACGATGAAAAAGATCGCGGCGCGGCGCATTCCTATTGAGCGGTACGAAATGACAAAAGCTCAGGCGCAGGATCGCTACGCGGACGATCCGCTCAAAACCGAAGTGCTTAGCCGCATTGACGCCGAGGAGGTAACCTTTTACAGGCAGGGAGATTTTGAAGACCTCTGCCGCGGACCGCACGTGCCAGACACCGGATTTTTATCAAACGTGAAGCTGACAAAACTCGCCGGAGCCTATTTAGGCGGCGACAACTCGCGCGAAATGCTGACGAGAATCTACGGCATTGCGTTTAGCTCCGAAGAATCGCTCAAAGCGTGGGAGACACGGATGATCGAGGCGTCAAAGCGCGATCACAGGAAGCTAGGAAGCGAGCTTGGGTTATTTAAGTTTTCCGACGAGATCGGCGGCGGCTTGGCGATCTGGTTGCCTGCGGGCGCGCGGCTTCGCGCCAAACTTGAGTCGTTAAGTTTCGCGGCGCATATCAGGCGCGGCTATCAACCCGTTCGGGGGCCAGAGATATTGCGCTCCGATCTATGGCGCAAAAGCGGGCATATAGCCAACTACGGCGAAAATATGTACTTTACGACGATCGACGATAGCGAGTACGGCTTAAAACCGATGAACTGCGTGGGGCATATCGCCGTTTACGAGTCGCAGACGAGAAGTTTTCGCGATCTGCCGCTGAAGTTTTTTGAGTTTGGAACGGTACACCGCCACGAGCAGAGCGGCGTTCTGCACGGGCTTTTGCGCGTACGCGAATTTACGCAGGACGACGCGCATATCTTTTGCCGCGAAGATCAGATCGGCGAGGAGATCGAAAAGATTCTGGAATTCATCGACTGCCTGATGAGCGGTTTTGAATTTACCTATACGCTGACGCTTTCGACCAAGCCCGCCAAAGCGATCGGCTCGGACGAACTCTGGCGGAGGGCGACGGAAGAGATCGAGGCGGTTCTGAAAAAACGGGGCGATTACTGTATTGACGAGGGCGGCGGCGCGTTCTATGGGCCTAAGGTTGACGTGAAGATTACCGACGCGATTGGCAGAGAGTGGCAGTGCGGCACGGTGCAGGTGGATATGAATCTGCCCGAGCGCTTTGATCTGCGCTACACAAACGAAAAGAACGAACGCGCGCGTCCGGTTATGCTCCACCGCGCTATGATGGGATCGATGGAGCGTTTTATCGCGATCTTGATCGAGCATTACGGCGGCGAACTGCCGTTTTTTATCGCGCCGACGCAGGTGGCGATCGTTCCCGTAAGAGAAGAGTGTGTTTCATACGCGAGGGAGATTGCGGAGCTTTTGACAAAAGCCGATATATATGCGGAACTTTTCGATCGCTCCGAAACGCTGAGCAAAAAGATACGCTCGGCGGAAAAGCTCAAAGCGCCGTTTATCGCCGTAGTAGGCGAGAGAGAGAAAGAGGCGCGCGCCGTGAGCTTGAGAGATCGCAGCAAGCGATCGGAGGAGACGCTTGATTTAGGCGCGTTTATCGCGAAATGCAAAGAGAAAAACAAGGAGAGAAATGCCTTTGAATAACACCCCCCCGTTCGCTCCGAACAAGGAGAGGGAGAAAAAAACGCTGATCAACGAACAGGTCGTCCGCTTTTCAGACGAAGTGCGCTGCATAGGTAGCGATGGCAATCAATTCGGCGTGATCAGCAGCCGGCAGGCGTTGCAGCTCGCCGTCGATCGCAACCTAGAACTGGTGCTGATCTCGCCTGATGCCAAGCCGCCGGTGGCGAAGATTATGGACTTTGGAAAGTTCAAGTACGAGCAGGAAAAGCGCGCCAAAGAGGCGAAGAAAAAGCAAAAACAGGTGGAGGTCAAGGAGATCAAGCTGACCGCCAAGATCGCGCAAAACGATCTCAACTACAAGATCAAGCACGCGATCGACTTTTTGGCGGAGGGAAAATACGTAAAATTCCGCGTTTTCCTCAAGGGGCGGGAGATGTCCAACCCAAGCGTAGGCTTTGCTGTGCTAAAATCCACCGCTCAAATGGTGGAGCCTTATGCGGTGATCGAAAAAGAGGCGTTTTTAGACGGTCGGTTTGTAAGCATGCATGTAGTTCCAAAAAGAGAGAAGAAAGGGTGAGGTAAAGAATGCCTAAGATGAAGACAAAGAGGGCTGCCCTCAAGCGTTTTTCCGTGAAGAAGAACACGATCAAACGCGGTAGCGCCTTTAGAAGCCACATTCTGACCAAAAAGAGCCGCAAGACAAAGCGGAATCTGCGCTCTAGTCAGTACGTTCACAGTTCAAATGTGGCGAACGTAAAGAGAATGCTGGTCAAATAGTCGCGCTTTTCGCGCCAATCCTTCTGTTAGCTCAGGCGAAGCAGAGAAGTCCGCTCAAAGCGGCGCCATAATCAGGTAAAAGGAGAGAATATGAGAGTAAAGACAGGCGTAGTCCGCCGCCGCCGCCACAACAAGGTTTTGAAACAGGCGCGCGGTTTTTTTTCCGCGAGGCACAAGCATTTCAGGAAAGCCAAAGAACAGCTTGAGAGAAGCCTAGTTTATGCCTACCGCGATCGCAAAAACAACAAGAGAAACTTCCGCAGTCTTTGGATTACGCGGATTAACGCCGCCTGCCGCTTAAACGGCATAAGCTACTCACAGTTGATACACGGGCTGAACAAAGCAGGTATCGGCATCGATCGGAAGGTGCTAGCCGATCTGGCGATGAACGAGCCGGAAAGTTTCGCGCAGATCGCCGAACAGGCTAAAAAAGCTATCGCTTAACCGCGAGCGGGGCTTAACCCCCCGCCTTAGCGCTGGTTATCTTCGTTTTCCATCACCGTGAGGTATTCGCAGTAGCCCATCTTACAGGCTTTGCCGGCATCTTGTCTGGCGCTGATTCGATTTCCCATAATGCCGTATGTCTCGCCGCGGTTGTTGTATGCGTAGGCGTAGCTCGGGTTGATCTCGATCGCCTTTGTAAAATCCGCAATCGCTTTGGCATGTTCGCCAAGCTCACGGTAGGCAAGTCCGCGGTAGTTGTACGCCAGAGCGTTGGAGGGGTAAACGCCAATCGCCAGCGTGTAGTCTTCAATTGCTTTTTCATACTGCTGTATGCGCGCGTATGACATCGCGCGGTTTGTGAAGGCGAACGAATCGTGCGGATTTAGCTCGATCGCCCTCGTGAGGTCCTCGATCGCCTTTGCTTGATCCCCTATGCGGCTGTAGGATACGCCGCGTTTATGGTAGATATAGCTGTCGTTTGGTCTTAGCTCGATCGCCTTTGTAAAATCCTCAATGGACTCGGAGTAAAGCCCCTTATTTGCCTTTACGCTGCCCTCGCTGAAATAGGAAGCGGCGCTTTTTGCCATAAGCGCGATCGCGCTTACCGATATGATAAATATAACTTTGCTTGTCAATCCCATTCAGCAAGATTACTATTAAAGGGCTTTAACAAGAATAGCGCGAGAGAGCGCTGACGCGGGATACAACCGCCCGCAAAAAGACGAATGCCCGTTTTTACGAAACGCCACAATCAGCCGCCATCTTCGCCGACGATCTCTTTCGCCCGCGACAGAGCTTTGTCGATGTGATCGCATATATTTTCCTCGCCGATCTTTTTGTGCAGCTTCGCCCGTTTTATGCTGGCGAACACTTTGGCGTTTACGCCGGAAAGCACCAGCGTCGTTCCCTGCTTAACGGCGTTTTTGTGTAGCGCTTCCAGCGCGTAGAGTCCAGCCGCGTCCGCCATCGGCACGTAACGCATACGCAGGATAAACACCTTTGGAGGCATAGAAAATATGCGCAGCGTGTCGCGTAGCTTGTCCGCCACGCCGAAAAAGAGCGGTCCAAATAGCTCGTACACCTCTGTATCTTCCGGTACATTTTTGTTTGCGATCGCGTCCGGATCGCCCGCTTCGTCCGAAAAGGAGGTCGCCTGCGCGTCTTTGAAGCTCATAATCTGCGTTCCTTCCATCATCTTCTGAATAAACACGAGCGATGCCATAGAGATGCCCGCTAGTATCGCTATGTTGAGATCGACCAGCACGGTAAGCAGCAGCGTCAGAAACAAGACTATAGCGTCGCTCGGCGGGGCGTGCAGTATCGTTCTGAGCGATTTAAGCTCGCTCATATTCCACGCGATAATCATCAAAATCCCGCTTAGCGCCGCAAGCGGCACCTTAACGATAAACGGCGATAGAAAAAACATAAACAGAAGCAGCCACGCGGCGTGGAGCATGCCGGAAACGGGCGAGCGCGATCCCGCGTGAATGTTTGCGGCGGTTCTGGCGATAGCGCCCGTAGCGCAGATGCCACCAAACATCGCGCTTGCGATATTCGCCGTTCCCTGCCCGATCAGCTCGGCGTTGGCGTTGTGGCGCGTTCCCGCCATGCCATCGGCTACCATTGCGCTTAAAAGTGACTCGATGCCCGCTAAAAGCGCGATCGTAAGGGCGCTAGGGAAAAGCATCCGCAGCTTCTCAAAGGTGATGTCCGGCAGGCTTGGAGCGGGCAAAGTGTTTGGAATCTGTCCGAAACGGCTTTCAATCGTATCTACTGGCAGATCGAAGACGATCGACGCGAGACCCATCAAAAACACCACAACTACAGGTCCGGGCAGCTTGGGTATAAACCGTTTACATAGAATGATGATCGCCATTGAGGTAACGGCAATGGCGATCGCGGCGGCGTTGAAGCTGTCTATTTTTTGTATGTAAACGACCGCCCTATGGATAAAATCCGGCGGCAGCTTGTCTATGTTCAGCCCAAAAAAGTCCTTAATCTGTGAAAACATCAGCAAAATGGCGATTCCGGTGGTAAATCCGGTGATCACCGGATAGGGAATAAAGCTGATCAAAATACCCGCTTTGCAAAAACCCAAAAAGATCAAGATCGCGCCCGCCATCATTGTGGCTATCATCAATCCGTCCAGCCCAAATTGCGCGTAAACCGTCGCAACGGTGATTGCGAACGCGGCTGTCGGTCCGCCGATCTGACTGCGGCTTCCGCCGAGAAAAGAGATGAAAAAGCCCGCGACAATAGCGGTGAAAAGCCCTCTTTCGGGCGACAGACCGCTGGCAATGGAGATCGCCATTGCCAAAGGGACGGCGATCACCGAAACGGTAAGTCCCGCCAGAGCGTCGGCATAGAGGTCTTTCAGACTGTAGCCAGCCCGTAGCGAGAGGTAACTTTGTGGGATAAAGCCTTTGTAATATTCCGCGATTTTCGACATAACAGCGCTCCAACAAAATGCGCGACTCTACACCTAAAAAGCTTTCAAAATGATTAAGATTGAAATACCTGATATAGCCGTGAATGATGAGAGAGGAGGGGACGCCTTGCGTCCTATTTCGCACGAAGTCGATCCGTTGAACTGATGGCGCTTGTGTTTTCAAATTGATTAAAAAATCATCATACCCACTCTCTTATTTCCTACACGGATGTGCAAAAATAATCCATCTTAGAAAAAGGGGTTTCAATGGAAACGGAAGTAGCGGTAAACGCGGGCGACGCCGGGTATCTTCTCAGCGTCTTCTTGCTGATCGTCGGCGGCGCGTTGGTGTTTTGGATGGCGACGGGCTTTGCCATGCTGGAATCCGGGCTGGTGCGCACCAAAAACGTAACGGTCATTTTGACCAAAAACGTCGGTATTATGGCGCTTGGGTCGGTGGTCTATTTCTTGATCGGCTACGACATAATGTACGGACACGGCGTGTTTGGACAGCTCTTTGCGTTTGGCGCGGTCGCTGGCGACGAGGGCAGCGATTACGGGCTACATACGGATTTTTTCTTTCAGGTAATGTTTGCGGCGACGGCGGCTTCGATCGTTAGCGGAACAGTCGCCGAACGTATCAAGCTGATTCCGTTTTTTGCCTTTACGCTGATCTTAGTTGCCGTTATCTACCCGATTGTGGGCAATTGGACATGGGGCGGGACGTTTTTGGGCAACGGTGGCGAGACGAACGCCGACGTGTATATAGAGGGCACAAGCTGGATGGTCGATACTTTGGGTTCGGCGTTTAGCGACTTTGCCGGCTCGACGATCGTTCATAGCACCGGCGGTTGGGCGGCATTAGCCGGCGCGCTACTGCTGGGCGCAAGAGCGGGCAAATACGGACCCGACGGCAAAGTACGCCCCATTCCGGGCAGCAATCTGCCGCTGGCTACGCTAGGCACCTTTTGCTTATGGCTCGGCTGGTTTGGATTTAACGGCGCGAGCGAATTGGCGCTGGCTACCAAAGGCAACGCGGACAATATCGCGCTTGTTTGCGCCAGCACGCATCTAGGCGCAAGCGCGGGCGCGGTCGCGGCGGCTATTTTGAGCAAGATCATCTACAAAAAGATCGATCTTACCTTTGTGCTTAACGGCACGCTTGCGGGTCTTGTGGCGGTTACGGCTGGTCC